>NZ_JBOBHU010000013.1:0-196676 GCF_050587665.1 Rhizobium sp. Nf11,1 | reverse complement strand
AATAAGATGATGGCGCACCCGACAGGATTCGAACCTGTGACCTTTGGAATCGGAATCCAACACTCTATCCAGCTGAGCTACGGGTGCATGCCTGAGGCGGTTTGAATCGCCTGTCCGATGGGTGGTTCTTAGCCTAGCTTGCGGCCGGCATCAATCGCGAAATTCTCGGAAATACCGATGCTTGCGATTTGACGGGCGTTTTTATCCGTCAGCCTGAGGAATGCCACATAAAAAACTCCGCCGGCCTTGCGGGCGGCGGAGCTTGGTTGTCTGGGGCAGGGCGCAGGTGGCGTCAGATCTGCATGGCGCCGGGGCCGGGGATGGCTTTTGGGGGCACCTTGCCAAGGATGATCATGCCGAGCACCTCGTCCTTGGTCACGTCCTCGGTGCGGGCGTGGCCCACCACCTGGCCGTTCTTCATCACCGAGACGCGGTCGGCGAGGTCGAAGACGTCGTGGATGTCGTGGCTGATGAGGAAGATGCCGATGCCTTCCTTCTTCAGCTGCTTGATCAACTCGCCGACCTGCGCCGTCTCCTGGGGGCCGAGGGCCGCCGTCGGCTCGTCCATGATCAGGATGCGGGCGTTGAAGAGGATGGCGCGGGCGATCGCCACCGATTGCCGCTGGCCGCCCGAAAGCGCCTTCACCGGCTCCTTGAAGCGCTTGAAGTTGGGGTTCAACCGCCCCATCACCTGGCGGGCCGAGGCTTCCATCGCCACGTCGTCGAGCGTGCCCCAGCGGGTCTTCAGCTCGCGGCCGAGATAGAGGTTGGCGGCGGCGTCGACATTATCGGCCACGGCAAGCGTCTGGTAGATCGTCTCGATGCCGTATTTCTTGGCATCGCGCGGATTGCGGATCTCGGCCGGCTCGCCATTGATCAGGATCTCGCCGCCATCGCGCTTGTAGGCGCCGGAGAGGATCTTGATCAGCGTCGATTTGCCTGCGCCGTTGTGGCCGAGCAGGGCCACGACTTCGCCGGGGTAGAGATCGACCGAGGCGTTGTCCACGGCGTGGATGCCGCCGAAGGAGATCGAAATGTTTTTCAGTTCCACGAGGGGAGTGCGTTGATCAGCCATATCTGGAGCTCCTCTCACTTGGCACGGGCGCGGTAGACGGTGTCGAGCCAGACCGCCACGACAAGGACGGTGCCGACGACGACGCTCTGCAGCGGTGTGTCGACATGCGCGAGCACCATGCCGGATTGCAGCGACTGCATGACGAGCGCGCCGAGCATGGCGCCGGCGATGGTGCCGGTGCCGCCTGCGAGCGACGTCCCGCCGATCACGGCGGCGGCGATGGTGTAGAGCTCGTCGAGCGTGCCTTGCGAGTTCGTCGCCGCATTGAGGCGGGCGGTGGAAATCGCCGCCGCAATGGCTGCGAGCACGCCCATCAGCGCGAAGATGCGCACCGTCACCCAGCGGGTCTTGATGCCGGCGAGCTCGGCCGCCTCGGGGTTGCCGCCGATCGCGAAGACATAGCGGCCGAAGCGCAGGCGGGTGGCGATGAAGGTCATGATGATGCCGACGACGATGGCGATCAGCACCGGCACGGCTATGCCGTAGGGAATGTCGAGGCCGGTTTCCGGCCAGGGGATATTGTTGGTTTCGGCATATTTCTTGGCGATGTTGACAGGCCAGTAATAGCTGTTGGCGATCGAGACGGCGCCGAGGATCAGCACGCAGCTCAAGGTCGCGAGGAAATATTCCGCCCAGATCGGCCGGCGCGGAAAGCCGAAGCGGCGGCGCTGATGGCGCGAGCCGATGATGCTGGCGATGACGAAGAGGCAGGCGGCGATGCCGACGACCCAGCTCCAGGTGGCGCCGATCGAGCCCTCCGCGCCCCCGCCCATGATGCGGAAGGTCTGGTCCATGGGGGCAACCGTCTGACCGCTGGTGACGAGCCAGGTGGCACCCCGCCAGACGAGCAGGCCGCCGAGGGTGACGATGAAGGAGGGCACGTTGAAGAAGGCGATGATCATGCCCTGGAAGGTGCCGATCAGGCCGCCGGCGATGATGCCGATCAGCAGCGTGATCACCCAGGTGAAGGGGCTGTCGAAGCCGATATATTCAGGCAGGATTTTCGCCTGCGTCACGCCCATGATCATGCCGCAGAGGCCGAGCACGGAACCGACCGAAAGGTCGATGTTGCGGGTGACGATGATCAGCACCATGCCCGTCGTCATGATCGCGATATCGGTCGTCTGGACCGAGAGGTTCCAGAGATTGCGCGGGGTCAGGAACAGGCCGCCGGTGATGATGTGGAAACCGATCCAGATGATGATGAGCGCGCCGATCATGCCGAGCAGGCGGGTGTCGATCTCGGTCGCGCGGAAGAAGCGGGTCACCGGATTGGCTTCCGCCGTTCGCGGCCCGCTTGAAGTCGTTGATTTTAGCATGTCGGCCATGGGTTTGCCGTTCCCCCATTCTTGTTTAGACGGGCGCCTGCGTGCTGGAGCTTGGCCAAAGGCGCCATTCGTCTGTCTTCAACTGACCATCGCGATGCTTCCGGAAGCCGGTCGCGTGGCGTCGCGACGCTCTTCCGGCAGGGAATGCAAGTCTGCGATGGTGTGGCGAGGCGGAGAAAACTTCGTCTTGGAATTCCCGTCCGCATCCGGCGCCGCAGCGGTGTCCGTTGCGGCGCCGGTCATTCTAGTTCAAAGCTGGCTTACTTGCAGGCGGCAACCGTGCCGGCCTTGACGCCCTGGCAGGCTTCAGCCTTGGAGATCCAGCCGGCGTCGATGACGACGTTCAGATTGTCTTTGGTGATAGCGAGCGGCTTCAGGAAGACGGACTGCATTTCCACGCCCTTCGGTCCGCCCTTGAAGGCCTGAGCGCCGTCGATCTTGCTCATGTCCTTGCCGCCGGCGAGGTCGAGAGCGATTTCAGCGGCGCGCTTGCCGAGTTCGCGGCTGTCCTTCCAGACGGAAACCGTCTGCGTGCCGAGCGCGATGCGGTTCAGCGCCGCCTTGTCGCCGTCCTGGCCGGAGACCGGAACGGAGCCGGCGAGGCCCTGGGCGTCGAGCGCTGCGATCGCGCCGCCGGCCGTGCCGTCGTTGGAGGCGACGACGGCGTCAACCTTGTTGTTGTTGGCGGTCAGGAACTGCTCCATGTTGCGCTGAGCATTCTCCGGCAGCCAGCCGTCGGTATAGGCTTCGCCGACATTCTTGATCTTTCCGGCGTCGATCGCAGCCTTCAGCACTTCCTGCTGGCCGGAGAACAGGAAGTCGGCGTTCGGGTCGGAAGAAGAGCCCTTGATGAAGACGTAGTTGCCTTCCGGCTTGGCCTTAAAGACGCCCTCAGCCTGCAGGCGGCCGACTTCCTTGTTATCAAACGTGATGTAGAAGGCAGCCGGGTTTTCGATCAGGCGGTCGTAGCCGACGACCGGAATGCCTTCGGCAGCGGCCTTTTCGATCGCCGGGCCGATAGCGTCGGAGTCCTGGGCGAGAATGATCAGCGCGTTGGCGCCCTGCGAGATCAGCGATTCGACGTCGGTCAGCTGCTTGGCGGCAGAGGACTGCGCGTCAGCGGAAATATACTTGGCGCCCTTGGCTTCCAGAGCCTTCTTGATGGCGGCTTCGTCGGTCTTCCAGCGCTCCTCCTGGAAATTCGACCAGGAAACGCCGACGACGAGATCAGCAGCCATGGCGGCGGTATGCACGGAAACGAGAATGGCAGCCCCTGCCATCAGTTTCATAATAGACTTCATAATTGTCCTCCCGAATGAGTTGCGACCGGCCCAGCCCATGCTTCCTCCGGCCACCGCGAAAGCTGTCGAGATTTTTTTCTCGACAGTCGAGAAATTAACTGTCAGAGATTTTTTCAACTGTCAACTCTGCATCGCCGGCTTAATTCGCTTGCGCAAAAGCGACCGGAGATGCAGGGGAAGGTGAGGGCGGATGAAGAGCATGATGCCGAAAACCGTAAGGGTTTTCGGGTGACATCATGCTCTCACGAAAGCAGGAGGAGAGGGCGGCATCCATGCTGACCAAGTCGAGCACGGAGCTGGTCCGGCAGAGAAACAGCGTGCTCGTGCTGTCCGTGCTGCGGCGCCACGGTGCGCTCGCCCATACCGAAATATCCGATTTCACCGGCCTTTCCTCGGCCACCATTTCAGCGATAACAGCCGATCTGGAACGCGCTCAGATCATCGAAAAGTCCGAGCAGCAGGCGGCAAGCGGCCGCGGCCGGCCGCGCGTGCTTTTGCGCCAGCGGCGCGATTGCGGCTATCTGATCGTCGTCATCATCTCTTCCGATGCCGTGCAATATTCGCTGGTGGATTATGCCGGCAAGCTGATCGACCGCTTCAGCGAGGGGCGCTCACATGATCCGGCTGGTGCCGCCCGGTTCGTCGCCGGGGTGCAGGCCGGGCTCTTGCGCATTCTCGATCGCTCGAGGATTTCGCAGGAAAGGGTGCTGCTGATCTCGATCAGTTCCAAAGGCCTCGTCCATTCCGCCGAGCCGGTGCTTCTGTGGTCGCCGATCTTCGGCAGCGACCAGATCGATTTCGAATCGGCGCTGCGGCCCGACTGGCAGGCCAAGGTCATTCTCGACAACGAGACGCTGCTCGTCGCCGCCGCGCTCGGCGCCCGTGAGGAGATCGCCAAGGGCGCCGATTTCCGTTCGCTCGCCGCACTGTCGCTCGGCCACAGCATCGGGCTCGGAATCGTCCGGCGCGGCGGCCAGGCCGGCCAGGAGATCTCCGCCCCCAATTTCGGCCACATGCTGCATATGGCGGGTGGCGGTCTCTGCCGTTGCGGTACCCGCGGCTGCATCGAAGCCTATGCCGGCTTCTACGCCATCCTGCGCAGCGCCTTCGAAGTGCCGCTCGATACGATCCCGGCCAAATTCGTGCCGGTCGCCGAACTCGACAAGATCGCCGCCCGCGCCCGCCAGGGCCACCGCACCTCCGCCTTCGCCTTCCGCCAGGCGGGGCTCGCGCTCGGCAACGGCCTGTCGCGCATGCTCAGCCTGACCGAACGCATGCCGATCGCCATCACCGGCCCCGGCACCCGCTATTACGACCTGCTGCGGCAGGGCATCGAAGAGGGCCTCGGCCAGTCGCATATCGTGCGCATGGAAGGCATGCCCGAAATCCGCGTCGTCCCCGACGAACCCATCCTCGTCTTCGAAGGCCACCTCAACCGGGCGCTCTCGGTGATCGACCAGGATATCGTGCTGTCCGGGGGGCAGGGGACGGATTAGGGACAGATCCTGTCGGCGCCTCGGCGTTAATGGCTGCCCCTCACCATAACCCTCTCCCTGTAAAAACGGGGCGAGGGGACGTGCCAAACGCAACGTCGAGATGGAGAAAGAGGGCGCGGCATGTCCCTTCGCCCCGCCTGCGGGGAGAAGGTGCCGGCAGGCGGATGAGGGGCAGCCACAGACACGAATTTAGCAACCGTGCTCGGCGGGGAAGGGTCTTGGTTCACGCACCTGCGAGTACCATCCAACGCAAAACGGCCGGGCAGAGCCCGGCCATCTCATGCACGACTTCCGGTCGGGAGAGGACCGTCAGCCGATCTTGATCAGCTTGCCTTCCTTGACCGACTGGACGGCGGCGTCGGCAAGCGCCAGTGCTGCCAGGCCATCGGCGCCGGAGGGGGCGATCTTCGAACCCTTTTCGATCGCGGCGATGAAGGCTGCGATCTCGTTGGCATAGGCTTCGGTGTAGCGGGTCATGAAGAAATCATGCAGCGGCGGGCGGGTATAGCCGTCGCCGTTCGCCACTTCGATCGAGACCGGGCGCTGGTTTTCGGCTGCGGCCATGCCCTTGGCGCCATGCACTTCGATGCGCTGGTCGTAGCCATAGGTGGCGCGACGGGAGTTGGAGATGACGGCCTGCTTGCCTGAAGCGGTCTGCAGGATGACCGAGACGCTGTCATAATCGCCGGCTTCGCCGATCGCCTTGTCCACCAGCACGGCGGCGGTCGCCAGCACCGAGACCGGCTCTTCGCCGAGCAGGAAGCGGGCCATGTCGAAATCGTGGATCGTCATGTCGCGGAAGATGCCGCCCGAACGCTTGATATAATCGACCGGCGGGGCGCCGGGGTCGCGCGAGGTGATCGTCACCATCTCGACATCACCGATCTTGCCGTCGTCGATCACCTTGCGCACCGCCATGAAATGCGGATCGAAGCGGCGGTTGAAGCCGACCATCAGCTTGGCGCCGGTCTCTTCCACCACCTTGATGCAGGCCTTGACGCGGTCGACGTCGAGATCGATCGGCTTTTCGCAGAAGATTGCCTTGCCGGCGCGTGCGAAGCGTTCGATCAGGTCGGCATGGGTGTCCGTCGGCGTGCAGATGACGACGGCGTCGATATCCTTTGCCGCCTCGATCGCCTCGATGGTGCGGCCTTCGCAGCCATAGGCCGAAGCGATGGCTTCCGCCGCCTGCGGAAAGGCGTCGGCGACGGCGACCAGCGTCGCATTGGCATCGCCGCTGACGGCCTTGGCGTGAACCTTGCCGATGCGGCCGGCGCCGAGCAGACCAAATCTTACAGTCATTTCAATCTCCCTTGAATTCGGAACAAATAAACCGAATTACCAAAAATCTGGAATTTTCATTCCATCATCTGAGCGTCGCGTCAAGCCCGCGACTCTTTCACATTTGCAAGATTCAAACTAAAGGACAGTGCGACAAAATGCGACCGCGGGGACAGACATGCAACTGATCGATCCGAACCATCCGGCATACCAGCGCCTCTGGGTGCGTGTCGGCATCGTTGCCGTTTGCTTCGGCTGGGCCGCGGTCGAGATTATCGGCGGCGATCCCTTCTGGGCGGTGATCTCCGCTGCAGCCGGCGCCTATGCCTTCTATATGCTGTTCTGGACCTTCAAGCCGCAGTCGGCCGAGCCGATTGTGCAGCCTGATGCCAAGGGAGAGGACGAAGCCGCCGAGACACCCGCCGAAAAGCCTTCGAAAGAAGGGCAAGCGGAATAGGTGTTTCGCCGCAGCGCTTTGTCGATCGGGAGATCGGCGAGCATCATTCGCTTCGGCGCAGGCGAACAATCGAAGCGCGCCGCGCTCTTTCCGATGCGCGCCGCGCTTAACTTCTTTGATTGGTATCGTCGCAAAACTTCCGCACGGCTTCGCGTGCAGCGAGCTCTATTCCCGCCGTATGCCCCTCATGTCAGAGTGACAGTTCCCTAGCCTGCGCGTCGATCTTTTCGCAGGCATTCCCGAAGCGATCGCGGATCGGTACCAGCGGCGAGACGCCGAGCAGGAGAAGCGCTTTCAAATGTGACCAGCCACCTCCGAGCAACGGCGCAAAGGGTGTCATGACGTTGCGTTCCTCTCCATAGAGACGCTGGTACTCTGCAAAATTGCAGAAGTTCTCGTGATTGCTGTCCTGCAGGCGGAAGGACTCGGCCGCAGCACCTTCGGCTAGGATAACCTCGTGCGCATCGAGCATGACGGCATAATAGTCGATCGAGGCGTCGGGCGCGGGAGCGACCGGTGCGATCGTCGTGCCGTTCACGAGCTCCTTCACCTGGATCAGAACGCCGTTCAGGTATAGCGCATGGCCAGGCGACAGATAGAGATCCGAATGTGGGGTGTGCCCGTCCAGCGCGTGGCGGCAAACCCGGATCGGCACGACGTCTTTTTGCCAGCGTGCGCCGCTCTTCTTGAAGCTTTGGCGGCCGATCCACTTGACCGCACGGGTGCTGCCGTCGGGAAGGGCAATGCGATCGCCGATGCTGAGATCCTCGACGGGCCTCTCACCGCAATCGGTGAGGATCGCCGTTCCCCGCAGGAAGCAATTTGCGCCGCCGCCGCCATGGCCTCCTCTTCCGCCCGGGCCACCGCTCCCGCCGGAACCTCCGTGTCCACCGGAGCCGCCCCGCCCCCAGCGCCGACCCATCGCTTTGGCCGGAGAGATTGAAATTGCCGTGGCCATGGCCGCCGCGCCGGCGAGACGAGCGCCGGCGGCCGCAACCACTCCTAGAAAATGTCTGCGCGCAGTGTTGCGCGGCTGCTTCGGATCTTCCGTAGACGACATGTGGGCGATCTCCTGAAAACATTAAACCGCCCGATGCTACAACATGTTGTATCGCATTCAATTTCGCCAGTTAGCGCTGTGCCTTACTGAAAAGGACGTAGGCATGGGTTAGGGGGTCCCGAAATGCGCTATGTCAGATACCAAAAAGCGGGAGGTTTATCTGCTACCCCAACGCGAAAGAATCGACCTGAGTACCTTGGTGGGAGGTTGAATTGCTGGAAAACAGCACATATAGCGTGCGCGGACCGAGCCGGATGGAAGCGCTTCCACAGCGTCGGAGTGTATAACCGCGCTCGAGATAGCTTCAGCTACGCGGCAGGCGGCGAATCGCCTCGTCGATCAGCAGATTGGCGATCATCATGCGCCTGTTGGCATTGTCGCGGAAAGGCGCTGCGAAACCATCAGGATGGTTGGCCTTGGCAAAGGCGCGCCGCTTCTCGTTCAGCGTCTATTGGGTATCGGCGGCAGCGATCGCCAGTTCGATGGCGATCTCTTCGGGGGCAATGCGGGCGAGATGATCCGGCATGACGGGTTCCTGCGGCGGGAGCCAAGGCCTCTGTTGTGCGGGGTTGATTAAAGATCGTAAAACCTGACCCTCGTTGAAACGGTCGAGCCCATGAAGGGCGTTCGCGGGTTCGCCCTCCATGAAATCTCAACCGCCTGATATCCGCCAAGCCATGTTTCAGAGTCCCGAGCGAGGGCGGGAAACTGGAGAAGCTGACTTCGAACTCAATGTCCGGCGAATACCAGGGTCTGAACCGGCAGCAACATCGCCTGTATACGCAGGATCATCGCATGCACGACACCCACCGTGTCGACGACATGCAGGAACATCCAGCGCGGCGTGCTGATATTGGGATCGGCGAGCGCGTCGTGGTTGTTGGTATAGGCATTGGCAATGCAGCTGCTGCCCGGCGGCACATCAGCGAGGCCGCCGTCGAAGAGCGGCTGCAGGAACACCGTCAGAGTGCCGGGTTTTGCCATCTGCTGGACGTCGACCAACTGGTCGGTGGGGCGCAACTGGCCGGCCGCGATCACGTCCTGCACGTCGGTCACGACGAGCGGGATGATGGTGAACGGCTTGCCGACACAGACAGCCTCCGCGACCATTCCGGGTTTCATCACCTGCGCCTCGATCTGCCCGAAACCGGCGATCAACGTGCCGCGGCCCGCTTCGCTCGGCACCAGGATGCCGGCAGGACGCAGCATGGTGTTCAGCACATCACCGGGCCGCAATGTGAATTGCTGGACAGTGCCCGAAACCCCAGCCTTGATGATTGTCTTGTCGAGTTCCACCTGCGCTTCGGCCCGGGCCGCCTCGGCGCTCGCCTTCTGCGCGGGCAGGAGAACGCTGAGCTTGGTTTCCAGCGTCTGTTTCTTGGCGAGCGCAGCACTCACGGAACCCTTGCGACTGTCGACCGTATTGGTGAGGCGGACCACTTCCCGGCGAGCGACGGCATCGTTCTTCAGGAGCTGGGTCTTCATCTCCAACTCGTCCTCAGCCACTTTCAGGGCGCCTTCGGCCTCCTGGATCTGGCCGTCCATGCTCGCAAGCTCGGTCTGCGCGACCTTCGCTTCGGCTTCGACTTCGGCGATTTGGCGGCTGGCGGTTTCGAATGCTGCCTTCTGCTGTGAATCGTCGAGACGGAAGAGCGGCGCGCCGGCGGCGACCTTTTGGTTAACGCCGACAAAGACTTCATCGACCCGGCCGGAGGCCTCCGGCAGGATCGTGACGGTGCGGAACACCGCCGTGACCGTTTTTGTTGAGGGATGGAAATAGAAGATCATGGTGATCAACGAAACGGTCAGGATCAGGCAGGCGGAAATGCCCCAGCGTAGTTCGTACCACATGCTGTAAAGGGTGATCTCCTGGCCGATGCGCTTGCCCTGGACATAGCGCCTGTAGAGATAGTCCGGGAAGATCGTCAGCATTGAGCAAAGCAGCAATTCTAGCATGATCAGATCCCCTCTTCGTGCAGCGTCTTGGCGGGCGCCCGGGCGACGGGTGCCTCTGCCACTGGTTCCGGCGCCGGCGCTCGAACCGGTTCCGGATGATCGGCGGCGACCGGCGCCTCGTCCTCGAGTTCGGCCGGATTCCGACCAGCAAGCCTGGCGAGCGACCGGGCGATCGAATAGAGCGGCGTCGCAAAATCTGGAAACCGAATGAAGGCCAGGAGCAGACCCAGGATCCAGTAGAGATGATTGTGGGTGAAGAGCGAGATCAGCGCCAGAACCGCGACGATCTCCATCTGCACTTTGTTCGTGTGATGGGCGATGCGTTCGGGAACGGCGTGAAGCTGGAAGTAGAGGTTGCCGACCACAAGAATCATCACGATCAGAAATACGATGACGCCGACGAACAAATAGTCCGTCTGGCCCGGTCCCGTGATGAAGCCGGGCACGTGGTTTGTGAGAGCGGAGTGATAGTCTTCCATCGGAATCTCCTTTCCTGAACGCCGTAATGGTCAGGCCGCCAGGCCGCATGGATCATGTCAGCCGGCGCCTGCTGCCAAGGCCTGTTTGTGCGCCGTCAGGGCCTGCTGCGCCGCTGCGACCGTATCGGCAGCCTTGTCGCCGGCGACCTGGACGGTCGGCACGGCAAGGCGGATGCCGTTTTCATTGAAGGCCTGATAGATCATCCGCAGCGCCCGGCGCTTCAGTGTGAACTGCTCTCCGGGAAGCGTCATGAACTTCATGCGCAGCAGCAATCCGGAGTCGCCGAGGCTGTCGATGCCCTGCATCTTCAAGGGCTCGATCGTAACGGGCTTGAATTCGGGGTCGTCGAACAGTTCCTGGCCGATCTTCTTGATGATCTTGCGGGCCTTTTCGACATCGGCATCATAGGCGACGGTGATCGTCATCTTCTCGATCACCCAATCGCGGCTCATGTTTTGAATCGCGCCGAGTTCGCTGAAAGGCACGATGTAGACGGCGCCACGGTGATGCCTGAGTTTCACCGACCGGAGGCTGAAGGATTCAACGCTTCCCTTGTAATTGCCGCTCTGAATGTATTCGCCGACGCGGAAGGCGTCGTCGAGTAGATAAAACACACCGCTGATAATATCCTTGACGACGGTCTGGGCGCCGAAGCCGATCGCAACGCCGACGACGCCGGCGCCGGCGATCAGCGGCCCGATCTCGACGCCGAGCGAAGACAGCGCCATCATCACCGCAATGGCGGCGAAGAGGATCATCAGCACGTTGCGCAAGATCGGCAGCAGCGTACGGATTCGCGCCCGGCGGCGTGCCCTGTCGGTGCCTGCCTCTTGGGTCGTATCGGTCTCGCGAAGCTTGCGGTCGATGACAACGCGCACGAGGCTCCAGGCGAGATCGATGACGAGAAGGATGATACCGGCGCTCAGCATGCCCCTGACGATCCGCAGCATCGGGGTGTCCTGCATCGTCATGCGGGTCAACTCGACATCGAGAGCCTTGGCAAGCAGGAGGATGGCCCCGACAATGACGGCTGCCCGTACGCCGCGCTCCACCAGCACTGAGGTGACGCTCGCCTGCTCGGCCTTTTCCTCGCCGGCAGGAGCCGACAGAATATTGGCGATGGAGACGCGAGTGAGCGCAAGGATGGCCGGCACGGCAGCACATACCGCGACGATCCAAAAGAGTCTCATCGCACCGACCACCCAGAGAGCCCAGAGACCGATGAAATAGGCGGTCCATAGCCAGCTGCGGATCGTGTGGCCGATGCGGGGCGTTTGGCTCTCGGCCAGCTCTTCCACGGGTCGGCGCCACAGGCTTTCGATGGCGATCACCAACAGTACGACACCCAGCATGTAGGCGACGAGCAGCCGCGAGGCGGGGGGAAGGCCGAGCGTTGCAAGCAGCCGCACCGTCACCCAGCCGAAAGCGAACCAGCCGCAGAGATAGGCGAGGCGGCGCGCCCAGTAAGTCGCGGCCGGATCGCTGACGGGGACCACGCGAAATGCTGGCTGTACGGCGGCGGGGGGCGCGAGCCAAGCGCGCAGAAGCGCGGCCGCGAGCCGGAAGGCGACGAATGCGAAGAGGTAGCCGACGACGATTTCGCGCACGAGCGGCGGCCAGTCGAAGACGAGGAAAAAGCCGATGCTGCCGAGCGCGAAAGCCAGCACATGGCATGCTTCCCAGAGAAGCTTGGCGCCGAGAAGGACAAGCCGCTCTCGGACGGTCGAAAAGGGCGCCCGCTCCATCCAGGCGCGCCAGCCGCCGCTGATCCGCCGGAAAAACCATTGGGCGGCAAAACCTGCCGCCATGAAGGCGATCAAGAGCACTACCGGCCGGGCGCCGCCGTTCGCCTGGATATCACGCTCGAGCACGGCCGCAGCAGCCATCAGCTGAGATGGAAACGAGGTTGCAGCCTCCATCAGATCCGAAGAATGCCGGCGGAAGCGTGTGGCGAATTCGGCGAAAGAGGGATCGCTTGGCTTCGCCTCGCCTGTTTCGGCAGCCGCTTTTGCCGCCGCCTGCTGCTTCAGCCATTCCTGCACCGCAGGATCGGTGGACAGGGTTATGAACTGCTCGATCCGTTCGGCCGGCAGTCCGGCGGGCGGCGTCTGCGACATCGCGGGAATGGCCGTCAGTGCGGCGAGGGATGCCATCACCGCCAGGAGCAGCGTGCGAAGACCATTCCTTGATGATACTATCGGCATGATCCCTCCCAATCCCGCGTATCGAATACGGCGCCCTATGGCCGGCATTCCGTCCTGAACGCATTGCCACATGCCGGTTTCGACTTGCCGCCAGGCCCGGCAACCGCGCTGACATCGGCGGCATAGGCGTCGCGTGTGTCCTGATCGACGACGGCGGCAGGCGCCGCCAGTACCAGGCCCGCAGCACTGCCCGCGGCGGCCGCCGTTTCAGTCGTCGCCGCAAGAATTCTCTCGCCGAGGCCGACGCGGCTGTCGGTCAGCGTCTGTCCTTCCGAAATCCGGGCGCCGATCAGCTGGACGATCGCGGGCGAGGCTGCGAATTTGGCGTGGTTGAGCCGGTCGCTGGTCTTCACCTTCGTCAGGTCGATGACATTGATGTCGTATTCCTCGAGCTCCTGCTTGTAAGGCGCCTGTTCCGGATCGATTGAGCCGAGACGGGCGACATCGCCCCAGACCCTTCGGGAGACGGCGAGCGCCTTATCATCACGCGATACGAACAGGGTGAATTGGGGATGCTGCTTTCCCATGTCGGCGATCTGCTGGCGGAACACGTCGACATCGACGTCGGGAGCCGCGAGCATGACATTCTTGAATTTCGCTGGCAGGCGGCCATTGCGGATCGCCATCTGCCGCAGGCCTTCCATGGCAAGCCAATTGCCCATCGAATGGGCAAGGATCGAGACTTCCTTGATCTCCGGATCATGGTAGAGATACTGAAACAGCTTCTCCAGCGCATTGCGGGTGTAATTGGTACTCTCCCGATCATAACCATAGGCGAGCAGCCGGCCGCGCGAGGGCCACGTCACCAGCACCGGCGCGCTGTGCACGCCGGAATCATGAACGATCTGGGCAAAACGGTAGACGGAGTCCTCGAAGCGGGTGTTGTAGCCGTGGATGAAGACGAAAACGCTCCTGTCGGGGCTTTTACGCACGCTGGCGCTGAGCCAGGCCTTTGCGGCGTCGACATCCAACTCCGTTGCCTTGAGCGTCGCAAAATCGGTCTTGGGGTTGGACGGCAACTTTTTCGGCCAGGCGACTTCACCGGCTTTGCGGCCAGGCGGAATCGATACGGTGATATCGGCAAAGGTGGGCTGGCGGGCGCGCTCGCCGCTGAACATCTCTCCGGGAACAGGCGAGCGGCTGCGCGTCGTGGCGACCAGCATGTCGACGCGATCGGCGCGAGGAGCAGTCTCTGCGACCGGGGTCAGCACGCCTTTCGGATGCCCGCCGCAGCCTGACAGGCACATCATCGTAATGCAGATCAGAAGCCGTCGCAGCGTCTGCCGAAAAGCGGCCTGACTGCCGCGCATGTTGCTTATGTTCACACTGCTCCCCACCCTGACGCATGCTGCCGGATCGACCCGGTCCTGCATGGAAGAGATTGGGCCAAAGACGAAGCCGCAGGCATGTATGATCCTGTATGTTACAGGTAACAGCACCCTGCGCTTCGTTTGGCCGATGGCGAGGACAGCCGGTCGCACACCGCCGTCAATTTGCCGGCCGGTCGTTTGGAACGGGCAGGCCGGCAGCCTCCAATCCGGCAAAAAAACGTTCCTGGTCCTCGATCCTTGCCAGCCGCCGGACGACCTCACGCCGGACATTAAGGATCAAGGCGGGCGATCGGGCCTCGATCCAGTCGATTTGCTCCTTTGCCTCCGCCGATTTTCCGAGGGTGCCGAGGATCGAAAGCAGGACGAGGCGATGCATCGGATTGTAGTTGAGGTCCGACATGCGGGACCATAATTCGGCAGCCTGGGTATCGCCCCGCATGAAGGCACAAAGCGCCATCCCAACTTCATAATATCCCTGCGGTCCCGCATTCTTGCTGACCGCCTGCGAAATCAGCTCGCAGCCCCTCTCCCAATTCCCCGACATTGCCAGGCGCAGGCCGTATTCGCCGGCAACTTCCGTGTCGTTCGAATTGCTGGCGTAGGCCGCTTCACCGGCGCGGAGGGCCTCGGTCGGGTCATTGCCGAAAAAATTGGCAAGCATCAACGCCTGCAGAGCTCGGGCATTCTTCGGATCGAGCCGCACGGCTCGTTCGGCTAGCTCCTTGGCAGTTGCCAGCGTGGCAGCGGTCGGTTTCGTGTCCAGCTGATATGGAAAGCGGAATTCGTCGAGATAGGTGAGCGAAAGAAAAGCCGCGATATTGGAATCATCGGGCATCTTTTCGGCAGCATGCTTCAGGCAGGATTTTGCCGTTTCCTGCGCCTGCGGGGTCATTTCGCTCCGGTAGCTGTAGTAGGACAGGATGCAGGAAAACGCGTCTGCGTTTCCTGCGATGCTGGCGGTGTCCGCCTGAAATATCACGCCGAACGGTCGCGCAACCGCCGTCGCAATGTCCTCGGCAAGACTTGCCTGCGTTTGCAGGAGGCCCTGGACTTTCATGTCGGCGTCGTAATTATTGGCCCAGATGACGGTCCCATCGGCTCGCCGCACAAGCCGGGCCGTCGAGCGCAGCGTTTCGCCTTCCAGCCTAATACTGCCCTGCAAGGCATAGATCGGTTGCGATGACAACTGACCATCGCGATTGCGCGGCAGAACGGCGGCGACGACGATATCGTTGAAGGGAACCAGTTTTTCGATGATGTCGTCGGTGATGCCCTGGGAGATGTCGGATGCTACCCCGCTGCCGGAGGCGCTTTCGAAGCGCTCGACGACGATGATTGGGCGGCCGACAGCTCCGGACGGCATCTCTTTCCCGGTATCGAACAGCCTCACATGCTGAAGCGCCGCGGCAGCGGCGGCAAACACGACCACCGCGCCTGCGGCGAGCCAATATCGGGACCATGACACACGCCGGTCCGCCTTATCCCGGCGGCGCCCATCCGCTGCCGGAGGGACCTGCTGCGCGTAGTCTGGGGAGGGCCGCAGCTCAGCGGACTGTCCCGTTTGCGGCCTTTCTGCAGGCTCGGCTCCTCGCCTTACCTCGAAGATGGGCGCATAGCCGCCTCTGGGAATTGTGATGATAACCCGGTCGCTGGCTCCGGCGGTCAGGTAATAATGTTCCAGTTCCCTGCGCAGTCGTCCTGCTTCGATACGGACACACGGATCCTGCTGAGCATCGAAACTTGCATCTCGGCCGAAAACGGCCTGTGCGATGGTAAACGCCTTCAGGTAGTCGCGATGGCCGGCAAGCGTCTCGGTCACCACGAATTCAAGGAACCTTCCTGCCCGCTCCGGAAGACGAAACTCCGGACTGGACAGAATACGCTCAAGTTGCTGCTGCACCTCTTCAGGTGAAGAAATGTCGCTGCCTGCCCTGTCAGCGCCTGCATTTTGCATCGGCTCCCCCAAGACTCCGATTGCGATCAACCTGCAGTATTAGCCATCGACGATAGACCTGAGTCGGCATAACGGCAATGCGATTTGCAAGAATGTGCTAATTAAGGATCACCTTAGTCGATGGTCGCCAATAGCCAATGCAGGCCAGTATAACCCTGATCAGCGTAGGATACCGTATCCTACCGGCGAGGACATGTATTTTACTGCCATCGTCACTCCGTGCGCTCTATCATCGCCTAAACATTCTGGAGGAGGCGACGATGACATCACCCGAAGCGTCCACATCATCCATGACGAGCGCTGAGGACTTGCGCAAACGCGCTTTGGAACTCCAGCTTCTGGAAATCGAGCGCAGCGAAAAGATCAAGTCGCGCGAAGCGAAGAAGCATGCTGACTTCGTCGAGGATTTCTTCCGCAAGCAGATCGGAGAAGCGGAACGCGCTGTCATCAAACGCCTCGTGATGAAGGCGGCCGCGGACGGCAAATACGAGGCGCTGATCTACAGCTTTCCATCGACGTTCTGCACGGACAGCGGCCGGGCCATCAACAATAACCTTCCTGGGTGGCAGAAGACGCTACAGGGAAAGGCGAAGGAACTGCATGGACTGTTCGAGGAGATCGCCAAGCCGCAAGGCTACGGGCTCAAGGCGATGATCATCAATTTCCCTGACGGCATGCCGGGAGATGTCGGCTTCTTCCTCACCTGGGAACCCCCCGTCGATTGACGGCAAAGAGCAGGCGTGAGCAAGGAAATATCCTATTGAAAGCGATAGAGATCGAGCGAAAGTTCCTGGTCCGGGACGACAGTTGGCGCGCTTGCGCCGACGAGCCGCACGTTCTGCAGCAGGCCTATCTCTGCCTCGATCAGAACTGCATACGCGTCCGCCTGATCGACGGGCGTTCCGCGCGCCTGACGATCAAATTCCGCTCGCCAGGCCTCGCTCGCGAGGAATTTGAGTATGACATTCCGGTCGAGGAGGCACGCGACCTCCTGCTCCATGCAGGTCATGTCCTTGAAAAGACGCGATACCGCGTCCTGCATGACGGCCGGAGCTGGGAGGTGGACGTATTCGCCGGCGCTTACCAGGGATTAACGCTCGCCGAAATCGAAATGGCGAGCGAGAATGACCGGTTCAATCTGCCGCAATGGCTGGGGCGCGAGGTCACGGGCGAGAAGCGATACTCAAACCGCGCCATGGCAGCTGCTCCTCGTACTCAGCTGGCGGCGCAGGGCACTGCTGGCTGGCCTCTCAATCCTTTACCACAGTCCAGCTTGCGTCCGGATTGAAATCCTTGATCGCCGCGGCACGCTCTTCCGTTGTCGGACCCAGATCGCGCTGGTAGATGACGCTCATCCCGTTGACCATGAACGTCTGCACGCCGGTGACCCTGTATTTGACCGGCCAGGCGATCAGTGCAAAGCCGCCGGTCATATAGCCGTTGATGATATAACTTTGCTTGCCGCCAAGCACGTTGTCGCCCTGGGATGTCAGAATGCGGTAGCGATATCCGTAATAGCCCTCGCCGCGTTTGGCGGCTCCGAAAGCGGCCGTTTCGACCAGCGCGCTTGCTGGGCTTTCCTCGGGGTATACGCTGGGATCCCAGTAAAGACCATCGAGCTTGCCGGGGCTGCTGATCAATTTCTTCGCGAACTCGTAGATGCCGTCGCCGTCACGATCCTCGGATGCGAACCAGTACTGGGCAGCCACATATTCACGCATGGTATCGATGGTGGCGAGCTCGTTCTCGCCGACGCGGCGATTGATGATTTCTTCAAGGCCACGCTGAGTATCGAAGAACCATTTGCCATCCTTGTCTTCGGTCAGCGGAAACGGCAGCGGCCAAAGCCGATCGCCGATCGCAGCGACCTTCAGATTGCCGAGATCCTTCAGAACCACTTGGCGCTCTGCGCCCTCGCGGATCAATCCGTATGCGATCATCGCCTCGTTGCTTGAACGGAGCTTGTCGGCGTTGAGGCCCAGCAAGGCGGCAAGATCGTCGATGTTGTTGGAAGCCAGCACCGACTTCAGTTTGTCGATCGCAAGCTGCGCACTGTCGAATTTGGGCGAGGACGTCGCCGCCTTGTAGGCGGAGAGATCCGCCTGCGCCAGTGAGAGCGTCGGCGTTGCCGAAAAAGCGCAGAGCGCTGCTGCGAACATGAGCGAAATTACAGTCGATTGGCGTCTCATGATGTCACTCCCTGAGCTGAAACAGGTGTTACCGCCGTCCACCGCCGCCACGGCCACCGCCGCCACGACCACCGCCACCGCCACCGCGGCCACCGCCGCCGCCTGGCGGGCGGCGATACTGAGGTGGACGGGCCGAAGGACGCTGGCCCATGCTCTGCGAGCCGCGGTGTGAGGAGACAGCCTCCCGGCGACCCGACTGCGGGTTGCCGAGAGCGCTTGGCTGGCGTCCGCGATTGTCTGGTCTCGCAGCCATTTGCGGCTTGTTGGCTTTCTTGACGGATTTCTGGGCCGGTTTGGCGGGGCGATTGGCGGCCTTCTGAGGACGGGCCTCAGGCCTCGACGCTCCCTGCCGATCGCTTGCCGCCGGTCGATTGGAGGCGGGCTTGGCCTTCAAACCTTGCGCCGTGTTTCTGCGGATGTCTTCAGCGCGTGCGGCGTTACCGCGATTGCCGGGCCTCTGGCTTGCCTGGATATCGTTGGCCCTGTTGCGCAGCTGGTTGCGATTGTCGCTCTGGAGACTGGATTTGATCGACGACCGGTCCAGCTTCGAAAACTGGTCCTTGCCTATACTCAGTTTGCTGCGATCGACATTGCTCCAGTCGACGTCGTTAAGCTTGAGCTTCCCATTGAAATTGCGGTCGTTCAGGCAATTGTTGCAGTCGATGTCGATATCGCCGCCGTCCCAACGGCCGCCCCAGACGCCCCAGTCGTCCCAGTTGACGATGGCCGCCCACGTCAACCCGGTTACCGCAGCCGCAAAAAACCCCGCCCCGGGGTAATAGTAGCTGTCGTAATAATCCGGATAGTAGGAGATAGGCTCCGAGGCATAACCCGGTTCGTAGAGCATTTCCGGTGGATATTGCGGGATATAGATCTTCTCGGGATCGGTCGGCCGGATGATGATATTCTCGTTCTCGGTAACGACGGTCACCTTGTCATCCGTCTTGATGATGTTTTTTTCCACCGCTTCGTCGCGAAGCTGCTGGATGGCAATCAGAACATCCTTTTGCTGATTGGTGAGCGCATCCGCCAACGATTGCGTCCAGTCGAGGTCCTCGCTCATCATCTTGACGATATCGGGATAGTTGAGCAGCGAAATGACGCTGCCGTCCCACTCGCTCTTCGGCTTGAGGTCGGAATTCTTCTTTTTTGCCTCCAGGAAACGCTGCGCCTCGATAATCTGCAGGGGAAAGAGCGAGGCAGCCGAGATTGCTGCGACCAACTCGTCCGGATAAAGGGCAATGCGCGCCACGAGCACTTCCAGCTCATCGTCTGACAGAAGGGCCGCCGCAGGCTGTTCGGCAGCCGGCTGGGCCGGCGATGCCGCTGGTGCAGCCGCCTGGGCGCGCGCGGGCAGGGCCGGCTGCAACGCGATGATCGTGACAGCCGATAATCCAGCAATGACTTGGCCAGCGATGAGTTGGCCAAGTGGGAATCGGCCCCCAAACACTTTGCAGGAAATGGCTTTCATCGCATCGACCTCCCTTGGATCAGACAATGACGGATGCCTTTATGAAGACTTCGGACCGATGAGAGGCGGTCGCCCCAGCACGACAACTTTCGATTGGGCGATTGCCTCCCCCATCTCTTTCAGCAGAGCCTCGACCAGTCCCGCATATTCTTGCCGCCGCGCCTCGCGAACCGCCTCCGGCAGACCTTCGACATGGGCCAGAGCCTGGGCGGCGGCCGCGAGATCCTCACACATGCTGTGAAAGGGCTCGTTGACGTAGAAAAGCCGCTGTACCAGCCGCGTCTGGTTGGGAAAATAAGTCTCGGCCGTCTCAAGGGCGGATAGATATGTCGAACCTTTATCTCCCGACGCCATCTCCGCCCCCGCCGCGACTGCGCTCAGCAGATGTCAAAACTATACAACAGCAGCACCCGCGGCTGACGTAAAATACGCGATCCTCTACGGTAGCCAGCTTTTGAGTGGCCCGGGAAATCGAGGCAACCGGCCGAATGTCAGTAATCTAGCAGATCGAATCGCCCCGCTCCTCAGGCGCTGACGATCACCGCAAGGGCTTGGCGGCGCGCGACCCGATAGAGATTACACGATGCTACGAGCCTCCAAGCCGAAACGGGCCTAATATCGACCGTTGATAGCGATCTAAGGGCGAGGCCAGACCGGCCAGAAGGAGCGGCCGTGTTTAGACTATCTTCGTCGTCACCATCCTTGTCTGAGATGGCGATCGACGGTCAGATCTGATCGCCAACGTATCAAACCACCTCATCAGCACGCCGCGAACGCTGCCAAACGGGCGGCCTCAACCCGCGGTCTTGCGATTGGCTATCGCAGTTGACGCAACCGTGCGGCCAAGCAGCGCGATGATCGGGAAGAACCAACGGCGGGAAGAACCAACGGTTAAGAGCATAGGAGCCAGCGGTGATAGGTAGCATTCCGATGTTGCGGGGCCTGAGCGGTTTCAGCTGGGATTGGCTTCGCAGCGATATCCCGGCCGGGCTGTCGGTCGCTGCCGTCGGCCTGCCAAGCGCCATCGCCTACCCGGCGATCGCCGGCCTGCCGCCGGAAACCGGCATCTATGCCAGCATTCTTGCGCCGATTGCCTATGCGATTTTCGGGCCGTCGCGGTTGCTGATCGTCGGGCCCGACGCGGCGACGATGACGGTGCTTGCCGCTGCCATGGGCGCCATCATCGCGGCCTTGCCTGCCGGTACCGCTGTCGATCGGGTTGCGATCGCTTCGGCGCTTGCCATCGGTGTCGGCGTCTTCTGCATCGCTGCGAAATTATTGAAGCTCGGCGTTCTCGCGAGCTTCCTGTCCCGGCCGATTCTGGTCGGGTTTTTCGCCGGGGTGTCGCTTTCGATTCTGGTCGGACAGATCGGCCGCTTCACCGGAGTGAAGATCGAATCCGACGGGCTGATCGCGCCGCTCGTCGAAATGCTCGCCAAGAGCGGCCTGATCCATTGGCCTTCGCTCATCCTCGGCCTTGCGATGTTTGCGCTGCTATGGATCGTCCGGGCGCTGCACTTGAAGGTTCCCGGCCCGGTTCTCGTCGTAGTGGTGTCTGTCGTTCTGTCGGCGATCTTCGATTTCCGCGGGCAGGGCATCGCCGTGGTCGGCGACTTGCCAAGCGGCCTGCCGGCCCTCTCCCTGCCCGCGTTTCATCAGATGCCTCTCGATAAGATCGTGCTCGGTTCAGCCGCGATTTTTCTCGTCAGCTTCGGTGCGGGCATAGTGGCGGCGCGCAGCTTCGGCTCGCGCACCGGCGAGGAAGTCGATGCAAACCAGGAATTGATCGGCCTTGGCGCGGCCAATATCGCACCTGGTCTTTTCGGTTCATTTCCGATCAGCGTGTCGGATTCCCGCACAGCCATAAACCTGTCGACGGGAGGTGTCTCTCAACTTGCAGGTCTGGTCTCTGCCGCGACGCTGGTTGCGGCGCTGGTCTTCCTGAATGATGCGCTGCGCATTCTCCCGATCCCGGCGCTGGCGGCCATCCTTGCAACGGCGGCGATCAGCCTCATCGATGTCGATGAACTCAGGAAGATCTGGCGCATCAGCCGCATCGAATTCATCTTCGCGCTGATCGCGATGTGGGGCGCGATCAGCTTCGGCGTCCTCAATGGCGTGATCGTCGCTATCGCGGCGACCTTCGCCTATCTCCTGCGTCAGACGATGTTTCCGCGTGACGGCCTTCTTGGCCGCATCGAAGGGCGCCACGGTTTCTTCGATCTGCAGCGCTTTCCGGAAGCCCGTCCCATCGAGGGCGCGGCCATCTTTGCAGTCCAGGGCAGCATCCTGTTCTACAACGCCGATTATGTGCGCTTGCGCATGATTTCGGTGATCAAGGGGCTGGCCGCCGAGACCAGATGCCTGGTGCTCGATGCAAGCGCCATCACATATATCGACAGCACCGGGGCGACCGCGCTCGAGGCCGTGGCTGAACTGCTTGCCAAACGCAACATTATCTTCGCGATTGCCGATCTCAGCGATGAAAGCCGCGCCATTCTTACCCGTGCCGGGGTCATCGAGACGATCGGCGCCGACAATCTGTTCAACGGCAGGGAAGAAGCCTTGCGGGCGCTGATCGGCGATATCCCCCAGCCCGACCGCACCGTTCAGGCCAGCAATATATCTCAGTGACAGAAGGAGGGAGAGCCATGGACGAAAATTATGAGCCGAGAGAGGCCGACGCAGAGCCAACCCGCAGCGGCAAGGATAAAAGGAAAAAGAAATCTTGGGATTATGACAAGGAGATCAACCGGCTGCAGGTGGAGCTGGCGCATCTTCAGGCTTGGGTGAAAAAGTCGGGCGCAAGGATCGTCATCATCTTCGAGGGGCGGGACGCCGCCGGCAAGGGCGGCATGATCAAGCGGATAACGGAGAGGGTCAGTCCTCGGGTTTTCCGCGTCGTGGCGCTGCCCGCGCCCACCGACCGCGAGAAGTCGCAGATCTACATGCAGCGTTATATCGCTCATCTGCCGGCGGCCGGTGAAATCGTGATATTCGATCGTAGCTGGTATAACCGAGCCGGCGTCGACCGTGTCATGGGCTTCACCAGCGAGAAGAAGGCGCAGCGCTTTCTCGAGCTTGCCCCTCGCTTCGAAGCGGCGATCGTCGAGAGCGGCGTCATTCTGCTCAAATATTTCCTGACGGTCAGCGAGGAGGAACAGGAGCGCCGCTTCAGGCGCCGGATCGACGATCCCCTGCGGCAATGGAAGCTCAGCCCGATGGATGTCGAATCCTACCAGCGCTGGTGGGATTATACGCGCGCCTATGACGATATGCTGCGGATTACCGACTCCAAACACGCTCCGTGGTGGATCGTGCCTTCCGACGACAAGAAGCGCGCCCGGATCAACTGCATCTCGCACATCCTGCAGTCCATTCCTTATGAACGGCTGAAGTTCGACGAGCCCGACCTGGGCAAACGGCAAAAACGGCCGGCCGATTTCACTGAGGATCGCAGCGTCCGCCATGTCGTGCCTGACATGACATCGTAGGGCATGACGGTCCGGCCTGTAACCCGACGGATGCGACGATGGAGCAGACAGCCGATACGACAACGCAAGGGACCGGCGCAGGTCAGATTTCGATAGAGGCGAGAGTAAGCGATCTCGTCCGTCTGGGCATTATCGGCCTTTTCGCTTATTGGACGATGACGCTGATTGCTCCTTTCGCGCTTATTCTCATCTGGGCCGCCATCCTCGCCGTCGCTCTCTTTCCGATGTTTGCGACGCTCTCGCGACTGATCGGAAACCGGCCGGTGATCGCCGCCATCGTCATCGTCGCCGGTTGCCTCGTCCTGATCATCGCGCCGCTCGCCCTTGTAGCGGTCAATTTCGCCGACACCGCAGAGGCGTTGATCGGCAAGTTACGAACGGGAGAATTTACCCTGCCGGCAGCGCCTGACGCCATCAGGGATTGGCCGGTTGTCGGTGAGCGGCTCCATGACATTTGGAACCGCCTTGCCGGCGATCTGGCATCGACGATCATCAAGTTTCAGGCGCCCATCCGTGAGGTCATGGGCGCAGTGGTCACAAAGCTTGCCTCGATCGGCGGCGGTGTATTGAGTTTCGTCGTCTCTATCATGCTCTCCGGCCTGTTCCTCACCCAGTCAACGCGCCTGGCGGCAGCGATACAGATTCTGGCAAGCCGGGTCGCGGGCGACAAGGGCGTCGGTTTCGCCCGGCTGTCGGGAACCACGGTCCGGAATGTCTCGCGCGGTGTTATCGGCGTGGCTTTCCTGCAGACCCTGCTTTGCGGACTGTGTTTTGCCGTCTTCGACGTTCCAGCGCGTGGCGCGCTGACCTTCGTCGTCTTCGTACTATGCGTCATGCAACTGGGGCCAGCGCTGGTGCTCCTGCCCCTCGTCATCTGGGCCTGGTTCTCCTGGCCGTTCGCCAGCGCCTTTGCCTTTACCTGCCTTGCCGTGCCGATCTCGATCGTCGACAACGTCCTGAAGCCGATCCTGATGGCGAGAGGCCTCTCGACTCCCATGCCCGTCATTCTGATCGGCGTGATCGGCGGCACTCTGTCCCACGGGCTGCTGGGGCTTTTTCTGGGGCCGGTAGTGCTCAGCGTCTTCTACGAGCTGCTGAGAGCCTGGGCCTGGCCTGCGGCAATGACGGAAGGATCAAAACATGATCGCGCGCCGGCCCTTGAGGTCGAGCGCGCCGGATAGTCTTCTTCGGCGTGTCTACCTGTTGGTACAGTAGACCACGACCTCCTGCTCTATGTCGCGACAGAGCTCCTCATATTCCGCAACGAGCCTGTCTTCTCTCGGGCTCTGGGTCCGGAACCGATCCAGCGCATCGACTGCAAGATCGTAGGCCTCGAACAGTTCTCCGAGGGTCTCGTTGGTTATATCCGCCAGCAGATGGCGGATATCCGGAAGCCGCAACATCAGTTTTCTGCGGCCGCGTTCTTGGCTCATGAACTAGCTCCGCATTGGTACCGCGTCCTGCAATTGACACGAAGTCAGAAAGGTGCCGGATTGTTCCCGAGGTAACATTAACTGTATCAGAAAGACAACATTAGTTCGGTAGCGGACAATCGGCGCCGCTCATCCGCGCCAAGAACGGTCCGCGCCCAAATTTGGGGGCGTTCTGCGCGAATCCCAAAGCAAAACTTGCAACCAAAGGCTGGCGCGGTATGATGTATTAGAACGGGCTTAGATAATTGCGTGACTTGTCGTGGGGCGATCATGAGGAACGCAAAGGTCAATGTTTTGGGCAGTCTCGAGCCGACGGTTGATGAAATCTGCCGTCAGGTCGAGCGAATTCTCGCAAGCGAGGAATTTCATGCGCCGAAGCGGGGGCGGGATTTCCTCGAGTTCGTCGTCAACGAGACGCTCGCCGGCCGATCGGGGTTCCTGAAAGCTTTTACGATAGCGAATGTTGTTTTTGGCCGCGAGGCTTCGTTTGACCCGCAGAATGATCCTGTCGTCCGGATCGAGGCCGGTCGGATCAGAAAGGCGCTCGAGCGTTATTACCTCGTCGCAGGCCGCACGGACGAGGTCGTCATCACCGTGCCCAAAGGCGGATATGTGCCGCATTTCGAATATGCACAGGAAGTCCCGCCTCCGTCCTCGATAAATCCGGAAGAACCTCAGGCTGCAGAGCTCAACGTCCAAGACAGCCCTCGTAGCACGATGCGTGCTTCGACGTTGTCGGCAGCTCGGGGCTTCGGGATCGTCATATCAGTGGGGTTTGGGGTCTTCGCCTTGGCCCTTGCAATTGCGCTGTCTGTTTGGAACGGGCGACCGACTGCGACGCTGCCGCTGGCGAGCGCCCATCCGAAGGTGCTCGTCGAATTCTTTTCCGAAAGCGGCTCCGCCGGCGCCGGTTCGGACATCGCTCACGGCCTGAGGGACGATGTAATCGGTCAGCTTGCCCGGATCGACGACATCATCGTCGTTGCCGATCCGCTACGCGGCGGACAGGCCGCCGTTGCCGACTACTCGCTCCACGGCAATGTCCAGCTCGACAAAAGCAGGTTGCGCGCCTCAGCGAGGCTCGTGCGCCAATCAGATGGCGCGGTCATCTGGGCCAGAAATTTCGATGCCGATCTTCAAGCCGAGAACAAGCTCGTCATCCAAGCCAACATCTCCCGGCAGATTTCCACCGCTATCGCGCATCCTAATGGCGCCATCCTTCAAACCGAGACGGATAAGATCGTCGGACCAGCGCAGAATGGCGACCAGGATGACTATGCCTGCACGCGCGCCTATTACAGCTACCGTCAGGCCATGACCGCGCAAAGCCACGCTGCCGCACTGGAATGCCTCCGGCTGGCGACACAGCGGTTCCCCGATAACGTTGCTTCCTGGACATTGCTTTCCATGGTCTATCTTGATGAGGTGCGGTTTCGCTACAAGCTCAGCACCCCCTCTTCGGTTCGACCGCTCGAAATGGCAAACGCTGCGGTGGAGAGGGCGGCATCACTCGCGCCCAGCGATCCCCGGGTTCTGCAGGCACTGATGTTGGTGGGCTTCTTCCAGGGAGATGTCGACAAGGCGCTGAAGGCTGGCACGGCGGCCTACGCCGCCAATCCCAGCGACGTCGAAGTCGCGGGCGAATATGGCTATCGACTGGCGCTTTCCGGGAAATGGCAGTCAGGCTGCGAACTACTCTCGATCGCCCTCAACAGAGGCGTCGGTCCCAGCGGATATTATGAAGCCGGCATGGCGCTCTGTGCATTCATCAAAGGCGATCTCGAACAGGCGGAGCGCTGGTCGCGAAAATCCGATCTCGGCTCGAACCCTGTCCATCGTCTCGTCCTGCTATCCATTCTCGGGGCCGCCGGCAAGACCGAGGAAGCCGAAGCGGAAAAGCGCTGGCTTTATACCCATGCGCCGGCATTGATGGTCAATATCCGCGAGGAAGTTTCGCTGCGCTTGCAACGGCCTGAAGATCAGGAGCGCTTGCTGAACGGATTGCGTGCCTCGGGGCTTGATATCGACGCCACCGCGGCAAAATAAGGCGCTTATCGATCGGGCGGTGTGGTGCTCTGCTTGCGGCTTTCCGAGATTTCCAGAGCGATTTGCATGGCGATCTCGTCCTCGATATCGAGAATGGTCCGGCCTTGGAGCTCGCGATCATATCGATTTGCCCATATGACCGTGCCGTCGGCGCCATTGATCAGGCGGACATGCAGATGAAGGGCCGATCCCTCGATAACCACGCTTCCCTGCAGATTGAACTGTGGAACGATCGGTTGGGCACCCAGCCGATCGGGCCCGAGCACGACAAGATTTTCCGCTTTCATCAGCTTCGTCAGCAGCTGGTCTGCTAAGCCTTTCGCAAAATTTAAGCCTTCGGAGCTGCCGCCGAGAGCCGCGAAGGGCTCGACGACGATGCTGGCCTTGCTTGCAAGCGTCGACGCGGCGGGCGCCGGCGGCGCCTTTGGCCTTGAAAAATATTCTTCCAACGGGCGGATGATAGCCAGAATCGCGATCACGCCCAACAGCGCCGGTAGGCCAATCGGCAGCAGAAGATCGCGATAGGCGATCGGCCGATCAAGACCGCCCTGCTTGTTTCCGGGGTTTTGCGAATTCGTTCCAACGCCGGAATTCGAGGTGCCATTGGTGCTTGAAAAATGCGGCGAATAGCCTCCTTTGGGGATGGTTATCCCGATCGGATCGCTTCTTCCGCTGACGAGGTAATATCGCTCGAGCGCGCGGCGGATCCGCCCCGCCTCGATGCGCACGACCGGGTCATTCTGAGCATCGAAAGAGGCGTCGCGCCCGAAAACCGCCTGCGCAATCGTATAGGCCTTGAGCTGTTCGCCGCGTCCTTCCAGCATCTCTTCGACGATATATTGCAGGAAACGCCTCCCACGCTCGGGAGCATGAAATTCGGGACTGGCGAGGATGCGATCGAGCTGCTCGCGAACGGCTGCGGGATCGTGAGGTGCGGGGCTGGTTCTTCCCTCATCCGATACCATCGAGCCCTCCCGCGACGCTACCTGTTGCCTTATACACCCGCTGATGGCTCTGGACTTCCGTAGCAATACGTAACTGAGCGGCACTCCCGGGCGCGTCTTGCGCACTGATTGAGAACTAAGTCCGGCCGCCGGCGACGCCGTTGCAATAGCGTAGCAGAGCAGGAATCAAGGCTCCTGGTCGTCCGCATTCAGCGCTTTCACCGTAACGGCCGCGACGACGCCGGTCAGCACGATGCCCGCAAAGCCGATCACCAGCGCCAATATCCGCGACGTGACATGTTTGGGGGTAAAATCGCCGTAGCCGATCGTCAGGCCGGTGACGAAAGTGAAATACATGGCTTCGTCAATGCGCCAGTTTTCGATACGCCAGATTGCAAGCCCGGATCCGACCATCAGGGAGACGATCCCTGACACGATTGGCCAGATCACACGAAGCTGCGTTGCGAGCGCGATGAAAAACAGGCGCCGCATTCGTCTATGGCTCGACTTTCGGCCAGCTCTTACCGACACCTTCCGGCCTTCCTGCAGTTGGATCAGGGCATTCGTCAGACTTACGCAGCATTATCGCCGGCAACCGAGCCTCACGTCGATCTCGCAGTTTGTTTGCCAAGCCATTATGCGGCCTCAAGACCCCCGATCGGGCAAAACATACAAAGTCGTGGCGAAGATCATGTAAACCATCAGCACCAATATGCCGACGAACCACGCTGAACGCCCGCTGTTGGTGACGAACATCGCCGTCATGGTCGCCAGCAAAACCATGACGACCACGCCCGGAGAAAACTGCAGATCCATCGGCGTCGGCCCGATGACGTAGCTCAACAGCACCAGCACGGGCGCCACGAAGAGGGCTATCTGCGAGGCGCTTCCAAGCGCTATGCCCACGCTCAGGTCGAGGCGGTTCTTGCGTGCACCGGAAAATGCCGAAGCCATTTCGGCTGCGCCGCCCACCAGTGCTACGACGATGAAACCGACAAAGGCGGGCGTCATTCCAAAAACCTTGGCAGCCTCCTGCACCGACTCGACGAAGACTTCGCTGACCAGCGCGACCAGTATCGTCACACCGGCGAGTGTGGTCAGCGCCACCCCGATCGGCCACGGGGTTTCGTCGCTCTCGGCGTGCTCGGCGGCAGCAAAAAACTCCCGATGCGTCTTGAGGGTGAACAGCAGTCCCAGCGCGTATCCGACGATAAGCAGGATGGCCAAGCCTAAGCTGAGCTTGTTGATCACTTCCATAGCCGAGGTCGAATCCATTGACGCAACCGCCGAAGGCATCAGCAGGCCGATGGTGGCGAGGAAGAGCAGGCCGGCCTGAAGCCGCGCATTGGCGCGGTTGAATTCCTGACTGTGATGTTTGAGACCGCCGAGCAAAAACGATGCCCCCAGCATGAACAAGGTGTTGGTGACGATCGCACCGGCAACCGATGATTTTACCAGCGTATATTGTCCTGCACTTAAGGCCGTCAGCGCGATGACGAGCTCCGTCAGATTGCCAAGCGTGGCATTGAGCAGTCCGCCAGCGGCGTCGCCGGTTTTCGCCGCAACGGACTCAGTCGCATGACTGAGGAGCCCGGCTAGGGGTATCACGGCAAGCACCGACAGGATGAAGAGCAGCGTATGGGCCTCGGGGGCAACGCTCGCAGCGACGAAGACCACCGGCACCGCAGCGAGCAGCCACAGCATGGGGTTGTGACGGATTTCTTTCCAGAGAAGACTCACCCCATCGCTCCCGTTCAGTTGCTTCAGCCGTTCAGCGGGTTTGCAGATCAATATGTCCAGCTCCGGAGCACGCCACGTGTTTGGCGGCTCGATCCGTTGCAGTGCTATTCCGGCAGCGCTGTTTGCCGGAAGAATGTCACGGTCGCTTCGTCCGGCGGCCCGAACCAGGTTGTGAAGAATGTCCGGAAATCCGGCCCGGCATAGGCCTGGCTGAGCGCGCGATCGACGGCAAGGCGGAAGTCCTCATCGCCGCGCGCGAGCTCAAGGCCGAGCGGTTCGTAGGTGAAATGGCGCTGCAGGACGATCAGATTGCCGGAATTGTCACTGCGGGCGGCTGCATCCATCAGGATCGGCATGTCGCCGAAGAGCACCGCCGAACTGCCATCTACGACGCGCTCGATCCCCTGCTGGTAATTGTCGACCGGCGCAGCCGTCGCAGCGAGCTGAAAAGTCTTGATCCTGTCGCTTAGCCAGCCTTCGCTCGTCGTGCCGGCAATCGAGGAGAAGGTCTTGTGCTCGAGGATCGTGCGCGCCGGTGAACCGCGCCAGACGGGACGGGTCGAAGGTTCACCATATTGCAGCACTTCCCGCAAAGCCAGCGGCGAGCTGGCGCTCAGGAGCGCGCCGGTGCCGCTCGGGAAGATCGGGATGGAAAACGAGACCTGCTGCCGGCGCGTCAATGTCACCGGCTCCGCACCGCAGACAATATCAGCCGTACCGCTCTCTATCGCTCGTGTCTTGACGTCGCCTGAAAGCGAAACCCATTCGACATCGAGCTTCGGCAGGTTCAGCTGTGCCCTCAGGCTATCGGCAATCTTGTTGCAGAGGGCGACGGCATAGCCATCCGGCCGTCCCTGTTCGCCATTGAAGGAAAAGGGCCTCGCATCCGGATCGTAGCCGAGCTTCAGCGCGCTGCTTGTTCTGACGCGATCGAGCGTCTGAGCCTGCGTGGGCGTGCTGAGGGCAAACAAAGCCGTTGCGGCGAGGACAGAGGCGGTGATACCCGCCCACCGAGCATTTTTTCGTGACATGTCTGATCCTCCTCTGTTACTCGGCCGGAAGCCGGTTCGTGCCGCTGGCGAAACGCGGGGCGATCAAGCCGTAGATGATGAAGCCGATGCCTGTGACGATCATGCCGCCGAGCACCGCATCCTTTCCGGAGGCATAGATGGCGAAGACGCTGTAGGCCATCCCGACCAGGGCGATGGTCGCATTCAGCCGGTATTTCGGCTGTGGCACGCGGGCAGCCTTCATCATGACGAACAGCGACGAAAGCGCGATGATATAGGGCAGCACGTTGGTGACGACGGCCAAATTGACCAGTGCTGAGAACTGTTCGCTCAAGGTCGGCGATATGGTCATCAAGGCAAGACATGTCTGCACGATGCCGAGAATGATCATGCCGGCCATGGGTGCCCCCATATCGTTCACCCGCGAGAATATCGATGGGAACATTCGCTCGTCGGCGGCGGTTTTCGCCGTCTGCGCGATCGTAAACTGCCATCCGAGTAGCGAGCCAAGGCAGGCCAGCACGGCAAGCGCCATGACGATGGAACCAATGGTGGAATTGAACATGGTGGCATAGGCGAGTGCGAAGGGTCCCGTGGAGGTAGCGAGATCCGCATTAGGCACGATGCCTTGAATGACCGTCGTCGACAGGATGTAGATGACGGCGGCGCCCAGCGTGCCGAACATGCAGGCGAGCGGTACGTCACGCTTGGGATTTTCGACGGCATCGGAATTCTGCGCCGCAGACTCCATGCCGAGAAAGGCCCAGAGCGTAAGCGAGATACTCGATCCCATGCCTTGCGCAAGCGTCAGGCCTTGCGGATTCCAGGCGGCAGCGAAGGTGCTGGAGCTGAACCACAGCCAGCCGAGGATCGACAGCAGGCCGACGGGAAGGATGACGCCCCAAACAGTGACCGAGCCAATTCGGCCGGTAATGCGCGGCCCGCCGAAATTGGCGGCCGTGGTCAGCCATAAAAGCACGATCAGCGCCAGGCAGGTCATGATCGGGGTCGAGGTTAGCACCGGAAAGAAGCCAGCAAGGTAGCCGACGGCCGAGATGCCGATCGCCACGTTGCCGACAGCAAGCGACAGGAAATACAGGAAGAACACCATGAAATAGCCGTCCTTCCCATAGGCATCCTCCGCATAGGCGGACATGCCTCCAGGCCGCTGGTTGAACAGTCCGGCCTGGGCGAAGCCATAGGCGATCGCCATCGAGCCGATCGCGGTCACGAGCCAGGAAAGCAGCGAGATCGCGCCGACCTGCGCCATATTGGCAGGCAGCATGATGATCCCCGACCCCATCATGTTGACGGCGACGATAAAGGTGAGCTGCACCAGGTTCATCTTTTTCTTGGTCGTGGCCTCGGCCGCAAGATGCATCGTGTTGTCGGTCATGACGTAATCCTCCCTAAAGCGCGTCGCGATCCTGCAGCTTCGCTTGGCTCACACTTTAACTCTCTGTTTTCACACATGTCGTCATCGCGAAACCGCTTTGCAGCCCTACTCGCGCACGACATATGTGTGGAACTTGATCCGCCCATCGATCCGCTCCTGGAACACGCCTTGGACCTCGTAATTGAAGCCGGGGAAGCGGTTGAAGGATTCTTCGAAGGCGAGGAAATAGTCCCGCATCGGCCGCGCCCTCTCGTCCCAGCGTTCTCCAGGCACGATCACGCCGATACCGGGCGGATAGATCAGCGCCAAGGTTGCCGAGATGCGGCCCGCGGCTTCCGTCAGCGGCACATAGTCGACATTGTTGGCGACGAGTGCCTCATAGGCCTGTTTGGGTGCGATTGCCGGTTCCGGGAAGCTTTCGGAGCGGAAGCACAGGCGCTGCAGCTCCTTGACACCCGCCTCGCGATAGAAGGAATGCATCTCCCGGCAGACCTGGCGGACGCTGTAGCCGGCGTAACGCTCGCGATTGGCCGCAAAGACGGTCGGCAGCACTTCTGGCAAGGGTGCGTCGCGATCCCACAGATTTTTGAACTTGACGAGCTTGGCGACCAGCGTGTTCAGCTTGCTCTCGTCTTCAGCCGGCGTCAGCAAAAAGAGCAGGCTGTTCAAGTCGCATTTTTCCGCCACGACCCGCTGCTCGCGCAGATAGTTGGCGACAACGGTCGCCGGAATGCCGAAGTCGCGATATTCGCCGGTCTTACGGTCGATGCCGGGTGTCAGTATCGCAAGCTTGTTGGGATCGACCATGGTGTAGCCTGGCGCGTAACCTGAATAACCGTGCCAGCTGGCCTCCGGATCGAAACGCCAGCATTGCTGCTCGCGTTTCAGCACCTCCGTCGGGACGTCTTCCCACTTGGCGGCGGCAAGGTCGCTGGTGTGCTTCGAGCGCGAAACCGTCACCCTGTCCGGCACGAAAGGATCGAAGAACCACTGCTCTTCCGGGGGCGCAGCCTTGGTTTCGTAGTGCTCCACGAAACCGCGCAGCTTCTTGCGAACCTCGATTCCGAGCTCGATGCAGCGGTCCCAGAGCATCTCGCCGGCCTTGCCCTCATGCACCTTGGCATTGACATCGAGCGAGGCGAACAACGGATAGAAGGGAGACGTCGACACATGCATCAGCAGCGATTCATTAAACCGCTTATGTTCGACAAAGCGGCGCTGGCCGCTGATATGTTCGTCGCGCTTGTGGATTTGCGATGCCTGCGAGAAGCCGGCGCCCTGCTTATGCACCGATTGCGTGGAGAACAGCCCGGGCATATCAGCCCTGAGGTCCTTAAGACGCATCGGGCTGTGACCCTCAAAGAGGGGGTGGAAGGCATTGTAGCCGATCCAGGCCTCGTCCCACAGCACGTAGTCGCAGAGATGGCCGAGCTTCTCCATCACCTGGGCGACATTGTAGATCGTGCCGTCATAGGTCGCGAGCTGGATGCAGGCCAGACGGAAAGGCCTCTCCGCCTGCGCACGGCTCTTGTCGGTGACGAGTGGATGTTCCTCTATTTTTTGCCGCAGCCAGGCCTCGTCCCAGGCCGCCCAGTCGACAGCGCCGATCATGCCGAAGGAATTGCGGGCGGTCGGCAGAAAGATCGGGATTGCGCCGGACTGTACGAGGGCACCCTGGTGCAGCGACTTGTGATTGTTGCGATCGAAGAGCACGAGATCGCCGCTACGCAACACTGCGTTCGCCACCACCTTGTTGGAGGTGCTCGTACCGTTCAGGATGAAATAGGTCCGGTCGGCGCCGAAGATGCGCGCCGCCGCTTTCTGAGCTTCGACGGCAGGCCCTTCATGGATGAGCAGATCGCCGAGATCGACATCTGCATTGCAGAGGTCGTTGCGGAAAATGCTTTCGCCGAAATATTTGAAGAAGAGCTGGCCAGCCGGCGACTTTCGATAGAACTGGCCGCCCTGGTGCCCTGGGCAATCAAAGGCGATATTGGCTTCGCCATCATAGGCCATCATGCCGCCGAAGAATGGCGGGAGCAGCGATTTGCCGTAGTTGACGGCGCTGGACACGATCTGCTTGGCATAGAAGACTGGTGTCTGCTGACCGAGGTAGACGAACCCGTCCACTTCGCCAGCCATTTCCACGACATCCATGTCCCCGATCGTCAGTGTATCGGCCATCGCCCAGATGGGCGTGCGAAAGCCGATATCCCTGACGGACCGCAGGAAACTGCGTGCCGGAAGCAGCAGGCCGCCTTCGACCGAGCCGATATAGGCACCGACGTCAGCATCCTCGGACACATCGGCTGAATAGTCGCCCCGCACTTCCACCTCGAAGCCCTGAGCGGTGATCTGCGCCACCAGCTCCTGTGCCTGGGGATTGTCGCGGTCGATGACGGCGACAATTTTCAGCAGCTTGTGGAACGGTATGGCGACCGTTGGAGACTTCACATCGCGCGGGATCATTCTGGCGCCTCCTCTGCAATGCAATCGACGAGATAGCGGCGTCCGCCGTCGCCGGGAGCGAAGCGAAGACCATGGATATCGGTTTCGAAACCGGGGAACTTGCGATCGAAATCGCGGGCGTAGAGCAGGTAATCCTGAATCGATTTCGTCGATTGGGTGATCCTCTCGCCGGGCATGATCAGCGGAATTCCCGGCGGATAGGGAACGATCATCACGGCGAGGATGCGGTTCATGAGATTGTTAATCTCGACGCTCTCGATCCTGCCTTTGACCAGCCGGTCATAGGCGTCCGCCGGACGCAATGCCATTTCGGGCAGGACAGTGTACATCTCGCGCTGCGCCTTCGGGACGTCATCTTTGCGGTAGATCGCATGGATCTGCGCGCAGAGATCTTTCAACCCCATGCCGGCATAGGCTTCCTGATGCGCGGCGGCGAGCGCGGGCAGCGCTCGCGTCAACGGCGCGTTGGCATCATAGAGATCCTTGAAATTGAGGAGCTCAGTGATCAGCGTGCTCCATTTGCCGCGGGTAATACCCATCGAGAAAAGCACGAGGAAGGAATAGAGACCGGTTTTTTCGATCTCAATGCGCCGAGACGACAGGAACTTGGTGATAACGGCAGCCGGTATGCCGTGCTCATCCATCACTCCGCTCGCCGAGAGACCCGGCGACAGGATGGTGACCTTGATCGGGTCGACCATGACATGGTTTTCGGCAAGGCCGGCAAAACCATGCCAGGCATCATCCGGCTTCAGGACCCAATCGGCACGGGTATCGCTCGGCGTCTGCCCGGCAGCCGTCGGCTCCCAGACGTCAAACCACCAGGTGCCTTCCGTCTGTTTCCTCACCGCGTTCATCGCCCGGCGGAAGCTGATCGCCTCATCAATCGTCTCCTGCACCAGGGCGCGGCCGGCTGGCTGTTCCATCATGGCGGCCGCGACATCGCAGGAGGCGATGATGCCATATTGCGGCGAGGTCGAGGTATGCATCATGAAGGCTTCGTTGAAGCGGGTGATGTCGAGACGCTTGGTCTCGGCATGCTGGATATGGATCATCGATGCCTGGGAAAGGGCGGCCAGCAGCTTGTGCGTCGAGTGCGTGGCAAACGTAATGGCGTTTTGCGATCGGGTAGGCCGGTTCGACGAGATCCCGTGAAAGCCATCGTAGAATTCGTGGAAATTGGCATAGGCGTACCAGGCTTCGTCGAAATGCAGCACCTCCACCGCGTCGCCGAGCGACGCCTTGATCGCATCGACATTGTAGCAGAGGCCATCATAGGTCGAGTTGGTGATGACCATCAGCCGGACTTTGCCGCTGGTCTGTCCGGCAAAGGGGCTGGCGGCGATCTTGCTGGCGATCGCTTCAGGCGTGAACTGATCCTTCGAGATCGGACCGATGATGCCGAGTCCATTGCGCGACGGCGTCAGATAGATTGGGGTGGCGCCCGTCATGATGAGGGAATGCAGGATTGATTTGTGGCAGTTGCGGTCGCACAGCACGAGATCGCCGCGCCCGACCATGCCGTGCCATATGATCTTGTTGGCAGTCGACGTGCCGCCGACGACGAAGAGAGTTTCGTCGGTACCGAAGATGCGCGCGGCATTGCGCTCGCCCTCGGCGATCGGCCCGACGTGATCGAGAAGCGAACCGATGCTGCCGACCGATACGGAAATATCGGATCGCAGCGTATTTTCGCCGAAGAACGTGTAGAAGAGCTGGCCCACCGGGCTCTTGCGAAAGGCGACGCCACCGCCATGGCCGGGCGTATGCCATGAATAAGCGCCTTCCAGCGTATAATCCATCAGCGCCTTGAACATCGGCGGTGGCAGCCGCTCGAGATAGTTGCGGGCGGCCTGCGCGATGGAGCGCGCCATGAATTCCGCCGAATCCTCGAACAGCCGGAAGAAGGCATTGGCATGGCGCAACACCGGCGCCGGCACGTCTTCCGCCGTCGTGTCGTCGCCGAAGAGGAAGATCGGCAGGCGGTCGTTCCTCTGCCGCTTCGCAGCGAGCACCTCTACCAGCACCTGCCAGCGCGTTGTCTTGTCTTCGGTGCCGTCGACGGAGACCAGCCAGCAGGACTCTGTGTTGAAGACATGGACGAGACGGCGGGCATCCTCATAGGAAACGCCGGAAACGATCCGGAACCCTTCCCTTTCGATGGCGGCAGCGAGATCCCGCATACCCCGTCCGGCAGCGCTCTTGCCGTCAAAATCCTCGTCGATAACGGCTATCGGAAATGCCATCTGGAATTCCATGCGTTCCTCCAGAACCGGACGTCAAAGGCTGCGGCCGCCATGCAGCCCGCGTGCATCTCAGGTTGGAGGATCGTACATTACGGGTCGTGCAGCGTCCTTGATTGCAATCAAGGTGACCCGAAGCATTTCGACGTCGCCGGGGGAACTTGGATTTTGAATAGGCTATTCGGCCCACTCCGCATCGGCGGTGAAGGCGATCGTCAGCCAGCGATTGGCGCTTTCGTCGCCGATCGCGTCCCCTATCTCGTCGCGGAGCGCGTCCCACTCCTCCACGGTCTTTGCAGGAAGCCCTTGAGGGACGATGAAATACAGTTCGATCTGCATCGCGCGGCCGACCCGGGCAACATAGGAGCGGTGGTAGAGGAAGCCGAGGCGGCGGACCGTTTCCGAGGCGACACGATCGACGTGCTCCTGGAGGTCGACAGGGGCGATCAGCAGGATCTCCGTCAACGACCTCCAAACGACGCCAATCGGAAGCGGAATAATGATGAGGCAGACCAGCGCCAGAACCGCCGGGTCCATATAGCTAGCAAGCCAGGCAGCCGGGGTCGCCTGCACGGCCATGCCAATTAGGAATGCAATGAGCAGGGCAAGCGCAATGCCGCCCGACATGATCCAGGCCTTGATGTCGAGCGAGATGAAATCGGATTTGGTGTGGGCGTTCACTCTGACGCCGAGGAAGGCCATGGCGGCGCAAACGAGCAGGGTCGCCGCAGAATAGGCGATCGCCACGCCGAAGCGCAGTTCGTGACCGCCGTTTAAGATGCTGATGATCGCGCTGATCAGCGCATAGATGCCAACCGTCATCAACAGGCAGCCGTTGAGCATCAGCACGATGGGCTCGAGATGCCAGAATCCCATGGTGAAGCGGTTCCGGATTCTGCCGGATCGAGCGTCGCTCTGCGTCGACTTCAGGATCAGGCTGGAAACCCAGAGCGCCAGTCCGGTCATCGCCGCATCAGCCAGCGAATAAACGCCGTCGAAGGCGATCGAGAAGGAGCCGGAAAAAATGCCGAAGACGACGCCAAGCGTAGCGACCACGACGGTCGCTGCAATCGATGTCCGGAGAAACCCTTGCTCGCTCAGCATCGTCGACTTCACCTCCGCTCCGCCCCTCATCCGACGTGCTTTAGCAGCTTTATCTCGATGACGAAGGCTACACCAGCCCGCCAGACTACGCATTGATCCGGATTGCGGCAGCCGGTTTTTGCTACGACAATTACGGCTTGAAGGCGGTCCGCAGAGACATCGGCTCCGGGCAGCCGGCTCGCGGGGGGAAGCTCATGACAACGTCGCAAAATGGCAAGAGCCTCGGACTTGCTGCCTGCACCGCCATCGTGGTCGGCAATATGGTGGGCTCGGGCTTTTATCTTTCACCGGCCGCTGTCGCGCCCTACGGCAACCTTGCGATTATCGTCTGGATCATCATGGGCGCCGGCGCGATTTGCCTGGGCCTGACCTTCGCGCGCCTGGCGAGCCTCGTGCCCGCTGTCGGTGGCCCCTACGCTTATACACGGCTCGCCTATGGCGATTTCGCCGGCTTTCTGATCGCCTGGGGCTATTGGATCTCGATATGGACATCGCTGCCCGTTATCGCTATTGCCTTCGCCGGCGTGATGGTGGATCTCTTCCCTACCCTTGCCAATCGCTTCGCCGCGACCGTCCTGACGCTCGGCGTAATCTGGGCGATCGTGCTCGTCAATCTTCGCGGCGTTCACGCGGCCGGTGTCTTCGCGCAGGTCACGACTTACGCTAAACTGCTGCCCTTCGGCGCCGTTGCTATCATCGGCCTTCTCTACATCGATACCTCGCATTTCGCCGAATTCAATCCGAGCGGTCAGCCGTTGCTGCAGTCCTTTGCGACACTGGCGCCTCTCACCATGTTTGCCTATCTGGGGCTGGAATCAGCGACCGTTCCAGCCGGCGACGTGGAGAATGCGGAGCGGACAATCCCGCGATCGACCGTCCTCGGCATTTCCATCGCCGCTGCCCTTTATGTGCTTGGCACAATCGTGGTGATGGGCCTCGTGCCCCGTGAACAGCTTGTTCAGTCGGTTGCGCCATTTTCCCAGGCGGCTGGGATCATGTGGGGACGGCCCGGCGAACTGGCGATCTCGCTTGCGGTTCTGGTCTCCTCGATCGGCGCGCTCAACGGCTGGACCTTGCTGATGGGGCAGGTTCCGATGGCTGCTGCCCGAGACGGGCTGTTTCCGCCGCTGTTTGCCCGGCTCTCCCCACGAGGCGTGCCGGCGTGGGGCATGATCATCTCGGCCTCGTTCGCAACGCTCCTCGTGCTCGTCCAGGCGCTCGGTTCCGAAGGCTTTGCCGCCGTCTATCGGCTGATGGTCGGGCTGAGCACCATGGCCGCCGTCGTTCCCTATGCTTTCTGCGCGCTTGCCGGAAGCCTTGTCGCGGGCATGACTGATGGGCGAATGCCGCGAGTGAGCGTGATCGAACTCATCGCGTTCCTCTTTGCGATCTTTACCCTTTACGGCTCCGGCGCCGAACCGGTGCTCTACGGCCTCGTGCTGCTGATGCTCGGCATCCCCGTCTATGTCTGGCAAAGACGCAATGCGGCTGGCGCGACAGACAAGGAGACGGCAGCGAGCGCCGTAACGCAACCGCTGCCGTCTCAGGATAAGTTTGCCTGATCGACCAGGCCCTCAGGCATGCCAGCTCAGGGTGTCGAAACGCTCGTTGATGATCGTCCCGCGGTCGCCGCGCACCATCCCGGCGATTTCGGCAAGAGAGCCGATTGCGGCCGTCTTGCCGTTTGCCCGGGCAAAATGGCAGGCAGCATCGACCTTCGGGCCCATAGAGCCGGCCGGGAAGGAGAACTGGGCGAGATCGTCAGGACGAGCGCGGTGGATCGCCTTCTGGGACGGCTTGCCCCAATCGATGCACACTGCCTCGGCATCCGTCGCCATGATCAAAAGATCGGCCTGGAGTTCTCGCGCCAGCAGTTCCGAGCACAGATCCTTGTCGATCACGGCCTCGACGCCGATCAGTTTTCGATCAGCGCCCTTTTCGTACATCGTTGGAATTCCGCCGCCGCCTGCACAGATGACGATGGTGCGCTGCTCCAGAAGCCAGCGCACGGGCCGGGTCTCGAAGATGCGCTTCGGCGCCGGCGAGGCGACAACGCGACGCCATTTTTCGCCGTCCTGCTTGAACACCCAACCCTTCTCCGTGCGGATCCGATCCGCCTCGCCCTTGTCGTAGACCGGTCCGACGAACTTGGTAGGGTTCCGGAAACCGGGATCATCGGCGTCGACTTCCACCATTGTAAGAAGCGTTGCCAGAGGTTGCTCGAACGGCAGGAGATTGCCGAGTTCCTGTTCCAGCATATAGCCGATCATGCCCTCGGTCTCGGCGCCGAGAACATCGAGCGGATAGGCCTCCTCTGGTTTGTAGGCCGCCCCCTGGAGCGCAAGCAGCCCGACCTGAGGGCCATTGCCGTGGGTTACGACGATCTCGTGTTCGGCCGCCAAGGGCGCAATCGCCTCGGCGGCGATGCGCGCGTTCCGCCTCTGTGTATCGGCGGTCATCGCTTCCCCGCGCCGGAGAAGCGCATTGCCGCCAAGCGCAATGACCACACGCATGCTAGTCTCCCAGGGTTGCTACGAGCAGGGCCTTGATCGTGTGCAGGCGGTTTTCCGCCTGTTCGAAGGCGACATTGGCTTCGGATTCGAAGACGTCGTTGGTCACTTCAAGCCCGTTGTCCATGCCGTAATCTTCGGCGATCTGCTTGCCGAGCGTCGTCTCGGTGTCATGAAATGCCGGCAGGCAATGCATGAACTTGGTCTGCGGATTGCCGGTCGCCTTCATCAGGTCCTGATTGACCTGGTAGGGGGTGAGCAGCTTGATGCGTTCGCGCCAGACGTCCTTCGGCTCGCCCATCGAAACCCAGACATCCGTATGGATGAAATCCACGTCCTTGACGGCCTCTCGCGGATCTTCGGTGACCAGCAGCCGGGCACCCGAAGCCTGCTGCAAATCCCTGGCGATCTTCATGTATTCTTCCGAGGGCCACAGTGATCTCGGCCCGCAGATACGCACATCCATGCCGAGAAGGCAGCCGACGATCAGCAGCGAATGCCCCATATTCGAGCGCGTGTCGCCGACATATGCATATTTAATTTGCGCGATCGGCTTGTCGCTATGTTCGCGCATGGTCATGACGTCGGCGATCATCTGCGTCGGATGATATTCATCGGTCAGACCGTTATAGACGGGCACGCCGGCGTATTTTGCCAGCGTCTCCACGCCCTTCTGTGCGGAGCCACGATATTCGATCGCGTCATACATGCGCCCCAGCACCCGCGCCGTGTCCTTGAAGGATTCCTTGTGCCCGATCTGCGATCCCGATGGATCGAGATAGGTTACATTGGCGCCTTGGTCAGAGCAGGCGACTTCGAAGGCGCACCTCGTTCTTGTCGAGGTTTTTTCGAAGATCAGGCAGATTTCCTTGCCCTTCAGATGCTCCTGCTCGGTGCGGGCATATTTGGCCCGTTTCAGGTCGCGGGCGAGATCGAGGAGATAGCGGAATTCTCGCGGCGTATAGTCCTGCACGGTCAGAAGCGATCGATTGCGCAGATTGAAACTCATGGTCTTGCTCCGTCGGTCTGGTTCGTGGATGGAAACGGTCAGTAAGCGGGATCGCGCCAGATCGGGCACGTCATGCAGTGCCCGCCACCGCGACCGCGTCCGAGTTCGGAGCCGCGGATGGTGATGACCTCGACGCCCGCCTTGCGCAGCAGCGTATTCGTATAGGTGTTTCGGTCGTAGGCAACGACGACGCCGGGCTCGAGCGCCACGACATTGTTGCCGTCGTCCCATTGTTCGCGTTCGGCCTGGTAGGAGTTGCCTCCGGTCTCGACGGTGCGCAGCTTCGGCAGATCAAGCGCTTCGGCGACGACATCGAGCATCGGCGCATTTTCTGGATGGATCTCGAATGTGCCGTCGTCGTCCTTGGGATGCATGCTGTAGCAACGGATCTGATCGACGACCTCGGCAAACAGTGTGACGACGTCGCGGTCGCAGAAGCTGAAAACCGTGTCGAGATGCATTGCCGCGCGGCTCTTCGGCATCAGGCAGCCGATCACTCGCTTCGCCGCGTTGCTTCTGAAAAGGGCCTGAGCCACCTGGCCGACCGCCTGATAGGTGGTGCGCTCGCCCATGCCGATCAACACCGTGCCGTTCCCGATCGGCATGACGTCGCCGCCTTCCATCGAGGCATTGGCGAATTGATGATCGGCGTCACCCCACCAGATCTGGAAATCGCCGCCCTGGAAGATCGGATGAAACTTGTAGATGGCACGCTGAATCAGTGTCTCGGCGCGTCGCGCCGGCCAGAACATCGGGTTGCAGGTCACGCCGTTATAGATCCAGCAGGAGGGATCGCGCTGGAATAGTGTGTTGGGAATGGGCGGGATGACGAAATCGCTTTCCGGCAGGGCGCTGAGCATCAACGCCTTGGCCTTGACGTCAGGTAGGTCGGAGATCGCGATGCCACCGATCATGAAAGCGGCAAGTTGCGTAGCCGGCATTTCATCGAGCCACGGACGCATTGCTTCGGCAACCTGCGAGCCAAGCACATTCGGGGTGATGCGCCGGTCCAGGATGAAATCGCGCGCCTGCTTGTTGGCGAGGGCCTGACCGAGCAGATCGTGGAGTTCGAGGACCTCCACTCCTCTTTCCTGCATCTTCAGGACGAAATCATAATGGTCCTTCTGGGCCTCATGGACCCAGAGGACATCGTCAAAAAGCAGATCATGGCAGTTTGCAGGCGTCAGGCGCTGATGAGCCAAAGATGGTCGGCAGACCATGACGGTTCTCAGTTTTCCGACCTCAGAATGAACACCGAAACCACGCATGTGGTCCTCCTTCCAGCAACGGGGATAGCGGCCGCGCCGCCGGCTCTTTGAACAGCGTTAGATTATTTTGGCCGGTCCACTCATGTCATTGATTGCAGACAAGGTGCGGTGCAGCATTCGTGACTCCGGCCCTCAGCACCCGGAATATGCCGTCGCTCAGTGAAGATCGGACCCATCGTCTGGCCGTATCTGCCATGCGCGCCAATGGGTGGGATGAACGTCCAGGATCTCGCCCGTCAAGGCATTGGCCCATCCGCGCGCCAGGCGCTGGCATGGAAAAACCAGGGCGTGGATACCATCGCCGTCGATGACTGCGAGTTCGATATCCTCTTCGAATGGAGCTTCGACGACCAACCGCCACTTCACCGAACCCTCCCCGATGGTGCACGAGCGTCGACCGGATACGGGGCTGTTCTTAGGCAGGCCGGTCGCACGTCCAGCATTGGTTCCCCAGCCGGCGCTTTGCAGGCGGCGGCGCAACGACATCATTGTTCCGCCCTTCCGTTAGACGATGAGGCCCTGTGGCTTCGGCAACATTCACTCAATATAGAAGGTCAGGTTACCGTTACGGGCGCGCGTCACCCATTCTATTTGGTTGGGCGTCAGCTTCTTGGCCTTCAATTGCTGGACGAGCCAAGGGTTGGAACGGATAGCCGCCCGGATTTCCTTCACATGTTCTTCGCTGCCAGGCGAAGGCATGGCGCCCACTTCAACCGCCGTTCGAAAGCTGACGATTGAAAACCGCTTGTCATGATAGGTTTTGATGTGCCCCGGCAGGTTCTCGGCCCAGTTCATGCGCCGGTATTCCTTGCGGGTCTGCTGGGCGTCGACAGGCGCCGCAACCAGCGCGGCGGTCGAAATGGCAATAGCAAGGGCAATCTTCTTCATCTTCCTGCTCCTCAAGTGGCCGTGAGCCCATTTGCTGCCAGAGTAGCGGAAGAATAGACCCGCGGCATTGAGCCGGATCAATGGAGGGAGCGGAGGCAAAACACAAGGAAGACTAGGGTTTTCGACCAGCAATCGGCACGGGACACCCATAGAGGCTACGCGATACTACACCGTCCCATTTCCCAAAGGTGTTAATGTCTCAAGTCATTGTGAGAGGCTAAGCCCATCAAGGGCCGACTGGTCCTCAAAGGGCGGAGGGAACCATCATGTCTATCAAGATGGAGGCGCCGCATGTCGACGAATGCGATCGCGTTGACCCGGACGTCGCGGGACGAACCTCATTCATGGAAGCTCGGATGACAGGCCGCGACCGGCCGGGAAATTTGCGTGAGGACGACAGCGGACCGTCGGTGGACTGGATCCGGCAATTCTATGAACACCTCCCGGACGCTGTGTTCTTCATTACCGACCACCACCGGATTTCGGCCTGCAACAGGGCTGCCGTGGCGTTGTTCGGTTATGAGGAAGACGAATTGCTCGGTCAGGACATCGACTTCGTCTGGTATCCGACACCGGATGTTTCGTTGAAGGGACGCTGGGCGGACCGGGGCGTGGTGCGGTCCGGCGTGGCGATCACCAGGAGCGGCGCTCAATTTCCGACGGCCCTGACGATCATCAGGGAGCAGGACAGCAAAGGACACTTCTCTGCGGTGATCTTCGAGGACTTCCGCACCGAACGCGAGACTTTGCAGCGTGTCCAGGAGCTTCAGCGGGAGCTTGCCCGCATCGCCAGAATAGTTGCGCTCGGGGAAATGACATCGACCCTGGCTCATGAACTTGCCCAGCCGCTGGCGTCGATCGCCGCATACGCGCAAGGTTGCGGGCGGCTTCTGACCAAGGATCGTCGCGGCCATGGCGAAGACCTCCGTGAAGCCCTGTCCGAGATTACGCAGCACGCCCTGTGGGCGGGAAAGATCGTGCAGAACATCAGGGAATTCGCCAAGCGTGGCGCCGACGAGAGAAAGATCGAGGCGATGCACGCGCTTATTCATGAGGCGACGGCATTCGCGCTTGCCGGATCGCAGCGAAAAGGCCTTTGCGCCGAGTTTCAGCTCGAAGCGGAGCGGGACGCTGTGCTTGCCAACCGCGTCCAGATCGCGCAGGTGCTGACCAACCTTGTTCGCAATGCCGTGGAGGCTACCGACGCTATCGCGCAGCCGCATATTGCCATCCGAACCAGAACCGACGATTTATCCCGTCTCATTGTCGACGTAACCGACAATGGCTGCGGAATTGCGATCGACATCGAAGAGGCGCTGTTTCGTCCCTTCGTGACTAGCAAACCGCGTGGCCTCGGCATGGGCCTGGCATTGTCCAAGCGCATCATCGAGGCGCATGGCGGTCGCATAAGCGCGCGCAATCGAATGGATGGCGGTTCAATCCTTTCGTTTTCCCTTCCGCTGGTGGAGACAACAACCAATGGCAAACGACCTCACGATCCATCTCGTCGATGACGAGGAGTCGCTCAGGCGATCTTTGACGTTTCTGTTGGCCTCGGCAGGTTTCGCGGTTCGCACGCATAGCTCTGCCCAAGCCTTTCTGGAACTATTGCCGCTTTCGGGACGAAGCTGCCTCGTGACGGACCTGCGCATGCCCGATGTCGATGGCATCGAACTGCTCCAGCGTCTGCGCCGTTTCAGGCTGAACGTTCCGGTCATTGTCATTACCGGTCAGGGCGACATCGCCGCCGCCGTCCGGGCGATGAAGGCGGGCGCATCCGAATTCCTTGAAAAACCCGTCGGAGACGAGGCGCTTATAGCGGCGATCAACGCGGCGGTGGGACAGAGGCGCCCGGGCGGAGCCATCGCTGATTCCGAGAGCGTTGCAGCGCGTCTTCGCCAGCTCACGGAGCGCGAACACCAGGTTCTGACCGGTGTGCTTGATGGCCTGCAGAACAAGATGATCGCCTATCATCTTGGTATCAGCGCACGTACGGTCGAAGTCCACCGCGCCAACGTGATGGCCAAAATGGGCGCACGTAATCTGGCGGAACTCATGCGGATGGCCATCACACTGGACACGGCAGCACAGCCGGTCGAAACTGCCAAGGCCCTGTCCGATCATGGAGCTTGGACGCATGCCCGTTAGGCCCGTCACCGCCTCACACAACTCTCGGGGTCTGGCTTCAGTAGCGATACTTAAGGGGTGTCTCGAATATCGGGGCAAACGGCGATTGGTTATGTTGCCAGACGATTGGGGGGCGATGCATATGCTTCAACACCACGCGGCCATGAGGCAACCGGCAGTTCCTGGCCGTCACCCTGGAACTTCTGTCGCAACAACCAAGGATCAGTCGATCAGGCTGAAGGCCAACGAGACAATCTACAGCGAAGGCGAATATGCACTCGCAATCTATCAGGTCGAAACCGGCGCGGTGCGGATTTACCGCCTGACGTCCAGCGGACAGCGATATATCCTGTCATTCTGCGGCGAGGGCGAATGGTTCGGCCTTGAAAGCGGGAAAGTTCGCACCGACTTCGCGGAAGCCGTCTGCGATGCCTCCATCAGACCTTTTCGAACCAACCAGAACGCGGTCGTCCCTGTCGACCTTCTTCACATCGCCCTGACGAACCTCGCAAAGGCGCAGCACAAGCAGCTCGTCATCACTGAGCAAAGTGCGCTGAAGCGGGTCGCGGCTTTCGTTTGTGAAATGGCCGACCGTCATCCGAAAGATCTGGAATTCGACATGATGATGTCGCGCAGCGATGTCGCCGACTATCTCGGGCTGACAGTCGAGACGGTTGCCCGCTGCTTCACGAAACTCCGCGAAAAAGGCGTCCTTTGCCTGAAAGGCAAGCTGCAGCGTGTCGTTCGCCTTCTGGATCGTGATGCGCTCATCGCGCTCACCACCTGACGCATTTCGCCCGGACGTCGGGGGCGCTTCGGGAATAAGGTTATGCAGAAGCACGGAAGCAAAAGCCGCGATGGATTGAAGCTCGATCGTTCAAAGAGGGGTTGAACAATGAGATACTTATTCGGCCGGAGATCGAATGCCGCGGTCACTACATGCGTTGCGGGTCTGCTGTGGCTGGTGACCTTTCTACTCGTCGTACAGGCGCAGGACGATCTGGTTGAGCAATTTCCTTTGGTCATCCAGTGCAAGTACAATGAAACCTACCACACCTTCTACTTGTCACGCATCTCGCAGGATGGCGTTGCAACCTATCAGGCGTCCGAACGCATCGCCGGCACGATCACGCTTGACGGCAAGGCCAAGGCGATCGGCGGCGAAGGTGGAGGCACCTGCGTCGGCAAAACCTTGGCGGAGCTTCGCGCATCCCATCAAACATATGATCTGAAACGCTAGGCTATGGAGACATCCTTGATGGGCTTCGTCAGACTCCAGGAAAGGCCGATCCCTCGATAACCACGCTTCCCTGCAGATTGAACTGTGGAATGATTGGTTGGGCACCCGGCGCCGATCGGGTCCGAGCACGACAAGATTTTCCGCTTTCATCAGCTTCGTCAGCAGCTGGTCTGCTAAGCCTTTCGCAAAATTTAAGCCTTCGTGCACCGGAAAATGCCGAAGCCATTTCGGCTGCGCCGCCCACCAGTGCGACGACGATGAAACCGACGAAGGCAGGTGTCATTCCAAAAACCTTGGCAGCCTCCTGCACCGACTCGACGAAGATCTCGCTGACCAGCGCGACCAGTATCGTTACGCCGGCCAGCGTGGACAGCGCCAGCCCAATCGGCCACGGGGTTTCGTCGGTCGCGGCATGCTCGGCGGCAGCAAAAGACTCCCGATGCGTCTTGAGAGTCAACGGCAGCCCCAGCGCGTATCCGACGATAAGCAGGATCGCCAGGCCTAAGCTGAGCTTGTTAATCACTTCCGTAGCCGAGGTCGAATCCATTGACGCAACTGAAAAGCAGCCCATATAGCTGTCGCAAATCGACGGCTCCTCAAAGCCCGGAAAATTTGCCTGCATGGGAGACAGTTTTCAGCTACGCGGCAGGCGGCGCAGCGCCTCGTCGATCAGCAGATTGGCGACCATCATGCGCCTGTTGGCATTGTCGCGGAAAGGTGCCGCGACACCATCAGGATGATTGGCCTTGGCAAAGGCGCGCCGCTTCTCGTTCAGCGTCTGTTGGGTATCGGCGGCAGCGATCGCCAGTTCGATGGCGATCTCTTCGGGGGCAATGCGGGCGAGATGGTTCGGCATGACGGGCTCCGGCTGCGGTGGGGGAGCCTCCTCGGCCGCAGGCCCGCCGCCCAGATTATCGAAATAGGCTTCGCCAATCCGCTGCGAGGCGACCGAGATGCCTTGCATGACATCGAATGCGAGGCCGGTGGCAAGCCCGGATACGCGGTGGGCAGCCGGCGCTTGCGTCTCTTCGGGCGGTTCTTCTTCCGCCCTCAGCCGCTCGAGCACTGATTGAAATACCGATTGTCCGAACAGCATGCGCCTTCCTCTCGAAGACATTAGATCCTGGCAAGATGGCGCAGGGCTTGCCGGGTTTAAATCGGTGGAGCATCTGTCGTCCGAGAACTGCGGCCCGGCGCCGGGATCTAACCGCCCTGCTTGCGGCTCTCCTCGATGATGATGTTATAGAGCAGCTTGGCGCTCGGCGGCAGGGCCCGTTCTCTCGCGGTGATCAGGCTGTAGGGCTTGACGTTGATGTCGAAATCGATCGGCAGCATGCGCACATCGGACGCCCTCGCGCCTTGGCTTGCGAGGAAATGGGCGACGTCGACGGCGACGGGGGCGATCGCATCGGTTTCGCAGACGATGGCGCAGGTGAGCAACAGCGACGAGGTGTTGACGATGTTCTCCGGCAGCGCCACATCGTGTGACAGGAAGATGTCCTCGATCGTGCGGCGCAGCAGAGTGCCCGGCGGCTGGAACACCCAGTCGTAATCCCGGACATCGATAAGGCTGCTCGTCTTCTTCCTTTTCAAGAGCGGATGGCGGTTGCGCACGATCAGGCAGGCCCGTTCGATGCCGATCTCTTTCACCTCGAACAGGCGCGGGTTGAGGTCGTCGGGAATGCGGCCGATGATGAAGTCGTGGCGGGCGGCAAGCAACTCGCGGGCGAGCACGTTGCTCGTCTCCACCTGGATGTTGATCTCGATTCCAGGATAGGCCTTGCGCACCCTGTCGATCGCCGGCACGACGAGGCTCATGGCCGGCGCCGTCACCGCGCCGATGAAGACCGAGCCGCCCTTGCCGCTCTTCAATTCGCCGATCTCGCGGCTCGCCTCGCGCAACTCCAGAAGGATCTTGCGGGCGCGTCTGGCAAGCGCCGCGCCGAAGGTCGTCAGCACCACGCCGCGGGCTACGCGCTCATAGAGCGATGTCTTGGTAATCGCCTCCATTTCCGACAGCATGCGCGATGCGGCGGGCTGTGAGATGTTGAGAACTTCTGCGGCTGCGGAAATCTGTCCACTATCTTCGATTGCGACGATAACGCGCAGGTGATTCAGCTTAAGTCCCGAACGGAGAAAGCTGTCGTCGCCAAAATTGTCGCTGTGGATATCGACGTGATCCATCAAAACGGGCTCTGAAACGATCGTCATGGTTGCAGCCTCCCCACTGCGCTCCATCAAAAGTAATACTTTTTAACGATATACCAAAATTGTTATGCACATTACCACTTATTCTATTTGACAGTTATAGGAATCCATACCAGTTTGCCGCCGTGTGCTGGTTGGCACTCAACACGTGTGAGATCGTGGAGGAGACCTACTTCGTTTCTCACCATCTGAAGTAACTATCCAATACGGAACCTGCCACAGTTTCGGGGCGGGCGATTTTTCGTCCGCTGCTCTATTAACAAGGGAGAGAGAAATGAAATCCATTATCTCATTGATGGCTGCGGCTGCCTTCGGCGTCGCTTCATTCGTTGCACCGGCGATGGCCGCGGACAAGGGCACCGTCGGCATTGCAATGCCGACCAAGGCTTCGGCTCGCTGGATCGACGACGGCAACAACATTGTCAAGCAGCTGCAGGCCGCCGGTTACGGCACCGACCTGCAGTATGGCGACGATGACATTCCGAACCAGTTGTCGCAGATCGAAAACATGGTGACCAAGGGCGTCAAGGTTCTCGTTATCGCTTCGATCGACGGCACGACGCTGTCCGACGTTCTCCAGAAGGCCCATGATGCCGGCATCAAGGTCATTGCTTATGACCGCCTGATCCGCGATTCGGCAAACGTCGACTACTACGCCACCTTCGACAACTTCCAGGTCGGCGTTCTTCAGGCCAACTCCATCGTTGACGGTCTCGGCCTCAAGGACGGCAAGGGCCCGTTCAACATCGAACTCTTCGGCGGTTCGCCGGATGATAACAACGCCTTCTTCTTCTATGATGGCGCCATGTCCGTCCTGCAGCCCTACATCGACTCGGGCAAGCTCGTCGTGAAGTCCGGCCAGACCGGCATGGACAAGGTCGGCACGCTGCGTTGGGATCCGGCAACGGCCCAGGCCCGCATGGACAACCTGCTCTCGGCCAACTACACCGACGCCAAGGTCGACGCCGTCCTGTCTCCCTATGACGGCCTCTCGATTGGCATCATCTCCTCGCTGAAGGGCGTTGGTTACGGCACTGCCAGCCAGCCGCTGCCGATCGTCACCGGCCAGGACGCTGAAATCCCGTCGGTCAAGTCGATCATCGCTGGCGAACAGTACTCGACGATCTTCAAGGACACTCGCGAACTCGCCAAGGTCACGGTTTCCATGGTCGATGCCGTCATGTCCGGCAAGGAGCCCGAGGTCAACGACACCAAGACCTACGACAACGGCGTCAAGGTCGTACCGTCCTATCTGCTGAAGCCGGTTGCCGTCGACAAGACCAACTACAAGCAGGTCCTGATCGACAGCGGTTACTACACCGAAGACAAGCTGAAGTAAGTTAAGCTGGAGGCCGGAGCCTGCGCTTGCGGGTTCCGGCCTTCGATTTTATGATTACCCACCCATTGACGGGCTGGGGACGCTGGAAATTTGACTATGGACAATACCATCCTCGAAATGCGGAGCATCACCAAGACGTTCCCGGGCGTCAAGGCGCTGGAGAACGTGAACCTCAAGGTTCGCAAGGGTGAAATTCACGCATTGGTAGGCGAAAACGGGGCCGGCAAATCGACCCTGATGAAAGTGCTATCGGGTGTTTATCCCACCGGAAGTTATGACGGCGATATCGTCTATGAAGGCGAGACGCGCCACTTCAAGGCGCTGAGGGACTCCGAAGAAATCGGCATCGTCATCATCCACCAGGAACTGGCGCTCGTGCCGTTGCTGTCGATCGGCGAAAACATCTTCCTGGGCAACGAGAATGCCAAGAATGGCGTCATCAGCTGGGATGAGACCTTCAACCGTACCAAGCAGTTGCTCAAGAAGGTCGGCCTGTCCGAATCTCCGAACACGCTGGTGACCGACATCGGTGTCGGCAAGCAGCAGCTCGTCGAGATCGCCAAGGCGCTGTCGAAGAGCGTCAAGCTGCTCATCCTCGACGAGCCGACGGCCTCGCTCAACGAAAGCGATTCCGATGCGCTGCTCATGCTGCTGATGGAGTTCCGCAAGCAGGGCATCACCTCGATCATCATTTCCCACAAGCTGAACGAAATCCGCAAGGTTGCCGACCAGATCACCGTCCTGCGCGACGGCATGACCGTCAAGACGCTCGACTGTCACGCCGACGAGATCAGCGAAGACATTATCATCCGCAACATGGTCGGCCGCGATCTCGAAGACCGCTATCCCCCCCGTTCGGTGCCGATCGGCGAAACCATTCTCGAAGTGAAGAACTGGAACGCCTATCACCAGCAGCACCGCGACCGTCAGGTCCTGCACAATATCAACATTACCGTCCGCAAGGGCGAGGTCGTCGGTATCGCCGGGCTGATGGGGGCAGGGCGCACCGAATTCGCCATGAGCCTGTTCGGCAAGTCCTATGGCCACAAGATCTCGGGCGAAGCATTGATGCACGGCAAGCCGGTCGATGTCAGCACCGTGCGCAAGGCGATCGACGCCGGTCTCGCCTATGTCACCGAAGACCGCAAGCAACTCGGCCTGGTGCTCAACGACACGATCCTGCACAATACGACCCTCGTCAATCTGAAGGCTGTGTCCAATGCCTCGGTCATCGACAGCGTCAAGGAATCGCGCGTTGCGGCCGACTATCGGTCGAAGCTGCGCATACGCTCCTCCAGCATATTCCAGGAGACGGTCAATCTTTCCGGCGGCAACCAGCAGAAGGTGGTGCTGTCGAAGTGGCTGTTCTCCGGCCCCGATGTCCTGATCCTGGACGAGCCGACGCGCGGCATCGATGTCGGCGCGAAATACGAAATCTATACTATCATCAACCAGCTTGCCGCCGATGGGAAAGGCGTTCTGATGATCTCGTCGGAAATGCCCGAACTGCTTGGCACTTGTGACCGCATCTACGTGATGAACGAAGGACGCATCGTCGCTGAACTGCCGAAGGGAGAAGCAAGCCAGGAAACCATCATGCGCGCTATCATGCGCTCAGGGGAGAAGAAACAATGACGCCGATCAATCAACCCATCGCTGAGCAGGGGCGTGTCGTCTCGATCGGGGACTACATTCGCGGCAACATCCGCGAATACGGCATGTTCATCGCACTCATCGCGATCATGGTGTTCTTCCAGTTCTCGACCGGCGGCGTTCTCTTCAGGCCGCTCAACCTGACCAACATCATCCTGCAGAACTCGTTCATCGTCATCATGGCGCTCGGCATGCTGCTCGTCATCGTCGCCGGCCATATCGATCTGTCGGTCGGCTCCGTCGTCGGCTTCATCGGCGCCATCGCCGGCGTGATGACGGTGCAGTGGCACATGAATTATGTCCTGGCAGGCGTCGTCTGCCTGGCGCTCGGCGCGCTGGTCGGCGGTCTGCAGGGCTATTTCGTCGCCTATCACAAGATCCCGTCCTTCATCGTCACACTCGCCGGCATGCTGGTTTTCCGCGGTCTGACGCTGTTCGTGATGACGGCATCGGGCACCGGCACCAGCATCGGTCCGTTCCCGCCGGAGTTCCAGCTGATCAGCATCGGCTTCCTGCCCAACCTCTTCGATATGGGCGGCATCAACTCGACCTCGATCATCCTGACCGTCGTCGGCGCCGTCACCCTGTTCTACTTGGCCTGGCGCAAGCGCCTGTCGAACGAGAAGCACGGCAATGACGTCGAGCCGATGGGCTTCTTCCTCGCCCAGAACATTATTGTCTCGCTCGCTATCCTGGGGCTCGGCTACCAACTGTCGATCTATCGCGGCTTCCCGAACGTGCTGGTCGTCATGCTCGTTCTCGTCGCCGCCTATGCCTTCATTACCCGCCGTACGACGATCGGCCGCCGCATCTACGCCATGGGCGGCAACGAGAAGGCGACGAAGCTTTCCGGTATCAATACCGAGCGGCTGACCTTCCTGACCTTCGCCAATATGGGCCTGCTTGCCGGTCTTGCCGGCCTCATCGTAGCGCTGCGCCTCAACTCGGCGACGGCCAAGGGCGGTTTCGGTCTCGAACTCGACGTCATCGCCGCCTGCTTCATCGGCGGCGCATCGGCCCAGGGCGGCGTCGGCAAGGTGACGGGTGCGGTGATCGGCGCGCTTATCATGGGTATCATGAACAACGGCATGTCGATCCACGGTCTCGGCACCGACTCGCAGCAGATGGTCAAGGGTGCGGTGCTTCTCGCCGCCGTGTTCTTCGACGTCTACAACAAGAACAAGGGCTGAGCGCCTAAGCGCAGCCCAGGCATTCGCAGTCATATGAATGATGGATTCCGGCTCCTGTGGGAGCCGGACAGGCGGAGCTTTTTCTGAGACTCGCCGAAACGAGAAGGATTGAAGTCGTGCTTATTTCCCAGATCAAGGGTGCCAACGGAGAGATCGTCGTCGCCGTGCGCGAGCAGGGCGGCGCGGCAAGGTCGGTCAAGAATGCCGGCAGTGTCTATGCGCTGGCGATGGAAGCTGCCGACGGCGGCAAGTCGCTTGCCACGATTATCGAGGCCCACGGTTACGGCGATGCCGTCGATCTCGAAAAGGCCTATGCGGAAGGCCGCTTCCTGCCGCCGATCACCCATCCCGACGCCGCCCACCTGCATCTGACCGGCACTGGCCTGACCCATCTCGGCTCCGCCGCTACCCGCGATTCGATGCACAAAAAGACCAGCGAGGCGGCCGAGGAAACGCTGACCGACTCGATGAAGATGTTCAAGATGGGCCTAGAGAACGGCAAGCCGAAATCCGGTGAAAAAGGCGTGCAGCCCGAATGGTTCTACAAGGGCAACGGCTATGGCACGGCTGCCCCCGGCGCTCCACTCGTCTCGCCCTCCTTCGCGCTCGATGGCGGCGAAGAGCCTGAAATGGCCGGCATTTACGTCATCGCCAAGGACGGCTCGCCGTTCCGCATCGGCTTTGCCCTGTCGAACGAGTTTTCGGACCACGTCACCGAACGGATGAACTATCTCTATCTGGCCCACTCCAAACTGCGCCCGGCAGCCTATGGTCCGGAAATCCGCATCGGCGCCGCACCCGACGATATCCGCGGCACTTCGCGCATCAAGCGCGGCGACAAGGTGATCTTCGAAAAGCCCTTCCTGTCGGGCGAGGCGAACATGTCGCACACCTTCGCGAACCTCGAATATCACCATTTCAAATATGGCCTCTTCCGTGTTCCCGGCGATGTCCATGTCCATATGTTCGGCACGGCGACCCTGTCCTTTGCCGACGGCATCAAGACGGAAGAGGGCGACGTCTTCGAGATCGAAGTCGCCGAATTCGGCCTGCCGCTCAGGAATCCGCTGAAGGTGGCGGCCGAAGAAGAGATCGCCGTCAAGCAGCTCTGATTTTTGAGATCCGGCTGCCTGGTGGCCGGATCGTGATGTAAACGGTAAAGGAGGCTTGTTCAGCCCATGACCATTTATCAAAACCTGATCGCCGGCGAATGGGTCGGCACGAACGCCACGAAGAACATCAATCCGTCGGATACGAACGAGGTCGTCGGCCTCTATGCCGACGGCAGCGCGGAAGATACGAGAAACGCCATCGCCGCCGCCAAGGCCGCCTTTCCGGCCTGGTCGCGCTCGGGCATCTGGGAACGCCACGTCATCCTGAAGAAGACCGGCGACGAGATCATGGCGCGCAAGGACGAGCTCGGCGCGCTGCTTGCCCGCGAAGAGGGCAAGACCTTGCCGGAAGCGACCGGCGAAGTCATCCGCGCCTCGCAGATTTTCGAATTCTTCGCTGGCGAGGCCCTTCGGCTCGCCGGCGAGGTCATCCCGTCGGTTCGCCCGAATATCGGCGTCGAGATCACCCGGGAGGCGCTCGGCGTCATCGGCATCATCACGCCGTGGAACTTCCCGATCGCCATTCCCGCCTGGAAGATCGCTCCTGCGCTTTGCTACGGCAATACCGTCGTCTTCAAGCCGGCCGAGCTGGTGCCGGCCTGCTCCTGGGCGATCGTCGATATCCTCAACAGGGCAGGGCTGCCGAAGGGCGTCCTGAACCTCGTCATGGGCAAGGGCTCGGTCGTCGGCCAGGCCATGCTCGAAAGTCCCGACGTTCACGGCATCACCTTCACCGGTTCCACCGGCACCGGCCGGCGCGTCGCCGCCGCCTCCATCGAGCATAACCGCAAGTTCCAGCTTGAGATGGGCGGCAAGAACCCGATGGTCGTGCTCGACGATGCCGACCTCAACGTCGCCGTCGAGGCAGCCGCCAATTCGGGCTTCTTCTCGACCGGCCAGCGCTGCACGGCGTCCTCGCGCCTGATCGTCACCGAAGGCATCCACGACAAGTTTGTCGCGGCGCTCACCGACAAGCTGAAGACGCTCGTCGTCGACAATGCGCTCAAGGCCGGTACCCATATCGGTCCCGTCGTCGACGAACGGCAGCTGAAGACCGATACCGACTATATCGAGATCGGCAAGAAGGAAGGCGCCAAGCTCGCCTTCGGCGGCGAGGTCATCTCGCGCGAAACACCCGGCTTCTACCTTCAGCCGACGCTGTTTACCGAAGCGACCAACCAGATGCGCATTTCGCGCGAGGAAATCTTCGGGCCTGTGGTCTCGGTGATCCGGGCGAAGGATTACGACGAGGCGCTTGCCATCGCCAATGACACGCCGTTCGGCCTTTCGGCCGGCATCGCCACGACCAGCCTGAAACATGCGACGCACTTCAAGCGCAATTCGGAAGCCGGCATGGTGATGGTCAACCTGCCGACGGCAGGCGTCGATTTTCACGTTCCGTTCGGCGGTCGCAAGGGCTCGTCCTATGGCCCGCGTGAGCAGGGCAAGTATGCGAGCGAATTCTTTACTGTGGTCAAGACGGCCTACACGCTGGCTTGAGACATATCCGATGACCCGGGCCGTACGAGGCGGCCCGGCAATCACCTGAAGGACAGAGATTATGAAGAAGAAAGCGGAATGGCCGCGCAGGCTGAGGTCGCAGGAATGGTACGGCGGCACGAGCCGCGACGTGATTTATCATCGCGGCTGGCTTAAAAACCAGGGTTATCCGCACGACCTGTTCGACGGACGGCCGGTCATCGGCATCCTCAACACCTGGTCGGATATGACCCCTTGCAACGGTCATCTGAGAGAACTCGCCGAGAAGGTGAAGGCGGGTGTCTGGGAGGCCGGTGGCTTCCCGCTCGAGGTGCCGGTGTTCTCCGCGTCCGAAAACACCTTCCGCCCGACCGCGATGATGTACCGCAACCTTGCTGCGCTGGCGGTAGAAGAGGCGATCCGCGGCCAGCCGATGGATGGCTGCGTGCTGCTCGTCGGCTGCGACAAGACCACGCCGTCGCTGCTGATGGGTGCTGCCTCCTGCGACCTGCCGTCGATCGTCGTCACCGGCGGTCCGATGCTCAACGGCTATTTCCGCGGTGAACGCGTCGGCTCCGGCACGCATCTCTGGAAGTTCTCCGAGATGGTGAAGGCCGGCGAGATGACGCAGGCCGAATTCCTCGAAGCGGAAGCGTCGATGAGCCGTTCGTCGGGCACTTGCAATACGATGGGCACGGCCTCGACGATGGCGTCGATGGCCGAGGCGCTCGGCATGGCGCTGTCAGGCAATGCCGCGATCCCCGGCGTTGATTCCCGCCGCAAGGTCATGGCGCAACTGACCGGCCGCCGTATCGTGCAGATGGTCAAGGACGACCTGAAGCCCTCCGACATCATGACCAAACAGGCCTTTGAAAACGCCATCCGCACCAATGCAGCGATCGGCGGATCGACCAATGCCGTCATCCATCTGCTCGCCATTGCAGGCCGCGTCGGCATCGATCTGACGCTCGACGACTGGGACCGCTGTGGCCGCGACGTCCCGACGATCGTTAACCTGATGCCGTCGGGCAAATACCTGATGGAAGAGTTCTTCTATGCCGGCGGCCTGCCTGTCGTGCTGAAGCGCCTCGGCGAAGCCGGCCTTCTGCACAAGGACGCGCTGACGGTCTCCGGCGAAACCGTCTGGGACGAAGTCAAGGATGTCGTCAACTGGAATGAGGAGGTCATCCTGCCCGCCGAGAAGGCGCTGACGTCCTCCGGCGGCATCGTCGTGCTGCGCGGCAACCTCGCGCCCAAGGGCGCAGTGCTGAAGCCCTCGGCGGCTTCGCCGCATCTTCTGGTGCACCGGGGCAGGGCGGTCGTGTTTGAGGACATCGACGACTACAAGGCCAAGATCAACGACGACAATCTCGACATCGACGAGAATTGCGTCATGGTGATGAAGAATTGCGGGCCCAAGGGTTATCCCGGTATGGCCGAGGTCGGCAATATGGGGCTGCCGCCGAAGGTGCTGAAGAAGGGTATTCTCGACATGGTGCGTATATCGGACGCCCGCATGTCCGGAACGGCCTATGGAACCGTCGTGCTGCACACCTCGCCGGAAGCGGCAGTCGGCGGCCCGCTGGCGGTCGTCAAGACCGGTGACATGATCGAGCTCGACGTCCCGAACCGCCGCCTGCATCTCGACATATCGGACGAGGAATTGGCGCGCCGTCTCGCCGAATGGCAGCCGAATCATGATCTGCCCAAATCCGGCTATGCCTTCCTGCACCAGCAGCATGTCGAAGGCGCCGATACCGGCGCCGATCTCGACTTCCTCAAGGGATGTCGCGGAAATGCGGTCGGCAAGGACAGCCACTGAGCGAAACGCATTCAGAGATTGGAGTCTTTGAAAAGGCGGGGGTGAGAGCCCCGCCTTTTTGTTGCTGACAAGTCGCGAACGCCTCTTTCGTCATGCTCGGGCCTATCCCGAGCATCTGCCTCCGTTCGATAGGACAGCAGATCCTCGGCACAAGGCCGAGGATGACGTCGAGTGAAGAGCTGAAGGCGGGTGAGAGCCGCCTTCCCCGTCGCACTTGTTCGATAAGGATATGGTGGCGACGATGTCAGGCGATGGATCGACAGAGCGCTGTCGTTGCCTGGCTTCAGCTCGCGCCCATCGAGCCTTCCATCGCGATAGACAGCGGCCGGCTAACCTGGCGAGTTTCATACCCACCCCGCCGACCGCATCATTGCCGCTACGGCCCGGTTTCATCGCGTACCGTTGCTGATCGCCGCTTCTAGCCAAGTTTCCGGAATGGCTGGCTATGGGCTGTGAGATGCCGCTCAGCTTTGGCTCTGGCTCTGCATCTGTCCGCCGTCCTCGACCTTCACGGTGACCGACAGCGTTTCGCCCGGTGTACCGATGCGCATGCCTGAAATCGGGGCAGCGTCGCGGTAGCAGAGGCCCGAGGCGATGCGGACATATCGTTCATCCGGGCAGATCTCGTTGGCCGGATCGAAGCCGACCCAGCCGAGGCCGGGAATATGGGCTTCGGCCCAGGCATGGGTCGCCGCCTGTTCGACCTTTTCTTCCATCATCAGATAGCCGGAGACATACCGCGCCGGCACCTGCAGGGCGCGGGCGGCGGCAACGAAGATATGCGCGTGATCCTGACAGACACCGCTCTTCTTCTCCAGCGCCTGTTCGGCCGTCGTCGCAGCGTCGCTGGTTCCTGGCCTGTAGATGACGGTCTCGTGAATGGCTGCCATCAGCGCATGCATGCGGGCGAGTTCGTTATCGCCGTTGACGGTTCTGATCAGTTCCTTCACCAGCTTGCCGCTCCTGGTGAGCGGCGTTTCGCGCAGGAAGAGCCAGAGTGGACAGAAACCGGTATGCGGCCCGGTGACGCCGTTCTGATCCATGGTTTCGACCTCGCCTTCGGCGAGAATGCGCGTCACCTGCTGCTCGCCTTCCAGCGAGACCAGGTTGACGTGGTTGCCGAACTGGTCGTCATATTCGACTTCGGGCGTCGCACCCTCGACCTTCAGCGACCAGCCGAGCACAGTCTGGCCATTGTTTGTCGGCGGTGTCAGTCTCAGCCGTTGCAGGGAGAATTTCGCCGGATCGTCGTAGCGGTATTCGGTGAGGTGGCTGATCTTCAGTCTCATATTCTGATCCGCTTAAACGTAGAACCGGTAGCCGTCGGAAATTTCCATGCCGAGCTGGTTGTTGCGCGCGACGAAATCCTCGAGGAACTCATGCAGGCCTTGATCCATGATGTCGCGGATCGCCCGGGTCTGCAGGGTGGTACGGATTGCGTCCGCCGTATCGTGGGCGGGAAGCCGTTCCCCGTAATCCTGGGCGAGATAGCCGAGATTGCTGACGATCTTCTCGTAGCAATAGGCCAGCGAGCGGGGCATCTGCACATTCAGGGTGAGGAAGTCGGCGATGTTCATTGCCCGGTACTCGCCGTCATAGGCCCAGCTATAGGCGCGGTGCGCGGAGACCGAGCGCAGGATCGATTCCCACTGCACGTTGTCGAGTGATGAGCCGACGGCCGAAACCGAGGGCAGCAGCACGTAATATTTGACGTCGAGGATGCGGCTCGTATTGTCCGCCCGCTCGATGAAAGTGCCGATGCGGGCAAAGTTATAGAGTTCGTTGCGTAGCGTCGAGCCGTGGAAGGCGCCGCGGATGAGGCCAGCGCGGCGCTTGATGACGTCGATCACCTCCGGCATGTCGGCTGCTTTCACGCGCTTTTCGAGCAAAGATTTCAGATCGATCCAGCATTCGTTGGTTGCTTCCCAGGTCTCCCGCGTCAGCGCGGTGCGCACCATGCGGGCATTGTTGCGGCCGGAGTCGATGCAAGACATGACGCTTGACGGGTTTGAGCGATCGCGCAGGAGATAATCGATCGCATCGGCATTGGTCAGCTTGGCGTGGCCCTCGTCATAGGCCTCGCGCACGCCGGCACTTTGCAGCACGCCATCCCAGTTGTCGTCGCCGGCGCTGCTGCGAGTCAACGACATGCGCAGCCCGGCGTCGATCAGGCGGGCGATATTTTCGGCGCGCTCGATGTAACGGAACATCCAGTAGAGGCCGTTTGCAGTTCTTCCGAGCATCAGTCCTCCAGTACCCAGGTGTCTTTGGTGCCGCCGCCCTGACTGGAGTTGACCACCAGCGAGCCCTGCTTCAACGCCACGCGGGTGAGACCGCCCGGAATGATCTGGACCTTGTCGGAAACGAGTACATAGGGACGAAGGTCGACATGGCGCGGCGCGATCCCTTTGTTGACGAGGATCGGCACGGTGGAGAGCGACAGGGTCGGCTGGGCGATGTAATTGTTCGGTTTGGCCTTCAGCTTTTCGGCGAAATCTGCGCGTTCCTTCTTCGATGCCGTCGGTCCCACAAGCATACCGTAGCCGCCGGAGCCGTGCACTTCCTTGACGACGAGCTCCTCCAAGTGCTCCAGCACGTATTTCAGGCTTGATGCTTCCGAGCAGCGCCAGGTCGGGACGTTTTCCAGAAGCGCCTTGCGGCCGGTATAGAATTCGACGATCTCCGGCATGTAGGAATAGATGGCCTTGTCGTCCGATATGCCGGTGCCCGGCGCATTGGCGATAGTGATATTGCCGGAGCGGTAGACATCCATGATGCCAGGAATGCCGAGGGCGGAGTCGGCCCGGAATGTAAGCGGATCGAGGAAATCGTCGTCGACACGGCGGTAGAGCACGTCGATCGCCTCGTACCCGCGCGTCGTTCTCATCTTTACCTTGCCGTCTATGACGCGCAGATCCGAGCCCTCGACGAGCTCGACGCCCATCATGTCGGCGAGGAAGGAGTGCTCGTAATAGGCCGAGTTGTAGATGCCGGGCGTCAGCACCGCAACACGCGGCTTGCCAGTGCAGCCAGGAGGCGCCAGCGAGGCGAGGCTCTGGCGCAGCAGGTAAGGATAGTCCTCGACGCGCTGCACCTTGTTCTCGTGGAAGAGTTCCGGAAACATCTGCATCATGGTTTCCCGGTTTTCCAGCATGTAGCTGACACCGGAAGGCGTGCGGGCATTGTCCTCCAGCACGTAAAACTGGTCTTCGCCTGTTCGTACGATGTCGGTGCCGACGATATGGGTGTAGACGCCGCCAGGCGGCCGGAAGCCGATCATCTCGGAAAGGAAGGCGACGTTGTTTTCGATCAGTTCACGCGGGATGCGGCCGGCGCGGATGATCTCCTGCTTGTGATAGATATCATCCAGAAAGGCGTTGAGCGCGATCACCCGCTGCTCGATGCCCTGGGCCAGCTTGCGCCATTCGCGGGCGGAGATGATGCGGGGGATGATATCGAAGGGGATGAGCTTTTCGGAACTGTCGGCATGGCCGTAAACGGCGAAGGTGATGCCGGTCTTCCGGAAGATGTTTTCCGCGTCGCGGGACTTGGCAATCAGATGCGACCGGTCTTGGCTGTTGTACCACTCGAAATATTTTTCATAAGGCGGGCGGGGGCTTTCGTCCCCGGTAATCATTTCATCAAATGCCAAAGGTGCGGCTCCCCTTTTTTGTTCATTTGAATACAACGCAAATTGCAATGCAAGAACCATGCGCAGTTCGGGGAAAAGTTTTTGCGGTGCGGGAAAGGGGTGAAAATCCGGGCATTCGGAGTGAGGTGTCGCGGCGGAGAGGGTGTTCCGTCTGCCGGGGCTGCGCAAAATGTGGGCAGGTGATGGTTTTTCGGTCAAGCGGTTTAAAGGGTGCATGCGCTTCCTCCCTCATTTCTGTGCCTGTCACAGGAATCCAGCCACCGCGCGTTTGCGCGGTGAATGACTCTGTGACGATGATGAGAGTCTCCCGCGCCCAAGGACTTGGGCGCACTGGATTCCTGTGACAGGCACAGGAATGAGGGAGATTGGGAAAGCGCCTGCGATTCTTCGCCGTGGTGGCATGGCCCCGCCTGTCGCCCGCAACATCAGCGAAATTTCACGTAAGCATCAACGCTTCGCCTTTGACTGCGGTGCCCGGGTGCCGTTATCAGCACGGCGAATCTTTCTTGCGAGCCCCCATGTCCCTCGATCGCCTTGCCCCCGCTCTCTTCGTTCTGCTCTGGTCCACGGGATGGGTGGTGGCGAAATATGCGGCGCTGCATTCCGAGCCCTTCACCTTTCTTTCGATACGCTACGCGCTGTCGGCCCTGGCATTCCTGGTGCTCTGCCTGTTGATGCGGGCGCAATGGCCGACAAGCCGGGCGACGTGGCTGCGCGCCATCTATTCCGGCTTCTTCCTGCATGGTTTCTATCTCGCCGGCCTCTGGTGGGCGATTGCCAATGGCGTGCCGGCCGGCATATCGGGGATCATCGCGGCGCTGCAGCCGCTGCTGACCGCAATGGCGGCGCCCTTTCTCGTCGGCGAGCGGTTGCAACAGACACAGAAGCTCGGCCTCGGGCTCGGTTTCATCGGTATCGCCATCGCGATTTCGCCGAAGCTCTTCGATCCGGCGACGGCCGATCTCAGCCATGCGGCGCTGCCGCTGGCGATCAACCTCATCGCCATGGGCTCCGTCACTTACGGCACGCTTTACCAAAAGAAACACTTGCAGTCGGGGGATCTCAGAAGCATCGCGACGCTGCAGTATGTCGGTGCGCTAATCCTCACCCTGCCGTTGTCGCTGATCTTCGAAAACCAGCATTTCGATGGCACCGCGCAGGCCTGTGGCGCGCTTCTCTGGTCGGTCTTCGGCCTCTCGATGGGCGGTGTCGGGCTGCTGCTTTACCTCATCCGCCGCGGACAGGTCTCGCGCGCCGCCTCGCTCATCTACCTGATGCCGCCGGCGGTGGCGTTGGAGGCCTTCGTTGCCTTCGGGGAACCGCTGACGCTGCCGTTGATCATCGGCACCGCGATCGTAGTGACGGGCGTATATATGACAAACCGTAGGGTCGTTCAGCAAGCGCAGGCGAGCGCATAGGCTGATGGCTGGGCCAAGGTCGAACAACCGGATGGCTTGAACCTCAACTGAGCGAGGTCGCCGGCGATTGCCGACGACCTCATATCTAGAGCGTCGTAGAGCGCTACTCGGCCCATCAAGCAGCAAGCGACGATCAGCTACGGGGCTGCAGCAGCGCCAAGGCAACCGTCGACGCCGCCAGGAGAGCGGTGAGCGTCAATGGTCCCGCAGCGCCGTAGTGGTCGACGATATAGCCGCCAAAAATCGCGCCGCTACTGATGGCCACTTGAAAGGAGACGACCATCAGGCTGCCCGCCGCCTCCAGAGCGTCGGCGGCCGCGCGGGAAAGATTGGTCGGCAGCACTACCGGCGCCATGCCGAAGGCAAAGCCCCAAAGCGCAACGAGCGCAAACGCGACGGCGGTATGAGCGCCCCAAAGCAACAGAGCGAGTGCGGCAAAAGCCATCAACACCGCCGTGACTGCGAGTGCTATGCGGATGCTCGCGTCGGCCATCCGGCCACCGGCAAGATTGCCGATCACCGAGGCGATGCCAAACCCGAGCAGTGCCAGGGCGATCGATCTGGCTTCAAGGAGCGTCACTTGTTCAAGGAAGGGACGCACATAAACCGATCCGGCAAAATGTCCGGTCATCAGCAAAAGGATAGCAAGCATTCCCAGTTGAACACCGCGCCGTCGTGTCAGCCGGAAAACATCAGCGAGACTGTTGCTTGTGCTTGCCGGGAGCGTCGGCAAGCTGAGCACCTGCAGCAGCATGGCAAGCGCGGCAAGCCCGGCTGTCATCGCCATGGCGCTGCGCCATCCCAGCCAATCGCTGATCAAAGCACCCATTGATGGTGCAGCTATCGTGGCGAGCGAAACGCCGAGGGTGACGATAGCCATGCCCCGACCTGTCGCGTTGGCGCCGACCAGCCTCGCCACGACCGCCACGGAAAGCGCCCAAAAGCCGCTCAACGCGATGCCCAGCCCAGCCCGGCCCAACAACAACAGCCAAAAATCGGTCGCTAAAGATGCGAGTATATTGGAGCCGACTGCCAACGCACTGAGACCGACCAGCACCACCTTGCGGTTCAGTCTGCCGATAAGAACATTGCTCAAAAGGGCCGTCACAGCTCCGACGGAAGCGGTGGCGGTGACGACCTGTCCGGCCGTTCCCTCGGAAATGCCGAGATCGCGCGCCATTGGCGTCAACAGTCCCGCCGGCAGGAACTCAGCAGATACCAGTGCAAAGCTGGTGGCCGCCATCGAAACAACCGCAAACCAAGTCGCCGCGCTCCACGCGGATGGTTCAGCCGTCTCCAGGCCAATTGCAGCCTCGTCGAATTGTGATGTTGTGTCCGTCATAGATGGATCTCCTGTGTTGGGAGATTTCATAGACGAAGTTTTCAGGATGATATGTGTCTTAAAATCCGAAATCCATGTCCGTTCGTCCGGAATTTGTGCGACGCACAATCCCCGGTGAAAGGTTGGTGACCCGCTTGAATGCACGCGCGAAAGACGCCTCGGACTCATAGCCCAATCGTGAGGCTACCTCGGCGACCGACATGCCGTTCTGCGCCAACAAATCGCGGGCAAGCTGCATACGCAGACGGGCGAGATAATGTGCCGCGCCTTCTCCCAAGATAGCGCTGAAGCGCTCGGCGAAGATCGAGCGCGACTGGCCTGCCACACCAGCGAGGCTTTCAAGGGTCCAGTTATGGCCGGGATCTCGGTGCATGGCAGCCAGCACACGACCGATCTGGGGATCGCGGATGGCAGCGAGCCAGCCGGTGGTCGAGGCTCCGCTGCAGTTGACCCAGCAACGGATAAGCCGCGCAGCGAGCAAGTCCGCCATACGCGACAAGACCGTCGCACTTCCCATCTGGGGTTGTGTCGCCTCGGCCGACATAGCGGCCAGCAGGGGGCCTACGATCGGGTCATTACCGGCTACATCGCAACCCCTGATGATTGGCGGCATCAGGGCGATTAAGGGGTTAAGCGCATGAGCGCCCAAAGTCATGGAGCCGCAGAAAAGGGTGCTGGTGGCGCCCGTTCCTTCTCGCAAGACGTCGCAGACGTTGCTGCCCAATCTTGTAATCTGACAACTCTTAAGCGAGTCGCCCTCAACATCAGGCGCGCTCGCCAACCGGTGTGCATTACCTTGCGGCAGCAGCACCAGATCGCCATCGTTCAACGCCTGCCATCCGTGGGTTTCGGTATGTATCCAGCATGGACCCTGGCTGACGAAGTGAAAACGAAGCAGCTGTTGTTGCGGAAAGGCGATGCTCCATGGATGCCTGAGCTCGCAGCGGCCATAGTTGACTCCACTCAAGCGAAAGTCTTGCAGGACTTCGCTCAGGGCATCCATTGGGATAGTGGACGGCGACAACGGCCGGGACGGATGGTCAAGCATGGAGCCAATTTAGGTCTCAAGCGTCCGGGACGCAAGCGGTCCGGCTTCGCGCGCGGTTCTTTACGGCGTCACGCTGCCCGTCGACGGCGGGTTCACAGCGCATTGATACCGCAAGGCTTCCGCCGGCGCTGCGAAGGGCTTCGATCTCGTCAAATGGGTGCGTTCAGAAACCGGAAAACGTGACCGAGTACTGCCGTCGCGGTGTTGTCGTCACTACAATGAGTAAGGCCGGGCATCCCACCAGATGCTCCGGCCTCCCAATATTCAAGGCCGAAGGTCCGGCCTTTTCTCCCTTGAATCAGTCGGCGCTCAGGCGCGTTCGCGGCGCTGGCCGCCGCCATTGCGAGAGCCCGAGCCACCGCGGCGGTTGCCGCTGTTGCCGTCGCGGCGCTGTTCGCCGCCCTGAGCCTGATGTGGCCCGCGGTCGTCTCCGTGCTTGCGGGCCGGGCGGCCGTGAGCGTGGCGGCCGTTGCCGCGGTGATGGCCGCTCGGTTCGCCATTGGCATGATGGCCATTGGGGCCGTTATGCGCAGGGCGCTGCGGCTTTGCCGGGCGGAAATCGGAGGTCGAGGCCAGATCGTTGTCGGGGCCGAAATCCGGGGCTGCTTCGCCGCGGCGCTGACCGCGGAAGTCCTCGTTACGGCCTGAGCGTTCGGGACGAGGACGGCGCTCGCGGCGCTCCTCGCCGCCGGCGCGGATTTCGCTGCCTTCGCCTTCGCGGCGCGGGCGGCGTTCCTGGCGGCTGCCGCGATGCTCCGAGCGGTTGGCATCGCCGCGGCCTTCGCCGCGACCCTGGCTGCCGCCCCGATTGCGGTTGTTGCCATTGCCGTTGCCTCGGCTCGGGCCGCCGGCGCTGATATGTGCCGGCGGTTCACCGCTGGCAACTGATATGTCGATGCCCATCAGGCGCTCGATATCTCGCAGCAGCTTGGCTTCGTCAGGGGCGCAGAAGGCGATGGCAATGCCGTCGCGGCCGGCGCGCGCCGTGCGGCCGATGCGATGGACATAGGCGTCGGGCACTTCGGGCAGGTCGTAGTTGTAGACGTGGCTGACGGCCGGGATATCGATGCCGCGGGCGGCGACGTCTGTCGCGATCAGCGTCTTGATGCTGCCCTCGCGGAAGGCCTTCAGCGCCCGCTCGCGCTGACCCTGGCTCTTGTTGCCGTGGATCGAGGCGACGGAATAGCCGATATTGTCGAGGTGCTTCATCAGCTTCTCCGCACCGTGCTTGGTGCGCAGGAAGACGATGGCGCGGCCGTCGGGATTTTCGGTCAGCGACTTGCGCAGCAGTTCGGTCTTGTCGTTCTTGCCGCCGACGAAATGGACATACTGCTCGACCTTGTCGGCAGCCTTGCCGGGAGGCGTGACTTCGACCTTGACGGGATCGACGAGATAGTCGCCGGCGAGATCGGCGATCGCCTTCGGCATGGTGGCCGAAAACAGCATGGTCTGACGCTTCTTCGGCACCAGCTTGGCGATCTTGCGCAGGTCGTGCACGAAGCCGAGGTCGAGCATCTGGTCGGCCTCGTCGAGCACGAGATAGCGCACCGTCGTCAGCGTGATGGCACGGCGATTGACGAGATCGAGCAGGCGGCCCGGGGTCGCGACCAGGATGTCGGTTCCCTTTTCGAGCTGCAGCTGCTGCTTGTTGATCGACACACCGCCGACGACGACGTTGATGCGCAGCGGCGACTTGCGGATGAACTTCTTCAGGTTCTCGGCGATCTGGTTCACCAGCTCGCGGGTCGGCGCCAGGATCAACGTCCGCGTCGTGCGGTTGTCGGGGCGGCGCTCGTCAGCGAGCAGCTTTTCGATGAGCGGCAGGCCGAAGGCGGCGGTTTTGCCGGTGCCGGTCTGGGCAAGGCCGATCAGATCGCGGCCTGAAATGAGGAGGGGAATGGCCTGTTCCTGGATCGGCGTCGGCGTTTCGATGCCGAGCTGGAACAAGGTGGCGACGATCGGCTTGGAGACACCAAGCGATTCAAAATTAGTCAAGGCATAACCTTTCGGGGCGCCACAACGACTAGCGCCGGAACGCACCATGCGATCCGGTTCATTCTGGCGTCAAGAACCCCGCGTGAAGTGGGAACTTGCAAGTTGGAAAAAGCTTTCCAGCGCTTCTGGCCGCTCTTGGGAGTGCAGCGCTCTGTCGAAATGCGCTTTTGTCCCTTCTTCCTGCGTTTCGTATTTTCGAGCAGGGGCACGCTCACGCGGCGGCCGGAAGGGTGAAAGCTGAGCCGCATTTGGGCTAGTTCACGGGAAAAGTCAAGTGCAGCGCACAAAAAGGCATTAGCCCGGGTCAGGCGACGGCATTCTGAGGACGAAACTTTCCGATGCGCTTTCGGCGCCATTGACGAGCACGGCGATGCGGTGCTCGCCGGGATAATAGCGCCGCGTCGTGATCGGCCGCATGGCATGGCGGCGCTCGATTGCGTGGCTCTGCCCCGGCGCGAGCGTGACCGTCTTGCATTTGAATACTTTGGGCGAGAGCGAGCCGTCGGCCTTCATGTGGTGAATGGCGTAGTCGATCATTAGTGAGTGCGCGGTTTCGCCTGAATTGGTCAGGCGGATTTCAAAATCCAGCCCTTCGCCGAACACCACTTCGCCGTTCTGAAGGCGCAGCTCGCATGTCAGCGCGGTTGCCGCGTCGAAACCGAAATTGGCAAGCGCCTGCGCATGGCCTTTCTTGAGCATCGTGCGAGAGGCGTGTTTCAGCAGCCGGCGGCGCTCGGCGGACGCGCCGTCGATATGGCCGGCGATAAAGGCGGCGACCAGATCTGGATGATCCTTGGCGATGTCGTTCAAGCTGTTGGCGACGGAGCGGCGCACATAATCCTCCGGATCATCCATCAGCGCGGTCAGGATCGGCAGGATCGGTGCGGGGTCTTTCACGAGTTGCGGCAGGCGCATGGCCCAAGGCAGGCGCGGCCGCGTGCCCTCGCTCGCCAGCCGGCGCACATGCTGGTCGGGATCGCCGACCCAGGTGGAAATGGTGGCGAGCGCACGTTGCTGGTCGCGATGGATGAATTGCCGGATGCCGAATTCGCCGGTGAAATGCGGCGTCAGCGCCTTGAGGAGGTCGAGGCCGAGATCGAAATGATCGGTGCCGCGGGCGGCGATGAACTGATTGACCGGCAGCAGCATCCAGCCGGAGAGTCCCGGCCCGTCGGCGGCCGGCAGGCTTGCCTTGAGGATAGAGGCTGCTTCAGGAAAATCTCCGGGAAGCGTGGCAAGCAGCGCGTCACGGATTAATGCGGAGCGCTCCATCAGTTCCAGGGCTGCGAGGCCATCGGTCGCCAGAGTTACGAAACGTTCCCGGTCGAAGGCGGGCGCATGGGCCGCAATGTGATCGGCCATATCACCGACGAGCTCTTCATGCAGCAGTTTCTTGAGCGGTTCCGGCATGCTGATCCTCCTGCGGGAGGATTGGACCAGCGCCGCCGGGAGGTCAAGCGGCGCCGGATGCGGTCTTGCTATTCCGGGCAGACTTTCACGCGGTAGGGCTCGCCCCAGCGGTCGTAACGCCATTCGAGGTGGCAATAGTGCGGCCGGTAATAGGTCCGATAGACGGGGTACGGACGGTAGACAGGGTAAGCCGGATAGACGGGGTAGGCGGGGCGGGCGGCCTCCGACAGAAGGGCGCCGCCGACGACGCCGGCCGCAAGGCCGCCAAAGAAGGCATCGCGCGGACGGGCATCGGCGGTGGTGGCAGTGGCGAGCGAGGCGCCGGCAAAGGTCAGCGCGATCAGGCCCGTCGCCATGGTCTTATGAAGAACGGACATGGTAACTTCCTTATCTAGACTGGCTTCTATAAAGCCATGGCCAGACTCCGCCCGGATCGCGGCGGAGCGATGGCCGCACAAGGGCGGCCCGCATTAAATTTTAGTCATGATTTCAACGGCCAGCCATGAGTAAAGAGCGGATTGCGGCCGGCCGCAGTTGCTGCAGTCATCCCTTCGGTTTCGTGCAGCATACGGCGCCACTCCGGTCCGTACGCCGATTGTAAAATTCCGCCTTCGAAATTTATGGTTAAAACCTTGTTAAAAGCCTTGGCGTTATAGTCTTTGTCGTTGATATTCCATTCATTGCGGGAGCGACGATTTCTTGAAATCAGCCGGGGACATTCTGGAATTGGCTTGCCGCCGGATCGCCGATCTGGACACCCCGGCCTATGTCAAGAACAGCGAGCTGCGTTATGTCGCCGTCAACGAGGCCTATGCCGATTTCCTGGGCCGAGAGATTTCCGATTTCATCGGCAGGCGCAGCCGCGAACTCTTCAACCGCCCCGAGGAAGAGGACCGCGAGGACAAGGAGCGCCGCGCGCTGGTGTTCGGCACCGAGGAAAATGCCATCTGTTTCGATGCCGCTGGCCTCGATCACGAGCGCATTCAGATCGAAAGCTTCTCGCCGTCGCCGGAGCGGATTTATGTGCTCGGCATCTTCGAAGCGCGCGAACGCAGTGCCGTTGCTCTTGGGAGGATTGCCGGCAAGCCCGGGATTGCCGGTAGCTCTAAGACTGTAAACGATTTCGGAAGTGCCGCCGATCTCGCCCAAGTGCGCGAGGCACTAGAGAACCTCGATCACCCGATCGGCATCTTTGCAGCCGACGGACGCCCGCTGGTCGTCAACGCAGCCTATCGCAACGGCGCGACGCCTGTGGCCGCCGAGGAATCGGCCTGGGGAGAGAGTGTCAATGAACTCGACGTTCTCCGCACCGTCCTCGAGGATCTGCCTGTGGCGGTCTTCGTCCGCGACGACAAGCACCGCCTGGTCTATGCCAACAAATATTATGAAACCTTCAGCGGCCGCGCCCGCTCCGAATATCTGGGAATGACCGAACACGAAATGTTCGGGCCGGAAGGTGCTGAGGCGATCTACCAGGAAAACCTGCTGGCGCTCAGGGACGGCATTTCGGTTGAGCTCGAAAGCGAGATGCCGAGCAATAGCGGCCATGTCTATCCCGTCATCTCGCGCGTCAACCGTGTCATAACGGCGGATGGGCGAACCTATGTCGTCGGCTCCTTTTCCGACATCTCGCCGCTCAAGGAACGCGAGAAGGCACTGATTGAATCGCGCAAACAGCAAGAAATACTGCATCGGGACATCGAGAGCATTCTGCGTTCGCTGCCGATCGGCGTGCTGATCCTCGATAACGACCACCGGATTCTCTACGTCAACGACGAATTTTACAGCATCTGGGAACTGCCGCTCGACGATCGCTTCGACGGCCGCCCGTTCATCGACGTCATCCGCCGCAATTACGAGCTCGGCCGCTACGACGGGACACAGACGCCGGAAGAGATCTACGCCTTCCGCAAACATCTGTTCGAAGCCGAGGAGCCCGAGCCGATCGAGCTTGGCTGGGCGGGCGGCAAATCCGTGATCTTCGACAGCCGCCGCATCTCCAACGAGCGCATTCTGCTCACCTATGCCGATATTTCTGCGGTGCGCGAACGGGAAAAGGAAATCCACGAGACGCGCGCAGCCCTCGAGCGGCTCGGCGAAATGATGCGGGATGCGACGCATGCCATGTCGCAGGGCCTTGCCATCGTCCAGGACGGCATTATCAAAATGTCCAACGAGGCGATGGCCGAGATCCTGCAGATCCCGCCGCACTATATCGAGGCCGGCCAGGGCTGGCTCGGCATGTTCGAATTCTGCGCGGCACGCGGCGATTTCCACGATGCGGCGGATGAGATCCTGCAGGAATGGCGGGCGAATATCGCAGCCAGGCAGCCAATTTCCACCGTCTTCCATGTCGGCGGCGAGCGCTGGGTGAACATGGATGCGACGGTCAGCCGGGGAGAGCATTGGGTGGCGCTGTTCACCGACGTCACCGAGCTCAAGAGCCGCGAGGAGGAACTGCGCCAGCTCCTGTCGCGCGCCGAAGCCGCCGACCGCGCCAAATCCGAATTCCTAGCCAATATGAGCCACGAGATCCGCACGCCGATGAACGGTGTGCTCGGCATGGCGGAACTGCTGGCCAAGACCAATCTCGACACGCGCCAGAAAACCTTCATCGACATCATCGTCAAGTCGGGAAATGCGCTGCTGACTATTATCAACGACATCCTCGACTTTTCGAAGATCGATGCCGGACAGATGAAACTGCGCAAAGCCGCCTTCGATATCACCGAAGCGGTGGAGGACGTGGCGACACTCCTCTCCTCGCATGCCGCCGAGAAGAACATCGAACTGCTGGTGCGGGCTGCACCGGATCTGCCGGCCGCGGTGATTGGTGACGCCGGGCGTTTCCGCCAGATCGTCACCAATCTCGTCGGCAACGCCGTCAAGTTCACCGAGCGCGGCCATGTCTTCGTCGATGTCGGCTTCGAGACGATCGCCGGCGGGGAGATCATGGCGATCATCCGCATCGAGGATACCGGTATTGGCATTCCCCGAGAAAAGCTCGAATCGGTCTTCGACAAGTTTTCGCAGGTCGACACCTCGTCGACCCGCCGGCATGAGGGAACGGGGCTCGGCCTCGCGATCACCGCCGGCCTCGTCGATCTCTTCGGCGGCTATATCAATGTCGAGAGCGAATGGGGTAAGGGCTCGGTCTTCACCGTCAACCTGCCTTTTGCGGTGGCGGCCGCCCGCCTCGAACCGAAGCCGCTGCCGATCAATGTGCAGGGCGCGCGCATCCTCGTCGTCGACGACAATGAAGTGAACCGGCGCATCCTGACCGAGCAGCTCTCGCTCTGGGGCTTTGACGGAGTGGCTGCCGAAGGTGGCGGCACCGGTCTGGCGATCCTCGAGGCAGCGGCCGATCTCGGGGTCACCGTCGACGCCGTCGTGCTCGACTATCACATGCCCGACATGAACGGCGCCGACGTCGCGCGCCGGCTGCGCGCCGATCCCCGCTTCGTCGAGCTGCCGATCATCTTCCTCACGTCGATGGATATTTCGGGCACGGAAAAGGAATTCGCCGCGCTGAACGGCCATGCGCATCTGATGAAACCGGCACGCGCCAACGTGCTGCGCAATACTGTCGTCGAGGTCGTCCGCGCCCGCCGTGTCAAACAGGCGTCGGAAGCCGATATCGCCCGGCTGCGGGCGGAAGCGGCCGTGCCGGCGCCTGCACTTGCAACTGCGCCCGAGCCGCAAAAGCGGGCGGCCGAATTCGTCGACGTGCTGGTTGCCGAAGACAATGAGGTCAACCAGATCGTCTTCACCCAGATACTGCAGTCGACGGGCCTCTCCTTCCTGGTCGTCAACAACGGGCAGGAGGCCGTCGCCGCCTGGGAAAGCCACACGCCACGCATCATCATGATGGACGTCTCGATGCCCGTCATGAACGGCCATGAAGCGACCCAGACGATCCGCGAAAGGGAAAAGGGGCAGGGCCACCGGGTGCCGATCATCGGCGTCACCGCCCATGCCCTCGAAAGCGACCGCGAAGCCTGCCTCGACGCCGGCATGGACGATTACATGTCGAAGCCGATCAGCCCGGAACTTCTGGAGGAGAAGATCCGGCAATGGCTCGGCAGGGATGAGCTGCAGCCGGAGCGCACGAGTTACTGATCTCCATCGAATGGAAGTCGTAGGGCTTACCGAGCGGTTGCCTTAATGCCGCAGAGCATTTCGCGCTTGCCGGCGAAGCCCTGGCGGCGTTCGACGGCAAAGCCGGCGGCGATGAGGTTGCGGCGCACGAAGCCGGCTGCGGCGTAAGTTGCGAAGGTGCCGCCGGCCACAGTCTTTTCGGCGACCTCACGCATCAGCTCTTCCGACCACATGTCGCCGTTGCGCGAGGGCGCGAAACCGTCGAGATACCAGGCGTCGAAGCCGGGTTTTGCCGCGGCGACGCCGTCAAGTGCCGCGCCGCAGACAACGCTGAGCCGCGTCTGGCCATCGAGATCGAGCGAGACGGTACCAGCAGGTGTTTGAGGCCAGGCTGCGGTCAGCGCCTCGCGTTCCGCATCAATCTCCGGCCAATGCGAGAGCGCCCGGCCGATCTCTTCACCGCGCATCGGATGGAGTTCGAAGGAAGTGAAATGCAGGTGCCGGCCGTCTGCGCGATGGAGCTTCCACTGCCGCCAGGTCTCGGCGAAGTTCAGGCCGGTGCCGAAGCCAAGTTCGCCGATGACAAAATCCCGCTGGCCGTGCCAACGCTCCGGCAGGCCGTTGCCGGCGAGAAAGACATGGCCGCATTCCAGACGGCCATCGGTCCGGCAATAAAAATGATCGCCAAAGGCGGTGGAATAGGGCATATCGCCGTCGCGCCATTCGAGCGGCTGCGGCGCGCCCGCGCCAATCTCATCGGGGTTCACGTCTCTCATGGAAAAAGCCGATAGTCCTCAGCCGACGTCCGGTCAATCTTCTTGCGACTTGCTGATCGTCGGCGGCGGCATCATGGGTCTCTGGGCGGCCATTCATGCCGAACGCCGCGGTATCAGCACCGTCCTCGCCGACGCCGGCAGATTGGGCGGAGGCGCGAGCGGCGGACTGCTCGGCGCGCTGATGCCGCATATGCCGGACCGGTGGTCGGAGAAAAAGCAATTCCAGTTCGATGCGCTGGTCTCGATCGAAACCGAAATTGCGGCGCTTGAAGCAGAAACCGGGCTGTCGGCCGGCTATAACAGGTCGGGGCGGCTGATCCCGTTGCCGAAACCGCATCTCAAGCGCATCGCCCGCGGCCATTCCGAAGATTCCGAGCGCCATTGGCGGACCGGCGAACGCCGCTTCCACTGGCATGTCATCGACAGGCCGCCGGTCGATGGTTGGCCTGACGCATCTGCCGGCGAAAGTGGCTTCGTGCACGATACGCTCGCCGCCCGTGTTGCGCCCCGCTCCTTGATCTCAGCGCTCATCGCATTGCTGCGGCGGGCAAAACATGTGCGCATCATGGAAAATGCTGTTGTCGCCGATCTCAATCCCGATCGCGGGACGGCCGAGATCGGCGGCGAAATCATCACGTTCGGCCGCTGCATCCTGGCCGCCGGCCATCAGTCCTTTCCCGTGCTGCAGCGGCTGACGCCGGGCTTGAAGCAGCCGCTCGGCCAGCCGGTGAAAGGGCAGGCGGCGCTGTTGAAAGCAGATGTCGACCCGGCGTTGCCGACGATCTTCCTCGATGGACTCTATGTCGTCGCGCATGAGGGGGGGCATGCGGCGGTCGGCAGCACCAGCGAGAACCGTTTCGACGCCCCCCTCTCGACCGATGCACAGCTCGACGCGTTAATCGAGGCGGCGCGGGCGATCGTGCCGGCGCTCCGCAGCGCCCCTGTCATCGAACGTTGGGCGGGGCTTCGCCCGAAAGCCATCGACCGCGATCCAATGATCGGCCGCCATCCAATCCATCCCCGACTGATCGCACTGACCGGCGGTTTCAAGGTCAGCTTCGGGCTGGCCCATCGGCTGGCGGAGGCTGCGGTTTGTATGGCAGGCGACACAGATTGCGAATTTTCGCTGCCGGAAAGCTTCGCGATATCAAGCCATATCGCTGTCGCTTCACGTTAAACGTGAATTAGATACAGCTGCGTTTCGTTATTCTGTCATGCAAATCACCTATCTGCTTGCGCATCGGCAGCGCCGGATTTTCCCGGCGCTCACTTCCTTCATGGAGGAAATTGCATGCGCTATGCCATTTGCTTCACGCCTCCGGCGAGCGACCCCTTGTCGCTCGTGGCCGCTAATTGGCTTGGCCGAAACGTGTTTTCAGGCGATATGGTGGAGCCTCCGGCCGTCCGCGGCCTCGGCATTCATGAGATCGCCTTTTATACTGCGGTGCCGCGGCGCTATGGTTTTCACGGCGTTCTGAAAGCGCCTTTTCAACTCTCCGCCGAGACGTCCGAATCGCAACTCCTGCGCGACCTCATGCGTTTTGCCGGAACATATGCTCCCTTCCAGATCCCAGGTCTCGAAATCGCCCGGCTCGGCAATTTCTACAGCCTAGTGCCGAGCGCCCCCTGTGAGCGGATCCAGTATCTGGCTTCGGCGATCGTTCAGGAGTTCGATCGTTTCCGGGCGCCGCTGAGTGAAGCCGATATCGAACGCAGCGATCCCGACGGGTTGTCGGCGGCGCAATTCGCCAATCTGCATCGTTGGGGCAATCCCTATGTGATGGAGGAGTTCCGCTTCCATATGCCGGTGACAGGCCCCATCAACACGATCGACATGCCCCGCATCGAGCCAGTGCTGGGAACGATCTTCGAGTCCGTCTTGAGGGAGCCGGTAATCGTTTCGAATGTGGCTTTGATGATCGAGGAGGGCACTGGCGGTCCCTTCCGCGTTCACTCGCTCCACCCGATGGGCAAGGTCAGCGCGCGCAGGATCGCCTGAGCAGATGTCGATCTAAGTCGTTGTGTTGAAAAGAGAAATTCTCCTATGCAGTTTCCGTCTCGACATTCCGGCTGCGGATGATACCGTTCCTTCGTCTTTTCAGAAGGTGATTTGATGGTATCCGAGACCTACCCGCGCAATCTCGTCGGCTACGGGCGTCAGACGCCCGATCCGAAGTGGCCGGGCGACGCCCGCGTCGCCGTGCAGTTCGTCATCAATTACGAGGAGGGCGGCGAAAGCTGCATCCTCGAAGGCGATCCGGCTTCCGAAAACCTGCTGTCGGAGATTGTCGGTGCGGCGGCCTGGCCGGGGCAGCGCAATCTCAACATGGAATCGATCTACGAGTATGGTTCGCGCGCCGGGTTCTGGCGGCTCTGGCGGATGTTCACGGGTCTCAAGGTGCAGGCGACCGTCTATGGCGTGACGCTGGCGATGGCGCGCAACCCCGAAGCGGTCGCGGCCATGAAGGAGGCCGGTTGGGAGATCGCCAGCCACGGTTATCGCTGGCTGGAATACAAGGATTTCCCCGAGGATCTCGAGCGCAAGCACATCCTCGAAGCCGTGCGCCTGCACACCGAACTCACCGGCGAGCGGCCTTTCGGGATGTATCAGGGAAAGCCTTCCGACAACACGCTGCGACTGGTGCAGGAAGAGGGCGGTTTCCTCTATTCCTCCGATTCCTATGCCGACGACCTGCCTTACTGGGTGAAGGGCGTCGACGGGAAACCCTTCCTGATCATCCCCTATACGCTCGAAACCAATGACATGCGTTTTGCCACACCGCAGGGTTTCAATGCCGGCGACCAGTTCTTCACCTATCTCAAGGACGCTTTCGACACGCTTTACGAGGAAGGCAAGGACGGCAGCCCGAAGATGATGTCGGTCGGCCTGCATTGCCGCCTCGTCGGGCGTCCGGGCCGGGCAGCCTCTCTGAAGCGCTTCATCGAATATGTGTTGAAGCATGACAAGGTCTGGATTCCGCGCCGCATCGAGATCGCCGAGCACTGGCACAAGAATCATCAGCCGGATGCGCTCTGATGTTGTCGCGCGAGGATTTCGTTTCCCGCTTCGGCGGCGTCTTCGAGCATTCGCCTTTCATCGCCGAACGCGCCTATGACGCCGGGGGTCTGAGGGAGCCTTTGACGGCATCAGGCGTGCATGCGGCTCTTGCCGCCGTCTTCCGTGCAGCAAGCCGGGAGGAGCGTCTCGGCGTGCTGCGTGCCCATCCCGATCTTGCCGGGCGTCTGGCGATAGCGGGCGAACTCACGGAGGACAGCCGCAAGGAGCAGGCCGGCGCCGGTCTCGATCGGTTGAGCCCGGCCGAACATGCCCGCTTCACCGAACTTAATGCAGCCTATATCGAAAAATTCGGCTTTCCCTTCATCATCGCCGTCAGAGGGCTCGACAAGGACGATATCCTTTCGGACTTCGAAAGGCGGATCGGCAATGACCTGGATGAAGAATTCGCGACCGCCACGACACAGGTCGAACGGATCGCGCTGCTGCGCCTGACATCGATGTTGCCGGAGGGCAAATGAACGAGCCTCGTGCTATCGACTATCTTAATGAAATGCAGAAGGCGGCAGCCGAAGCACTATACTTCGTGGGCGGAATGGATGAGGCGGCCTTCGCCGAGGATAATCTCACCTTCAAGGCGGTCGCCTTCTGCCACTTCACAATCGGCGCGGCTGCTTCCCGACTGCTCGTAGCCCATCCGGAATTCGCAACCGAGCATCCCACTCTGCCGTGGACGAAAATCTGCGGAACGGGCAACCGTATCCTGGAAGACGTCTTCGCCCTCGATCCCTCGGACATCTGGGATGCAACCTATCGCACGCTGCCGGAACTTCTCGTCGAGATCGACGCTATTCGTCACTGGCACGCCGAAGGTGAGTGAACTCATTGGCTGATTTTCTCGATATCCGCCCGCTTACCAGATCGGCCTTTGCTCCTTTCGGCGAAGTGATCGAAGCCGATCCAGCCTCGATGCGGCTCATCAACGGCGGCACGACCGAACGCTTCCATGCGCTGGCCACGGCGGAGGCGGCGGGCGAGGGCGCGCGCGTCATCATCAATCTCTTTCGCGGCCAGCCGCGCAGCTTCCCTTATGACGTCGACATGATGGAACGCCATCCCTTCGGCAGTCAGAGTTTCTCGCCGATCTCCGGCCGCCCATTCCTCGTCGTCGTCTCCGAGGACGATGGCGGACGTCCGGGCAGGCCGCAGGTGTTTTTCGCGCGCGGAGACCAGGGTGTAAACTACCGCCGCAATGTCTGGCATCATCCGCTGATGGCGCTCGGCCAAACCTCCGATTTCCTGGTCGTCGACCGCGACGGCCCTGGCAATAATCTGGAGGAATTCTTCTTCGACCCCCCCTATGTCATCAAAGAGCCAGCCCCATGACCGGACTGACGACACATGTGCTCGACACCGCCCTTGGCAAGCCCGCCAATGGGCTCAGGATCGATCTTTTCCAGCTCGACGGCGAGATCCGCAGACATCTGAAAACGGTGGAGACCAATGCGGACGGCCGAGTCGACGGCGGCCCGATCCTTGCGGGCGAAAATTTTCACGTAGGCATCTACGAGCTGGTCTTCCACGCCGGCGAGTATCTCAGGGCCTGCGGCACGCCGCTGCCGCATCCGGCCTTCCTGGATCTCGTGCCGATCCGCTTCGGCATCGCCGATGTCACGGCGCATTACCATGTGCCGCTCCTGCTTTCGCCTTACGGCTATTCAACCTATCGCGGCAGCTAAATGAGGTTTGCTGCGATCGCCGATATTCACGGCAACCATCTTGCACTCGAGGCGGTGCTTGCAGATATCCGAGCTCAGGGCATCGAGGACGTCGTCAATCTCGGCGATTTCTTCAGCGGGCCGCTGGAGGCAGGCCGAACGGCTGACCTGCTGACGCCTCTCGGGCTGACCTCGGTTCGGGGCAATCACGACCGCTATCTGATCGAGCAGGATCCCGCCTCTATGCATGCCTCGGATGCTGCCGCCTACCGGCAGCTGACGCCGTCCCACCTCGAGTGGCTGCGGGGTCTACCGTTCGATGCCGTATATCGCGGCGAGGCCTATCTCTGCCATGCGACGCCGAAAGACGACAATCTCTACTGGCTGGAGTCCGTTTCGCCGCAGGGGCAAGTCTTCTTGAAGCCGTTCGAAGCGATCGAGGCGGTCGCCGAAGGCATCGACCTGCCGCTGATCCTCTGCGGCCACAGCCACATTCCCCGTGCCGTCCGACTCTCGGACGGCCGGCTGATCGTCAATCCCGGCAGTGTGGGCTGCCCCGCCTATGACGATGTGCTGCCCTATTATCACAAGGTCGAAGCCGGCCATCCGCTGGCGAGCTATGCTATCCTGGAAAAGACGGCGGCCGGATGGATGTGGCAGTTCCGAACTGTCGCCTACGACCACATGGCCCAGTCGGCACTGGCCGCCGAAAGGGGCCGTGCCGACTGGGCCAGTGCGCTTGCAACGGGCTGGGTGAGATAGCCCGGACTTGCCTCCGCTGCGGTCAATCCTTTTCAGGTGCCTGAGGGGCGATCGTCTTTGCAGGAGCCGCGGCCGGTGCCGCCGGTTTTGCCGGAGTGGCAGGCGGGGTTGCCTGCTTTGCCGGCGCCGCTGCTGAAATTACCGGTTTTTGCCATCAAGATTTCGAAGGAGGGATGAGATGGCGTTGTCGTCGTCAAAGCCGGCCTCCTTCAACAATTTCGCGCTGCTGGACGGCACGGGCGGCATCGATGTTTGCGCTTTCGCGGGCCTGCTTGGCGGCTGCCTCGCGCTCGGCGATCGCCTGTTCGGAGGCGATGCGGGCTTCCTCCTCGGCGCGTTTGGCCGCCTGTTTCGCGGCGGATTTGTTGGCGATGTCGCGTTCCTGGTTGAGTTCGGCTTCGCGCTTGGTCCGCTCGATGGCTTAGCGACTGTTGGCGGGCTTCCAGACCCTTTTGGGCGATGGCGACTTCGGTATCGCGGACGATTTCGTTTCGCTCCTTCTTGCGGCCTTCGGTGATGCGGCTCAGCGCCACCAGACCCTGCGCGTCGAAGAAATTGTAGGCGTTGAAATGCTTGATGTCGGTCTGGTCGAGGCGTGTCAGCGACACGGATTCAAGCTCAAGTCCGTTCGGAGGTCGGCGCCGACGGCTTCCTGCACAGCCTTGACGAAACCCATGCGCTGTTCCTGCAGCTTCCCGTCACGCACAAGTGAGAGAACCGGCAGTGGATCATATCCGCGTCTATCGGGCGGCCGTTTGCGCCTCGCGAATACCGGCGCTGATACGGTTGATGGTGGTCCATACGAGAAGCAGGGCCACCACGGCCCAAAGCCATGAGGTCCATGCGGCAAACGTGCCGCCAACGGCGACAAAGATGCCGAGCGCGCCGAAAAGCACCGCACGGTCGCTCTTGCCCAGCGGCCCGTCATAACGCCGGCTTGCCCCAACCGTTTGACCCAGGACGCCGGCAAATTCCGTCAGTGCCGAGAGGAATATGACAGCCATGACCGGCATCAGATCGTTCGGATCGATGAGCGCAAACGGGAAGTAAAGGGCGGCATCCGACACGACGTCACCGATCTCGTTCAGATAGGCGCCCAAAATGCTCTTTTGCCCATGTTCGCGCGCGAGCATGCCGTCAATGGCATTGAGGCCCATGCGCAGTAGAAACCATACAGGCACCAGCAGGAACCAATGCGGGAGGGGCGCGACGCTCAGGAAAAGCCCAAGTGCAACCGAGACGGCGGCAGCAACTGAAGTCACCTGATTGGCGGTAACACCTCGTGCCGCAAGCGAGCGCACCAGGGGGCGAAGAATATTCTGAAACCGGGACTTCAATTGATAAACAGACATGGTACCTCAGTGGAATTTCGCGGCAATTGAACAGTCTATCCCGGCTGGGTCCGTGCGGATCATCGTAGCTGTGGGAAAGCCCGCACTTCAAATCGGCTCACCCAAAGGACTTATCATTTGCAGCTAGACTTTTGCAATGAAAGCAACTCACTGTTGCCGGCAATAGATGCAACCTATCCACTGATCAGAATTGGAGACGACCGTGCTGCAGACTACCGACAGCGAGCAACCGTCCTCGACGACCAGACCCATGCATGAATCCGAATTCGCATCGCATGACGGGACTCGACTGTTTTATCGGACGTGGCCTGCGACCGGTGCTTCACCGAAGGGCGCCATCATTCTTCTCCATCGCGGCCACGAGCATAGCGGCCGCGTCGCCCATCTCGCCACCGAGCTCGGCCTCGATGATTTTGCCTTCTACGCCTGGGACGCGCGCGGTCACGGACGTTCGCCGGGAGAGCGCGGTTATTCGCCATGCTTCGCTGCCTCGGCGCGTGATCTCGATTGCTTCGTCCGCCATGTCAGCGAGACCAGCGGTACTGCGGTCGAAGACATCGCCGTCATTGCGCAGAGCGTCGGCGCCGTCCTTGCCGCCACCTGGGTGCACGACTATGCGCCGCCGATCCGCGCGCTGGTGCTGGCCTCACCGGCCTTCAGCGTCAAGCTCTATGTGCCTTTCGCCAAGGAAGGCATTGCGCTCTGGGAAAAGTTCAAGGGGACATTCTTCGTCAATTCTTACGTCAAGGCGAAGTTTCTGACGCATGATCCCGAGCGCATTGCCTCTTTTGAATCCGATCCCTTGATCACGCGGCCGATTGCCTCCAACATTCTGCTGCAGCTCTACGAGGCGGCGGCCCGCGTCGTCGACGACGCCCGCGCCATCACCGTGCCGACCCAGCTGCTGATCTCCGGCAGCGACTGGGTGGTACGGCACGCGCCGCAGCATCGGTTTTACGAAAACCTCGGCAGCCGCATCAAGGAACGGCACGTGTTTGCCGGCTTCTACCACGACACGCTCGGCGAAAAGGACCGCGCGATTGCGCTCGCCGAAATCCGCCGCTTTATCGATGCGCGTTTCGCTGAGCCGCGGGCGCCTGCCGACCTGCGCATCGCCCATGTCCAGGGCTATACCAAGGACGAAGCCGACCGGCTCGCGAGCCCGTTGGATGCGACATCCGCACGCGGCATCTACTGGGCGCTCAGCCGCCTCAACATCCGGATCGGGGCGCTGGTGTCCGAAGGCATAAGGACCGGGGCGAAGACCGGTTTCGATTCCGGCTCGACGCTCGATTACGTCTACGAAAACAAGCCCCGCGGGCTCGGTCCCGGCGGGCGGTTGATCGACCGGGTGTTCCTCGATGCGGTCGGCTGGCGCGGCATCAGGCAACGCAAGCTGCACTTGCAAGAACTGATCGAGGACGGGCTGCAGCGTCTGAAAGCAGCCGGCCGCAGCACCCATATGCTCGACATAGCGGCGGGGCACGGGCGTTATGTCCTTGATGCGATCGAGACCGCTGCGGTGCGTCCCGATAGCGTGCGGCTGCAGGATTATTCCCTCATCAACGTCGAGGCCGGCCGCAACAGCATCGCCGCGCGCGGATTGAGTGATTTCGTGAGCTTCCGCCAGCAGGATGCCTTTGACGGCAAGGGCCTGGCTTCAATCACGCCGGCTCCGGATCTCGCCATCGTCTCCGGCCTGTATGAGCTGTTTTCCGACAATCAGATGATCGCCGCTTCGCTCGAGGGGATCGCCCGCGCGATGCGGCCCGGCGGTCTGCTCGTCTACACCAACCAGCCATGGCATCCACAGCTGGAGATGATTGCCCGCGCGCTCACCTCTCATCGCGGCGGTCAGGCATGGGTGATGCGGCGGCGCACGCAAGAGGAAATGGACCAGCTGGTCGCCGCAGCCGGTTTCCGCAAGATCGAACAGCGCATTGACCAGTGGGGCATTTTCACCGTCTCGCTGGCGGAGAGAGTTTGAGGGCAACGCCGTTGGGGCAGGCACATTCTCCTCTTTCCCGAACAGCGCCGGTCATGAAGCGGGCGGCGTTCTGGCTCGCCTTCCTGGCGCCGTTCTTCTATCTGACCTATGGCTGCGCCAACTGGCTGGCGTCGCAACGCGCTGATGTGCCGAACATTGCCTTCGCATGGGAAAGCGCCATTCCGTTCTTGGGATGGACGATCATTCCATATTGGTCGATCAATCTGTTCTACGGGCTCTGCCTGTTCATCAACACGACGCCGCGCGATGTGGATATGCTGGCGAGGCGTTATCTGGCGATCCAGTTAATCGCAGTCGCCTGTTTTATCGCGTTTCCGCTCGAAGCAATCTTCGTGCGGCCGGCCACGAGCGGCCTGCCCGGTTTCATGTTTGCTGTCCTCGGTGGCTTCGACAAGCCGTTCAACCAGGCGCCGTCGCTGCATATCGCGCTGCTGGTGGTGATCTGGGACCATCTGCGCGGAAGGCTGCCGCGCAGGGCCCGGCTTGTCTGGCACTGCTGGTGCTTCCTCATCGGCGCCTCCGTGCTGACGACGTGGCAGCATCACGTCATGGACATACCGACCGGCGTGCTGCTCGGTCTGTTTGCCGCCTGGCTTTTCCCACGCGATGCCGGTTCGCCTCTTGCCAATTTTGCGTTGAGCGACGATCCGAAGTCGCGCCGTCTCGGCATCTATTATCTGTGCGGTGCTCTCGCATTTCTCGGCCTTGCAGCGCTCTTTACTCCTCTGTCGGCCGCAGCGCTTCTGTTGCTCTGGCCGGCGGTTGCGCTGGCGATCGTCGCAGCCGGATATCTCGGCGCCGGTCCGCAGATATTCCTGAAACGCGCCGATGGCCGGGCCGCGCTTGCCAGCCGCTGGCTACTGGCGCCCTACCGGCTCGGCGCTGTCATCAACGTTTGGCTCTGGACACGCAAAATGCCGGCATCCGTGATGATCATTGACGGTGTCCATCTCGGCCGTTTTCCGCGCCGCCACGAGGCCGACCATTTCGCCACGGTGATCGACATCACCGGCGAGTTTCAGCGCCCAAGCGGGACATCAAGGCGCTGGTGCAGTTTTCCCACCCTCGATCTGACAGGCCTCGACGAGATCCAGACGCGAGCCGCGGCGAACCTCATCGAGATTGCGCGCCACCAAGGACCGGTCCTCGTCTGCTGTGCGCTCGGTTTCCAGCGGAGCGCCGGCGTCATCGTGCGTTGGCTGCTCATCAGCCGACGTTGCGAAACTCCAGCAGAAGCGCTGCGGCTGATCGAAAGGGCGGGGCGGCGTGTTCATCTGCCCGAGGAAAGCATCCATGCCATGACGGAGGGCTTGGAATGACGCAATGGAATGCCACGGCCTCGGCTGCTGCGCGAAATCTCGGCCGCAATTCGATCGTCTGCGGGCTGACAGCGCTGTTGCCGCTGATTATCGGCCCGATCACTCAGGGATATCGAGGTTTCGCTCCAGCATTCGGCTGGCTCTTGATGCTCGTTTTCTGCGGGATCGTGCTCGCGCTGGCGATCCATCTCCTTTTCGATGCGCTGTTGTTTCGCCTCGCGTCGAGCCATGAGACAGAGGCCGCCGGTCTTGCCGCCGTCGACGACCTGCTCTCCCGGATGCAGCTTCGCAAGCCTGACGGGACACCGCCCGGCCTCGAGAGGCGGATTGCAGGATCGCGACGCATCGTGTGGCGGCAGCGTTTGGCGCTCGCCATCTGTCTCGTGATTTTTGCGATCCTGCTGTTCACCGCGGGTGACGGCCGGCCGCTGTGCTGAATCGCATGCCGTTGCGCAGGTCGAAGATCTTGCCGACCCATCGCGCGTTCAGCCAGTGCCGACTTCTCTCAGCCGCGCCCCGATATGATCGACGCATCCACGTCGTTGATGTCGCGCTTGCCGCAGAGGGCCATCGTGATGTCCATCTCCTTACGGATGATGTCGAGCGCCAGCGTGACGCCTTCCTTGCCCATGGCGCCAAGCCCGTAGAGGAAGGGGCGGCCGATATAGGTGCCCTTTGCGCCGAGCGCCACGGCCTTCAGCACATCCTGGCCGGAGCGGATGCCGCCGTCGAGGTGGACTTCGATGCGGTCGCCGACGGCGTCGACGATCGAAGGCAGCATGCTGATCGAGGAGGGGGCGCCGTCGAGCTGACGGCCGCCATGATTGGAAACGATGATCGCATCGGCGCCGGTATCGGCGGCGGCCTTCGCGTCTTCGGGATCGAGAATGCCCTTGATGATCAGCGGGCCGCCCCATTGCTCCTTGATCCAGGCGATATCAGCCCAGGACAGCCGTGGATCGAATTGCTCGTGCGCAAACTTGGGCACGGAGGCAACGTTGGCGACGTTCTTGGCATGGCCGACGATATTGCCGAAGTACCGGCGCTTCGTCTGCAGCATATCAAGGCACCAGAGGGGCCGGGTTGCCATCTGCCAGATATGTTTCGCGGTCAATTTCGGTGGGGCCGAGAGACCGTTGCGCAGGTCCTTATGGCGCTGGCCGAGGATCTGCAGGTCGGCGGTCAGCACCAGCGCGGAGCATTTCGCCGCCTTGGCGCGACGGATGAGGTCGAGGACGAAATCCTTGTCCCTCATCACGTAGAGCTGGAACCAGAAGGGACGTGTCGTCACTGAGGCAACATCCTCGATCGAGCAGATGCTCATCGTCGAGAGCGTGAAGGGAACACCGAATTCTTCCGCCGCCCGCGCCGCCAGCATCTCGCCATCGGCATGCTGCATCCCAGTCATGCCGGTCGGTGCGAGCGCTACCGGCATCGATACTTTCTGGCCGATCATCGTCGTGTCGAGGGTGCGGTCGCTCATGTCGACCAGCACGCGCTGGCGCAGCCTGATCTGACCGAAATCGCTTTCATTCGCCCGATAGGTGGATTCCGTCCAGGCGCCTGAATCCGCATAGTCGAAAAACATTTTCGGCACGCGGCGCTGCGCGAGTTTTTTCAGATCGTCGATGGTGAGCGGAGTTGCCATGAATCGAACCTTCTACAGGTTTAAATGCGACCATCGCCCATAACATGAATCCTAAAAGAAGGGTTACGGGAAACATCCGCCTCAGACGGTCTTCACTGTACCTCGTTGGGGGGAACCGATATCGTCAAAGCCCTGCTTTCAAGGCAATGCCGGCAATGTAAGTCTCGGCGATCGCTCTGTCGTCGCCCATCGTCTGAAGCAGGAAGAGTTCCTCGGGCAGGGTCTTTACCGCTTCCATCTTCAACGCCATGGCCGGGGTCGCGGCGGCGTCGAGGACGACGAGGTCGGCTTCGGTGCCGGGGTCCAGCGTGCCGATCCGGTCGGCGAGCGACAGCGCCTCGGCATTGCCGCGCGTCATCAGGTAATAGCTTTCCAGCGGGTTCAGCCGCTCGCCGAGCAGCTGCTGGATCTTGTAGGCCTCGTCCATTGTTTTCAGCATCGAATAGCTGGAGCCGCCGCCGATATCGGTTGCGACACCGATGCGGACCGGGTTTTGGCGCCGCGTCAGCGCCTTCAGCGGAAAGAGACCGGAGCCGAGGAAGAGGTTTGAGGTCGGGCAATGGACGGCGACGGCGCCGGCCTCGCTCATGACATCGGCCTCGCGTTCGGACAGGTGGATGGCGTGGCCGAAGAGGCTCTTCGGCCCGAGCAGACCGTAGCGGGCGTAAATGTCGGTATAGTCGATCGCCTCGGGATAGAGCTCGCAGGTGAATTTAATCTCGTCGTGGTTTTCCGAAAGATGCGTCTGGATGTGAAGATCGGGAAATTCGCGGGCGAGCGCCGACGTAGCCTCCATCTGCGCCGGCGTCGACGTGATGGCGAAGCGCGGGGTGATGGCGACATGGTTGCGGCCCTTGCCGTGCCAGTCCGCTATCACCTGGCGGGTCTCGTCATAACCCATCTCCGGCGTGTCGAGCAGGCCCTGGGGAGCGTTGCGGTCCATCATCACCTTGCCGCCGACCATGCGCATATTGCGCTTCATCGCCTCGGCGAAGAAGGCGTCGGCCGAGGTCTTGTGCACGGAGCAATAGGCGACCGCCGTCGTCGTTCCGTGGCGGATCAGCTCGTCGTAGAAATGTGTGGCGATCCTTTGCGCATGCGCACTTTCGACGAAGCGGCATTCCTCGGGGAAAGTGTAGGTATTCAGCCATTCGAGCAGGTTGGCGGCATAGGAGGCGATCACCTGCATCTGCGGAAAATGCAGATGCATGTCGATGAAGCCGGGCAGGATCAGATGCGGACGATGGTCGATCTCGGGCACATCAGCGGCTGCCTTTGCCTTGATGTCGGTATAGGAGCCGACTGCGGCGATCAGCCCGTCCTCGACCAGCAGGCCACCGTCTTCCTCGTAGAGATAACTCTGGCTGTCGGCGAGACTCAGCGGCGCGCGATGGAAAGAGAGGAGGCGGCCGCGGAGAAGTGTCGTCGTCATTGTTTCTTGCCTTCGACTGCGCTTTCGAACCAGGCGACGAGCAGTCTGCGTTCGTCCGGGGTAATATCGGTCACGTTGCCGGGCGGCATGGCATGGCTGCGGCCTGCCTGTATATAGATTTCTCGGGCATGGGCGGCAATTTCCGCGTCGTTTTCGAGCATCACGCCTTTCGGCGGCCGCACGACGCCTTCATAGGCGGGCTCGGCCGCATGGCACATGGAACAGCGTGTCGAGACCAGTTGCTTGACGGCCGGAAAATGCGGATTTCCGGCGAATTGCTGGAAGGCCGGCGCCACTGCCGTCGCATGCGCATCTGTCTCGCCGGTCAGCAGCTTTGGCGCCGTCGAAAGCCACATGATCAGGATGAAGAGGATGACGGTAACGATCCATGTCCAGGTCGGGCGGCCTTTCCTCGCATGGGTGGTGTTGAACCAGTGGCGGATTGTGACGCCCATCAGGAAGACCAGCGCCGCAATCACCCAGTTGAACGCCGTGCCGAAGGCCAGCGGATAATGGTTCGACAGCATGAAGAAGATGACGGGCAGCGTCAGGTAGTTGTTGTGGAGCGAGCGCTGCTTGGCGATCTGCCCGTATTTCGGATCGGGCGTGCGCCCGGCGATGAGGTCGGCGACGACGATCTTCTGGTTCGGGATGATGATCATGAAGACATTCGCCGACATGATCGTCGCGGTAAAGGCGCCGAGATGCAGGAAGGCGGCGCGCCCCGTGAAGAGCTGCGTATAACCCCAGGCCATGAAGACCAGCACGGCATAGAGCACTGCCATCAGCCCCCAGGTGTTGCGGCCAAGCGGGGATTTGCACAGCAGGTCATAGACGATCCAGCCGAAGGCCAGCGACGCCAGCGAGATCAGGATCGCGACGGGCGGACTGATATCGAGGACGTGGCGATCGATGAGAAACAGGTCGGCGCCGCCATAATAGACGATGCAGAGCATGAGGAAGCCGGAGATCCAGGTGAAATAGCTCTCATATTTGAACCATGTCAGGTGCTCCGGCATCTGAGCGGGCGCCACCAGATATTTCTGGATATGATAGAAGCCGCCGCCATGGACCTGCCATTCCTCGCCATAGGCGCCAGGCGGCAGATGCGGGCGTTTCACCAATCCGAGATCGAGCGCGATGAAATAGAAGGATGATCCGATCCAGGCGATCGCGGTGATGACATGGAACCAGCGTGCCGCGAAGGCCAGCCATTCCCATGCTATGGCATATTCATACATCGAGTTCCCCTATCTTCCTCCGACTCGCGACATTGCGAAAATTTTGGCGGGGAGGAAAGAGGAGAATGATGAACCGCACAGGCCCTTCGCAAGGCGGCGGGCCGGGGCGGGGCGCTGGCAGTCGCCATTGGTTTCGCCTATGTCGGCGACCGCTGACGCATCGCCGATCTGTCGTCCCGTGCCTAAAAGCTGCCGAGAAGGCCATGCATTATGACTGTCTCATACTGGATTGGCAAAGATTTGCCGATCTTGAAACTATGATGAGCAGATACAGTTAGGTTTGCAGGCCGCCGGCATGAAATAAAAAGAAACGTTAGATATCGGCGGCGCACTCATCGACGGAGAGATGCCCATGCGCAGCATTCTGACGTGTGTGATGATGGCATACGCATCGTTGGCGACGGCTCACGACGCACCTTCGGGGTGGAGTTATGACCCCTATTGTTGCAATGGCGACAGTCATAATGGCGATTGCCAGATGATTCCGTCGAAAAGCGTGGCGGTGACACCAAACGGATATCGTGTGACGCTGATGCCGGGCGACCACCGGCTGGTCACGCATGCTCACGTCTTTCTGCTGCCGATGACGAAGGCAATGCAGTCCGGCGATGGTGATTATCACCTCTGTCTGTTTCCCAACGAGAACACGCCGCGCTGCTTCTATGCGCCGGAAATGGGGTTTTGAAGCCGAACCTAGCAAGGCCTATTCAGCTGATTGGACCTGATCTGTTTGCCGGATCAGTTTCCGGCGGCTTTCATCTCTTCCAGGATCCAGTTGCGGAAGGCCTTGATCTTCGGCACGTTGCGGCGATTTTCGGGATAGGCGAGCCAGTAGGCCTTGCCGTCGCTGCGGGTCAGGTCGAAAGGCTGATAGAGCCGGCCGAGCGCGATCTCCGCCTCATAGAAGGCGGGGTGGAGGATGGCGACGCCGTGCCCGGCTATCGCCGCGTCGGCTTCCATCGCCTGAGAGCCCAGCTGGTTGCGCGGGCGGCGGTCGAGATCCGTATCGGTAACGCCGGCAGCTTCGAACCATTGCTTCCACCAGATGTCGCCGGCGTCGAAGAGGTCGAATTTCAGGAGATCGCGCGGCTCCTTAATGCCGCCTGCCGATTCCGCCAGCTTCGGGCTCAGCATCGGCGTGAACTCCAGGCCCATCAACCGGTGCAGCGCGAGCCCCGGCCAGTTGCCGTCGCCCCAGCGAATGCCGACGTCGATCTGTTCGCGGGCGAAGTCGATGATGTCGGAGGTCGCCTGAAACCGCACCGCGATCGCCGGATGCTTCAAATGGAAGGAGCCGAGGCGGGGCGCCAGCCATTTCGAGGCGAAGGTATGGGTCGAGCTGATGGCGAGCGTGCCTTCGACGCTGTCGCGCGCCGTTGCCATCGCATCATGCAGCATGGCAAAGGCCTCGGTCACCTTCGGGGCCAGCCGCTCGCCGGTCTCCGTCAGCGCGATCTGGCGGGGACGGCGCAGGAAGAGCGGCTCGCCGACATTCTCCTCCAGGAGCTTGATCTGATAGCTGACGGCCGTCTGTGTCATGCCGAGCTCATCACCTGCCCTGGTGAAGCTGCCGAGCCGGGCGGCGGCTTCGAAGACGCGCAGCGCATTCAGCGGAAATTGCTTCGACAGTTTCATGGATAAGTTCTCTTGATGCAGGCAGACGATCGTTCGATTGGAATAGCAGCATTTTTAGCGGCAAGCTGCAACTCATACCATCAATCTAATGAGGTGACGTCATGGATTGCCAAGCTATCGAAGAGAGCCGGCCGCAACGGAATAGCAGTGTTTTCCTGCGTTTTGCCAGTTGGCTGGCGGGAAGCGCCAATCGTTTCTGCCGTTTGCCGCGGCTCGACCTTTCCGCCACGCCGGACCGCGTCAAGCGCGACCTCGGTTTCCTCGACGGCCGTGATCCTTATTATGAAGACGAGCGCATGCGGTAGGCTGCAAGTGCCGTCAGGATTTCGGCAGCCGTCATCGCGGCGATCACTTCCGGGCGCTTATCCCTGACGGCCGAACCGCCGATCGGCAGCGTCAGCCGCTCTATCCAGGCGCGGTCGCCGCCGGCCTCACGGGAAAGCCAGCTTGCGAAGGTGGCGCGTTTGGTCGCCGAGCCGATCATGCCGGTATAGGCGAGGTCGGTTCTCGCAAGCGCCTCGCGGGCGATGAGGAAATCCAGCGCGTGGTCGTGGGTGAGGATGACGACCGCGCCGCCGGCGGAAATATCCTTCACCAACGCTTCCGGCATTGGCACGAGCCGGGTGTTGATTTCATCCGGAAGGTTAGCAAGCTCTTCCTGCCTCGTTTCGACGACCGTCACGCACAGCGGCAGCGGCGCAAGGGCCGACGCCAGCGCCCGGCCGACATGGCCGGCGCCGAAGAGAAAGACCTCCGGCAGCCTGTCGATCTCGCCGGCAAGCCTTGCCTCGAGCTCATCCTTCAGAGCCTGCGTCAAGCGCCGAAACCGCAGTTGCGTGCGCCCGCCGCAACATTGGCCGATTTCGGGGCCGAGCGGGATGTCCATGGTAATCGCTCCGCCGGTTCCAGCCAGAATCTCACGCGCATTTGCAATTGCCATGAACTCGAACTGCCCGCCGCCGATCGTGCCCCAGAGGGCGTTCGCCGAAACGAGCATGAAAGCGCCGGCCTCGCGCGGGGTGGAGCCTTGCGTGCCGGTGATGTCGACGAGGATTGCGCCGGGGTGGGCGGTGAGGAAGGCGGGGAGGGTGGTCATTAGAGGTCGACCGATCGGTATGTGGGCGTGGCACCCCCCTCTGTCCTGCCGGACATCTCCCCCACAAGGGGGGAGATCGGCAAGAGGTGAGACCATCGTTCCCCCGCTGCCGCGTCGCAGTCATAGTACCTTCGTTGTTTGGGGAAACCATTCCCCCCATCCGATCTCCCCCCTTGTGGGGGAGATGTCCGGCAGGACAGAGGGGGGTGCCACCCACTCTGTCGATTCTGCCCAAACACCATATCAGCCGGGCACATCTCTACAACCGCTTCATCCGCTCCACCGCCATCAGCACCCGTTCCGGCGTCGCCGGCGCATCGAGTCTCGGGCAGACCTTATAATCGGCGACGCTAGCGGCCGCCATCGACAGGGCTTCCAGCACCGAGATCGCCAGCATGAAGGGCGGTTCGCCGACGGCCTTGGAGCGGCCGATCGTCGCTTCGGCATTCTCCGACCATTCGGCAAGCCGCACGTTGAAGATCTTCGGGCGGTCGGAGGCGAGCGGGATCTTATAGGTCGACGGGGCATGGGTGCGCAGCCGGCCCTTATCGTCCCACCAAAGTTCTTCTGTCGTCAGCCAGCCCAGGCCCTGCACGAATCCGCCCTCGACTTGGCCCATGTCGATCGCCGGGTTCAGCGAACGGCCGACATCGTGGAGAATGTCGGTGCGGTCGATCAAATATTCGCCGGTCAGCGTATCGATCGAGACCTCGGTGCAGGCGGCGCCATAGGCGAAATAGTAGAAGGGGGTGCCGCGGCCGGCCTTGCGGTCCCAGTGGATCTTCGGCGTCTTGTAGAAGCCGGCGGCGGAAAGCTGGACACGGGCGAAATAGGCCTTCTTGATGAAATCTGGGAAGGGGATCTCGCTCTCGCCGACGCGCACGCGGTTCGGCAGGAAGACGATCTCGGAAGGCGCCACTTCCCATTTCTCGGCAGCGAAGGCTACCAGACGTTCCTTGATCTGGCGGGCGGCATCGAAGGCGGCCATGCCGTTCAGATCCGAGCCGGAAGAGGCGGCGGTGGCCGAGGTGTTCGGCACTTTCGCCGTTGTCGTCGCTGTGATCTTCACGCGGTCGATGTCGACCTGGAAACTGTCGGCCAGCACCTGCGCCACCTTGGTATAGAGGCCCTGGCCCATTTCGGTGCCGCCGTGGTTCAGGTGGATCGAGCCGTCCTGATAGATGTGGACGAGGGCGCCGGCCTGGTTGAAGGCGGTCATCGTAAAGGAGATGCCGAATTTGACCGGCGTCAGCGCGATGCCTTTTCTGATGTAGCGGCTGTCGCGGTTGAAGGCGATGATGGCGTTGCGCCGCGCCCGGTAGTCGGCCGTTTCCTCCAGCTCCTCGACGACGCGGGCGATGATGTTGTCCTCGACCTCTTGGTGGTAAGGCGTCAGCGTGCGCCCGGAGCCCGGCTGGCCGTAGAAATTTAGCTTGCGGATATCGAGCGGATCCTTGCCGAGGGCATAGGCGATCTCCTCGATAAAACGTTCGGCGCCGAGCATGCCCTGTGGCCCGCCGAACCCGCGGAAGGCGGTGTTGGAGACGGTGTGCGTCTTCAAGGGTTTCGACTGCAGATGCACATGCGGATAGAAATAGCTGGAATCGGCGTGGAATAGCGCTCTGTCGGTCACCGGGCCCGAAAGGTCGGAGGAAAAGCCGCAGCGGGCCGCATAAGTCGCATCGACGGCGTGGATACGACCTTCGGTGTCGAAGCCCACCTCGTAATCAACGAGGAAATCGTGGCGCTTGCCGGTGGCGCTCATATCTTCGTCACGATCCGGACGGAATTTGACGGCGCGGCCGAGCTTCTTGGCGGCGATCGCCGCGAGTGCGGCGAACTGGTTGCCTTGGGTTTCCTTGCCGCCGAAGCCGCCGCCCATGCGGCGCACGTTGACGGTAACGGCGTTAGACGGGATATCCAGCACATGGCCGACGATGTGCTGGATCTCGCTCGGATGCTGTGTCGAGGACCAGACGGTGACCTCGTCATCTTCGCCGGGGATCGCCACGGCGATATGGCCTTCGAGATAAAAATGCTCCTGGCCGCCGATGCGCATCTGGCCCTTTAGCCGCATCGCGGCGTTCGACATTTCCGTTTCCGGGTCGCCGCGCTGCAGCGTCATCGGCGTTGTGACCAGCGGGCTGCCATTGGCAAGCGCGCCGTCGATATCGTGCCAGTGCGGCAGGTCACGATAGTCGATCTTGGCGAGCCGCGCGGCGCGGCGGGCGGCCTCGCGCGTCTCGGCGATGACGGCAAAGATCGGCTGGCCGTGGAACTGAACCAAAGTTTCGGCCAGCAGCGGTTCATCATGGCTGCCGTTGGAACTGGTGTCGTTGACGCCGGGCACTTCCTTGCCGGTGAAGACCCAGACGACGCCGGGATAGGCGGCGACTGCGGAAAGATCGATGCTGAGGATTTCGGCATGTGCCCGGTCGGAGAGGCCGAGCGCGCCGTGCAGCAGGCCGGCGGGTTCGGGAATATCGTCGATGTAGTCGGCGGTTCCGGTGACGTGTTTGTGCGCGGAATCATGGCGCAGCGAGCCGTGCATGGGGCCGGAGATGACGACTTTAGGGTCCTCGAAGGTGGACTTGTCCATTAGATCAGTCCTCCGTGACCAGCCCTGTTCGCGCGGTGGCCCCTCATCCGGCTGCCGCCACCTTCTCCCCGTTCTGACGGAGAGAAGGGATATGCCGCACCGCCTCTTGCTCTCGCAAACATTGCGCGAGGCACGTCCCCTCTCCCCGCAAGCGGGGAGAGGGTTAGGGCGAGGGGCCAATTTGCGAAACAACCCATCACGCCACCTCCTCGAACCGCTTCAGTTCGGCCGGCGCCCCTACCGTTTCCAGATAGAACCGCGTCAACAAATTCTTCGCCGTCAGCTGGCGATATTCCGCCGTGGCGCGCCAGTCGGTGAGTGGCTGGAAATCGGCGTCGAAGGCGGGGCGGGTCGCCTCGATCGCTGCTTCCGTCCAAGGTTTGCCGATCAGTTCTCCCTCCACCGTGCGAGCGCGTTTCGGCGTTGCAGCCATGCCACCGAAGGCGACACGGATGTCGGTGACCGTCTCGGCATCGTCAAGGGTCAGCAGGAAGGCGCCGAGCACGGCGGTGATGTCCTCGTCGCGGCGCTTGGTGATCTTGTAAGCCGCAAAGCGGCTGGCCTTGGGATAGGGCACGAAGACGCTTTCGACGAACTCGCCTGGCCTGCGGTCTTGTTTGCCATAGGCGATAAAGAAATCCTCGAGCGGCATTTTGCGCTGGCCTTCCAGGGAGCGCAGCGTCAGCGTCGCACCGAGCGCGATCAGCGGCGGCGGGCTGTCGCCTATCGGCGAGCCGTTGGCGATGTTGCCGCCGATCGTGCCCATGTTGCGCACCTGCTCGCCACCGATGCGGTCGATCAGCCGTCCGAGCGCCGGGATCTTTTTCGCGATCGCCGCAAAGGCGCCGGTATAGCTGACGCCGGCGCCGATGGTGACACCGTCCTCGTTTTCCGTGACCGACTGCAATTCGCTCAAGTGATTGATGAAAACGACGGGGCTCAGCCGGCGCATCTGCTTGGTCACCCAGAGGCCGACATCGGTCGAGCCGGCGACCACGATCGCATCCGGTTCCTGCGAGAGAACTTCAGACAGCGCCTGGACGGAAGCAGGTACGATCAACCGGTCTTCGCTCTTGGCAATGCGGATGGTGTCGCTCGCCTGCATGGCCCAGAGCCGCGCGATGATTTCCGAACGCGCGCGCTCCAGCGGATCGAACAGCGCGCTCGGCCGCATCAGGCTCACCTGCTCGGCGGCCTTGACGATCGGCTCGTAGCCGGTGCAGCGACAGAGATTGCCTTGCAATGCCTTTTCGATCTCGCGGCGGCTTGGTTTTTCCTTCGTCAGCCATAACCCGTAGAGCGACATGACGAAGCCCGGGGTGCAGAAGCCGCATTGCGAGCCGTGGCAATCGACCAGCGCCTGCTGCACCGGATGCAGCGCGCCGTCCCGACCGGCCAGATGCTCGACCGTCACCACGTGCGTGGCGTGCAGCGAGCCGGTGAAACGGATGCAGGCATTGACGGATTCATAGGCAAGCTTGCCGTCGACGAGCCGGCCGACGAGCACGGTGCAGGCGCCGCAGTCGCCTTCCGCGCATCCCTCCTTGGTGCCGGTGAGGCGCCGCTTCAACCGCAGAAAATCGAGAAGCGTCTCGGTCGGCCCGACATCGGTGAGTTCGATGTCCTCGCCATTCAGGATGAAGCGAATGCTGTCGTTCATGGTATTCCCGGTTGTCTTTTCCAAATGGTTAGGCCGCCGTCCAGCCACCGTCAATCGAGATGTGGGTTCCCGTCACCTGGCGGGCGGCGTCACTGGCGAGGTAGAGCGACAGCGCGCCGATCTCCTCGGCCTTGACGAATTCACGCGTCGGCTGCGCCTTGAGGATGACTTCGCTTTTCACCTGCTCCTCGGTTATGCCGCGGGCCTTGGCGGTATCGGGTATCTGCTTTTCGACGAGCGGCGTCAGCACATAGCCCGGGCAGATGGCGTTGACTGTCACGCCGAATTCGGCAAGTTCCAGCGCCGCCGTCTTCGTCAGTCCCAATATACCATGTTTTGCCGCCACATAGGCGGATTTGAAGGGGGAGGCGACGAGGCCGTGAGCCGAGGCGATGTTGATGATGCGGCCATGCTTCTTTGCCTTCATCAGTGGAATGGCGGCGCGTATGGTGTGAAAGGAGCTCGACAGGTTGATGGCGATGATCTGGTCCCATTTTTCGATCGGGAAATCCTCGATCTTCTCGACATGCTGAATGCCGGCATTATTGACGAGGACATCGACGGTGCCGAAGGTCTTCGCGGCGGTTTCGATCAGGTCGGCGATCTCGGCGGGCTTGGTCATGTCGGCCGGATGGTAGATAGCCCGGCCTTTCGACACTGATTCAAGCCGCGCGACGATCGCGTTGATTTCGTCGGCATTTCCGAAGCCGTTGATGACGACGTTGTCGCCAGCTTCGGCGAAGGCGGTGGCGATCGCAAGGCCGATGCCGCTGGTGGAACCGGTGACGACGACTGATCTGCTCATGCTGTTTCTCCTGACATCGCGATGTTGGCAGCGAGGTTATGCCCAAAGCCGGCAGGCTGGCAATTGCGCTTTATTCGCTTTTCTCTCCTGCATCCCTGTCCTATTGATTTGTTACGATAATCATATGCTTGAGGAGGATTTCATGGGTGAATATGTTCTGGCGATCGATCAGGGGACGACTTCGACGCGGGCAATCGTCTTCGATGGTGACATGCGTGTCGCCGGCAAGGGCCAGAAGGAATTCACGCAGATCTATCCGCGCTCCGGCTGGGTCGAGCACGATCCCGAAGAGATTTGGGATTCAGTCGTTTCCACCGTCCACATGGCGCTGCGCGACGCCGGAATCATGGCCAAGGATGTCGCCGCGCTCGGCATCACCAACCAGCGTGAGACGGTCGTCGTCTGGGAGCGTGAGACCGGCCGGCCGATCCAGAATGCGATCGTCTGGCAGGACCGGCGCACGGCGAGCTACTGCGACAACCTGAAACGGCAGGATCTCGAGCGCGTTTTCACCAAGAAGACCGGCCTGATTCTCGATCCTTATTTTTCCGGCACGAAGCTCTCCTGGATGCTCGCCAACGTGAAGGGTGCAAGGGCGCGCGCCGCCAGGGGCGATCTCTGCTTCGGTACGATCGACACCTTCCTCATCTGGCGGCTGACGGGCGGCAAGAGCTTCGTGACCGATGCAACCAACGCCTCACGCACGTTGATGTACAACATTGCCGAAAATGGATGGGACGAGGATCTGCTCGACATTCTGAGAGTGCCGGCCGCCATGCTGCCGGAGGTCAAGGATTGCGCCGCCGATTTCGGCACAGTCGATTCCGGGATCTTCGGCGCTGCGATCCCGATCCTCGGCGTCGCCGGCGATCAGCAGGCGGCGACCATCGGCCAGGCCTGTTTTGCGCCGGGCATGCTGAAGTCGACTTACGGCACGGGCTGCTTTGCGCTGCTCAACACCGGCATAGACATGGTGCGTTCGAAAAACCGGCTGCTGACAACAATCGCCTATCGCCTCAACGGCGAGACGACCTATGCGCTCGAGGGCTCGATCTTCATCGCCGGTGCTGCCGTGCAATGGCTGCGGGACGGGCTTCGCATCATCGATAGTGCTGCCGAGACCAATGCGCTTGCCGACAAGGCCGATCCCACGCAGGAGGTCTATCTCGTCCCGGCCTTCACCGGGCTTGGCGCGCCATATTGGGATGCCCAGGCGCGCGGCGCGATTTTCGGGCTGACGCGCAACAGCGGCCCTGCGGAGCTATCCCGGGCGGCGCTCGAAGCCGTCTGTTACCAGACCCGGGACCTGCTCGATGCCATGCAGAAGGACTGGAAGAATGATGCTGAGGATACGGTGCTCCGCGTCGACGGCGGCATGGTCGCCTCCGACTGGACGATGCAGCGCCTCGCCGACCTGCTCGACGCTCCTGTCGACCGCCCGGTGATACTGGAGACCACCGCCTTGGGTGCGGCCTGGCTCGCCGGCAGCCGGGCGGGGGTGTGGCCGGATAGGGATGGGTTTTCGGCGACGTGGAAACGCGACCGGCGCTTCGAGCCCGACATGGACGAGAAAGTGCGGACGGCAAAGATCAAGGGCTGGAAGAATGCAGTCAGGCGGACATTGAGCGAAGGCTAGCCTTCGGTAAGAGCCGTGGTTCCTGCAATCGCCGCTGAGCTGGATAATTTTTTGGTGCGGCCTGTCGGCTAAGCGGTTACTCCTTCGTCATTCGAAAAGAGGAGTGACCGATGCTTTATGCAATCCTTTGTTACGCCCATGAGGAAACCGTCTTCGCCTGGAGCAAGGAGGAAGAGGCTGCCGTCATGGAGAAGCTTTACGCTGTGCAGGAGCCGCTTGCCAAAGCCGGCAAGCTGGGCCCCGTCGGCCGGCTCATGCCGACGACGGCGGCGACGACCGTTCGCAAGGGCAAGGACGAGGCTCTGGTGATTGACGGGCCCTTCGCGGAAACGAAAGAGGCGCTTCTCGGCTTTTACGTGGTTGACTTCGAGACGCTCGACGAGGCGGTCGCCTTCTCGAAACAGCTATCCGCGGTCAATCCCGGCTCCACCTCTTACGAAATTCGGCCTTTCTACGTGTTCCGGCCGGGAGATGCTGCATCATGACCGACATTGCCTGGATCGACCTCGCGCTTGCCTCTGCCCGCCCGAAGGCGCTCGGCGCGCTGCTACGCTATTTCCGCGATCTCGACACTGCGGAAGAGGCGTTCCAGGAGGCGTGCCTGAGGGCGATCCGGACCTGGCCGGAGAAAGGGCCGCCGCGCGATCCGACGGCCTGGCTCATCTTCGTCGGGCGCAACAGCGGTATCGATGCGGTGCGCAAACGCTCGAAGCTGCAGGCGCTGCCGGACGAGGACGTCATTTCCGATACCGAGGATGCCGAAAGCGACATTGTCGAGCGGCTGGATGATTCCAATTATCGTGACGATATCCTGCGGCTTCTCTTCATCTGCTGCCATCCCGATCTGCCGGCGACCCAGCAGATCGCGCTGGCGCTGCGCATCGTCTCCGGCCTTTCGGTGACACAGATCGCGCGCGCATTCCTTGTCTCCGAAAGCGCCATGGAGCAGCGCATCACCCGGGCCAAGGCGCGTGTCGCCAAGGCCGGCGTGCCTTTCGAAACGCCGAGCCCTGAGGAGAGGGCCGAGCGTCTTTCGATCGTCAGCACGATGATCTATCTCATCTTCAACGAGGGCTACAGTCAGGCGGATCCCGAACATGAGGCGGCCGCCTTCAGCGACGAGGCGATCCGGCTGGGACGGCTGATGCTGCGCATCTTTCCGTCCGAACCGGAGTTGATGGGTTTGCTTGCGCTCATGCTTCTGCAGATATCGCGCCGCCCGGCGCGCTTCAGTCCCGAAGGCGAGATCGTGCTGCTCGAGGATCAAGACCGCTCTCTCTGGAACCAGCTTTTCATCAGTGAGGCCCTGGCGCTCCTCGACAAGGCGCTGCGCCACCGCCAACCTGGCCCCTACCAGCTTCAGGCTGCCATCGCCGCCATCCATTCCCGCGCGAAACGGGCCGAAGACACCGACTGGACGGAAATCGATCTGCTTTACCGCGCGCTGGAGCGTGTTCAGCCGTCGCCTGTCGTAACGCTTAATCGCGCGGTCGTCATTTCCAAGCTGCACGGGCCGCAGGCGGCGCTGGATCTCATCGACCCGCTCGGCGAGAAGCTCGGGGGCTATTTCTATTATCACGGTCTGCGGGGCGGACTGCTGAAGCAGCTTGGCTTGACCAGCCAAGCGCGCGAAGCCTTCGACCATGCCATCGCGCTTGCCCATTCGGCGGCGGAAGCCGCCCATATCCGCCGGCAGATCGACAAGATGCAGGAAGAGGCGGCGCAGCCGATTGCAAATTAATTTCGGCGTGCTGTCGGAACGGCGAAGTTTGACACGTCCTTGTAACAACCTGATACGAAACGGGTCTTACTCAAACGGAGAGATGTTGAAATGACCGCCAGCACGCAACATGAACTCGTCCTTGTTCGCGAATTCAACGCTTCGCGCGAGAAGATTTACAAAGCCTGGACCGATCCGGACCTGCTGAAGCAATGGTTCGTGCCGCGCCCCTGGGGTGTGGCGGAAGCAACGCTCGACGTGCGCCCCGGCGGCTCCAGCGTCGTCGTCATGCAGGATCCCGAGGGCAATCAGTATCCGAACCGCGGCGTCTATCTGGAGGTGGTAGAGAACGAGAAGATCGTCTTCACCGACGCCTATAGCAGCGCCTGGGTGCCGGCTGAAAAGCCTTTCTTCACGGGCGTCATCCTGCTGGAGGACCTCGGCAACGGTAGGACGAAATACACGGCCAGGGCGCTGCACTGGCGCGCCGAGGACAAGGAGGCGCACGAGAAGATGGGCTTCCATGAAGGATGGGGCAAAGCCGCGGACCAATTGGCCGAGCTGCTGGCGAAGATGTGAGCGGCGCGGCGTGGCGCTTCAGGTGAGGTCTGAGGCGGCTTGGAAGATGATTCCGCTGGGGCTTCGAAGTGATTGAATTCGGATTCGAATTGGTGACTGAGGTTTGTGCTTCGGTTGCGGCTCTGGCGTGCCGTGTGGCACCCCCTCTGGCCTGCCGGCCATCTCCCCCACAAGGGTGGAGATCGGCAAGCGGTTGGATCATCCGTCCCTCTCTGCTGTATCGAAATAGCGCATGCGGTCGTTGTTTGGGGAAGCCATGACGCCCAGTCGATCTCCCCCCTTGTGGGGGAGATGCCCGGCAGGGCAGAGGGGGGTGGCCACGGCATGCCTGTCCGCCTGGATTCCTGTGCTCGTCACAAGAATCCAGCAGCACCGTGCCTACGGCGCAAAGACTCCTTGTCGTTTCGCCGATAAAGCTCGGTCGACAATAACACGTTCGCGAAAATCACCGCGCCGCCTATCAAGATTCTCGAACGATCCGTTCCACAATTTGTGTTTGCGCTGCATCACCTCCATCCCTATCTCCGGATCGAGTTCAACAGGATGCCGATGATGGAACTGGGGCTTTACACATTCGCCGATGTCAATCCTAATCCCTCCCGTAGCAAGGGAGCTGAGGGGGCCGAGCGGCTGAAGCATCTGATCGAGGAGATCGAGCTTGCCGATCAAGTGGGGCTCGACGTCTTCGGACTCGGCGAACATCATCGGCCGGATTATGCGGTATCGGCCCCCGCCGTGGCGTTGGCGGCTGCGGCCGTCAAAACCAAAAACATCCGGCTGACCAGCGCCGTGACGGTGCTCTCCTCCGACGATCCGGTGCGGGTGTTCCAGCAGTTTTCGACACTTGATCTCATTTCCAACGGCCGCGCCGAGATCATGGCAGGGCGTGGCTCTTTCATCGAGTCCTTCCCGCTGTTCGGCTACAATCTCGAGGATTACGACCAGCTGTTCGAGGAGAAGCTCGATCTGCTGCTGGCGCTGCGCGACGACGAGACTGTCGCGTGGAAGGGTGAGCTTCGCGCGGCGATCAACGGACGCGGTGTCTATCCGAGGCCGCTGCAGGATCCGCTGCCGCTGTGGATCGCGGTTGGCGGCACACCGCAGTCGGTGGCGCGCGCCGGCGCGCTCGGACTGCCGGTCGCGCTCGCGATCATCGGCGGCGAGCCGCGCCGGTTTGCGCCGCTGTTCGATCTCTACCGCGAGGCGGCGCGCCGGGCGGGGCAGGATCAGGCGAAACTGAAGACCAGCATCAATGTCCATGGCTTCATCGCCGACACGACCGAGAGAGCGGCTGACCAGTTCTACGGCCCACAGGCCGAGGTAATGAACCGTATCGGCCGCGAGCGCGGCTGGGGACCGACCAACCGGGCGCATTTCGATCTGTCGCGCGGACCGAACGGCGCGCTCTTCGTCGGCGATCCCGAGGTGGTCGCCGAGAAGATCATCGCCCATCACGCGCTTTTCAAGAATGACCGCTTCCTGCTGCAGATGGCGATCGGCCTGATGCCGCATGAGCAGATCATGCGCGGCATCGAACTCTATGGGACGAAAGTTGCGCCGATGGTCAGAAAGGCATTGACTGAAAGGGGCGAAGGGGCGAAAGCCACGGCTTAACGAGCGCAACCCCTCAGCGCGTCCTCGCGCTCTAAGGCGGCTGCGGCCGTCCCGCGCAAGGCCGGAAGAGACGAATGGTAATCGCAAACGACGATGAACTGACAAAGCTCAAGGAGATCGGCCGGATCTGCGCCAACGCCATCCAGGTGATGGCGGCAGCGATGGAGCCGGGCATGACGACGCTGGAACTCGACCAGATCGGCCGCAAGGTGCTCGAGGATTCCGGCGCCCGCTCGGCGCCGGAGTTCTGCTACCAGTTTCCCGGCGCCACCTGCATCAGCGTAAATGAAGAAATCGCCCACGGCATTCCAGGGGCGCGGGTCATCCAGGCCGGCGACCTGATCAATATCGACGTCTCGGCGGAAAAAGACGGCTTCTTCGCCGATACCGGCGCCTCCTTCGCGATGCCGCCGGTCAAGCCGAGGATCGAACGGCTCTGCCGTGACGGCAGGCGGGCGCTCTGGGTCGGGCTCAACCAGGTGAAAGCAGGCGAGCCGCTGGCAAAGATCGGCACTGCCGTCGGCGCATTTGCGCAGAAGAACCGCTACACGCTGGTCGCCAATCTGGCGAGCCACGGCGTCGGCCGCTCGCTGCACGAGGAACCGGCCGAGCTTTCGACCTGGCCGGATCCTTCGGAAAAACGCGTCATGACGGATGGCCTCGTCTTCACCGTCGAGCCGTTCCTTTCGCTCGGCGCGACATGGGCCGAGGGCGGCGACGATGCGTGGACGCTTTATGCCGATCCCAAGGCCCCGACTGTCCAATATGAGCACACGGTGGTTGCGACGCGGAATGGACCGGTGATTTTGACCTTGCCGGACGGGCGGGTGTAGGGCCGGGACCTGGAATTTAGAGTGGAGCGCCCGCATCACCCTTCGAGGTTGGTATCTCCATGACGCTTTGTAAGCGCGCACCACCTTGTCCTCCCTCATTCCTGTGACGAGCACAGGAATGAGGGAGGAGGGGTTAGCGCACCATCAACTTGCTGGGCCTGTCGGCCGCTCTTCCTCCTCACCCCCGCGCGTCCGGCCTGCCGCCCTGCAGGATTTCGGTGGCGGCGCGTTCCAATATGCCGGCGATGCGGGCTGCTTCGGACTTCGACCAGGGATAGCGCATCCGGAGAGCAGAGCGCAGCAGCATGCGGGCAGCGCGGATATCGCCGCCGTCCTGCATGAAGTCGCCGTCATCGCTGTCGACGCCGTGACGGTCGGTTTCGAAGACACGCTTCACATAGGCCATCTTCTCGCCGATGCGTTCAAGCTTGGCGAGCGTGTGCAGGATCATATCGCGGTTTTCCTCGACACGCTGGCGACCGGCTTCGGTGATGCGATAGAGCTTCTTGGTCCCTTCGTTCTCCACTTCGGCAAGACCGGTTTCCTCGAGATAGGTGAGCGCGGGGTAGATGACGCCGGGGCTCGGCACATAGAAGCCGCCGGAACGCTCCTCCAGCAACTTTATCAATTCGTAACCGTGGCGCGGCTGCTCGGCGAGCAGCGCAAGGATAACGAGCTGCAGATCGCCTGCTGCGAATTTGCGGCCCATGCGGAAAGCTTCGCCGAACATGCCACCTTTAAAACCTCTCATGGTCTTTCCTTTCATCGTCAGATGTATCGTTGGCTATGTCGTAAAACATATATCGTAAGATAGTTGTCTTCAAGGCAGGTCGAGAATTTTTCGACCTTTCCGGAAATTGATCGATCGATCAGAAATAGTCGTTTGCGATGCCGGTGCTGCGGCGCGATAAGCGCTGCATGCTTTCCCGCCCGCCGCACTCCCCGCCAGATCTTGTCTCCACCGCTGCTGCCGGCGCCGTTGCCATGGCGGCGGCCATGGGTTTCGGGCGCTTCTCCTACACGCCGATCCTGCCCGGCATGATGAGCGGCGTGCCTCTTTCGGCAGCCGATGCCGGTTTGATCGCGTCGGCAAATTTCGTCGGTTATCTCGTCGGCGCCGTGCTTGCAGCCTATGGCTGGGCGGCAGGGCGCGAACGGCTGGTGGCGTTGCTGGCGCTGCTTGCCACCGCAATTCTGCTCGCCGCGATGGCGGCCACAGATTCCGTCGCGATCTTTGCCGTCATCCGCTTCCTGGCCGGTCTTGCCAGCGCCTTTGCGATGGTCTTCACCTCATCGATCGTGCTCAGCCACGGGGCTGCTGCCGGCAACGATCATGTGCAGGCGGCGCATTTCGGCGGGCCTGGAGCGGGCATTGCGCTTTCGTCGGTCATGGTGCTCCTGATTGGTCTTGGCTTTCACGATGAGCCGGGTGGCTGGCGCGCCGATTGGATCGGCGGAGCGCTCTATTGCGCGGCAAGTCTCGCCGTCGTCTGGTCGCTCTTGCCCACGGCGCCGGCACAAACAGCGCGAACGGGCAAGGAACCGGCGCTCAACTGGAGCCGGCCGATGGTGCTTGTCACGCTCTCCTACGGCCTGTTCGGCTTCGGCTACGTCATCACGGCAACGTTTCTCGTCACCATCGCGCGGCTATCTGCGGCGGGAGCTTTCATCGAGTTTCTCTGCTGGTTTATCGCCGGGGTGACGTCGGCGATTGCCCTCTTCGCCTGGAAGCCGCTGGTGAGGCCGCTTGGGCTCGGCGGCGTCTACGTTGCGGCCCTTGTGGTCGAGGCTGTCGGCGTACTTGCGACCGTGGCGTTGCCGCCCTCGGTCGCGCCGCTGATCGGCGGGGCTCTGTTTGGAGCAACGTTCCTCGCGATCACCGCTTACGGGCTGCAGATCGGCCGCCAGCTTGCCCCCGAGAGTCCGCGGCGGATATTGGCAATGATGACGGCCGCCTTCGGAGTGGGCCAGATTGTTGGGCCGGTCGTCGCCGGCCGGCTAGCCGAACGCTCAGGCAGCTTTACCGTGCCGACGATAATCGCCGCCGCAGCACTTCTTGTCTGCGCGGCGCTCGTGATGCCGGTCATCAGGAAAATCGTCTAACCGGTTACATCTGCGTAACAATCGGTCAAACCCATTGCTGCTTCCTTCGAACTGCCGTAGTTTCCGGCACAAAGTGTTCCGACACTCCCGAGACTCACAGTTCAGGAAAGCAAAGCCCCCCGTGTTTCATTCCTTCTTTCCCCAGCCGAAACCTTTCTTCATTTCGCTTGTCGTCTGGACGCTGATTTCAATATTGGGCTGGTATTTCTTCGCGGCCGGTCTCGGCGCGTCGCTTGGCTTTGCGCCGGTTCCCGAAGAGCAGCAGCCGATCGATCTTTCCTTCTTCTTGCTGCCCGAAAATGTCTGGTTCTACAGCTATTTCTTTCTCTCAGCGCTGATCTTCTGCGGCGCCTGGCATCTGATAGCGCGCAATCATCCCTGGAAGCTGTGGTCGATCTGGGGTTCGGCGCTCATCATTTTCGTGACCTATTTCGGCGTGCAGATCACGGTCGTGATCAACAATTGGCGCCGGCCGTTCGGCGATCTTCTGCAGAACGCCTTGTCGAAGCAGCCGGGCATTTCAGTGGATAATTTCTACAGCCTGATGTGGGTCTTCTGTCAGATCGCGTTCCTGAGCATGTTCGTGTCGATCATGACCGACTTCTTCACGAGCCACTACATCTTCCGCTGGCGCGCCGCGATGAACGATTTCTATATGTCGAAGTGGGAAAAGCTGCGTCACATCGAAGGCGCTTCACAGCGCGTGCAGGAAGACACTATGCGTTTTTCGAGTACGCTCGAAGGTCTCGGCATCAGCCTCATCAATTCGGTGATGACGCTTGTGGTCTTCCTTCCGATCCTTCTGGCGCTGTCGCATTATGTGACCGAACTACCGGTCATCGGACCGCTGGCGAATTCGCTCTTCTGGTTGGCGCTCTTCTGGTCGGCATTCGGCACGTTGCTTCTGGCGGTCGCCGGTATCAAGCTGCCGGGCCTGAACTTCCGCAATCAGCGCGTCGAAGCCGCCTATCGCAAGGAACTCGTCTACGGCGAGGATCATGCGGACCGGGCGCAGCCGCTGACGGTGAGGGAGCTTTTCAACAACGTACGGCGCAACTATTTCCGCATGTATTTCCACTACATGTATTTCAATGTCGCCCGCTATTTCTACATTCAGGCGGACGCGCTCTTCGTGATCTTCATGCTGGTGCCGACGATCGTGGCCGGGACGATCACTTACGGTATCTTCCAGCAGATCTCGACGGCCTTCGGCCAAGTCAGCAACTCGTTCCAGTATCTGGTCAATTCTTGGACGACGATCATCGAGCTGCTCTCCATTCACAAGCGCCTCAAGGCATTCGAGGCGGCCATCGACGACGAGCCGTTGCCGGCCATCGATCGGCACTATCTGGAACGCGAGGCGGGTGTCGTGCATGCGGATGGTTGATGGGTAGAGCCTGCCCCTGATCGAAACGTCGGCGTGTGCGGCCCCCTCATCCGCCTGCCGGCACCTTCTCCCCGGCGGGGAGAAGGGACTCGAGGCAGCCCCTCGTGATTATCCATTGCTTGAAAACATATCCGGCGACATCTCGATACCCCCTTCTCCCCAGCGGCGAGAAGGTGCCCGTTAGGGCGGATGAGGGGGCTACACGGCAGCCCCGGTCGTTCTCAAAAGGCGCCCGTCACAGCCCCGACGTCCGCTCCAGCTTCCCGCGCGCCTCGATCATCGGAATCGCTTCGGAATAACTGACGCAAGCCACATCCGCCCGATGGCAGACGTCGCTGACCAGGCGGTCAAGCGCGCGCCAGTAGGCGCCGCCGTTCATTTCGACGAAATGGAAGCCGAGCTGGAGGGGGATGCGGTCGCCGTTATACTGGCGGTCGAAAACCTGGGAGAAGGCGGCGTAGGCGCGGTCCTCGAATGCCTTCGTATCCGCGCTGTCCTCCTGACCCTTGGAATGGCGAACGAAGAGGTTGTAGTCCATGCCGATGACCGGCTTTTCGCTGGGGCCTTCGGGAATCAGGGGGAGGCCGAAGCGGAGGATGCCGTCTTCCTCGACAGGCATCGCCGGGCCTTTGGTCACGAGGCTTGCGTCATAGGTGAAGCCCGCCTTCTTTTCGGCGGCGATCATGTCGGCGCCCGCCGTCGCCGAGAGATAGGGGGCGCGAAAGCCTTTGATGCCATGGTCGACCAGATCCTGCCAGCCGGCGGGTTCTTCGAGGCCGACGCTCTTCCAGGCATTTTTCAACGTAGCATGGAAGGTCGCGTATTCGGCTGACCAGTCGGCTGCACTCCAGAGGCGGCCGTCAAAATGGCCGCAGGCATGGCTTGCTATGTCGTGCCCTTCAAGATGTGCATGCCAGATATTGCCGAGGCGCTCGCGGATCTCGTCGTCACTCTGGGCAAAACCGACATTGGATTTTCCGCGTTTCTGGTGCGGCGCCTGGTAGGCCCTTTTCGCCGCGTCGTTCATCAGGAAGGTGCAGGAAAGGAAATAGGTGAAGTGGGCGCCGTTCTTCGCCGCCATCTCGCGGCTCTTCAGCCAGAGCGCGTTGTCGTGGGCGCCGTCGAAGGAGATGATGACGAGCTGCTTCGGCCGGTCGGCCGCCTTTGCCGCCGCGGGAAGAACGAGAGAGGCGACCAGACAGGTGGCGAGGAGAGGACGAGACATGGGCACCGCGACAATTTGTTCGCGGGTTCCCTCCGATAGAATTGTGGCGAAGCTGCGGTCACAACTGGCATTTTTTCCCGCCAGCCGCTAAGCAATGTCAAACTGCACGGAAGGGACCGCAATGGTACTGCTTATCATCGGCATCATACTTTTTCTCGGTGTGCATCTGGTGCGGGTGGTGGCTCCTGGCCTGCGCCGCTCGATGATCGCAAGCCTCGGCGAGAAGGGTTGGCGGGCCGGGTATTCGATCGCGAGCATTCTCACGCTGATCCTCCTGATCTACGGTTTCGGCCAGGCGCGGCAGGTGACCGGCATGCTTTACAATCCGCCAGTGTGGACGGCGCATATCGCCATCACGCTGATGCTGATCGCGATGATCTGTCTCGTCGCCTCGCTGCTGCCGGCGGGGCATATAGCTACCAAGACCAAACATCCGATGGTGCTGTCGGTGAAGATCTGGGCGCTGGCGCATCTGCTCGCCAATGGCGAGACGTCGTCGGTCCTGCTGTTTGGGGCGTTTCTTGCCTGGGGCGTGATCGTGCGCATTTCGCTCAAGCGCCGCGAGCGGGCGGGCGAAATCACGCTTCGGCCCTTCGTCTCGGCCAAGTACGACCTCTATGCTGCCGTCATCGGTATCCTCGTCTGGGCGCTGATCATCTGGAAGCTGCACGAATGGCTGATCGGCGTTTCACCGCTCGCTACGTGACGAATCTTTCACATCCCCCTTACAACGGCGGCAAAATGGAGTAGAAGGCCGGCAATGCGCATTTTGCGCAAAGTTATGGGTATTTCCGCGGCCGGAGACGAGAATGGCATTTAACGACGACAGCTTCATCCGTGAGGTCAATGAGGAATTGCGGTCCGACCAGATGAAGGGCGCCTGGCGCCGGTTCGGCCGCTATATTATTGTCGTCGCCTTCCTGATCGTCGCCGGCACCGCCGGCAAGGTTCTCTACGAATATTGGGATGATACCCGCTCCTCCGGCGCCGGCGACCAGTTTTTGGCGGCGATGAAGCTTGCCGACGAGAACAAGAACGACGAGGCGCTGGCCGCGCTTGAAAAGCTGGAAAAGGAAGGCCATGGCGCCTATCCGGTGCTGGCGCGTATGCGGGCCGCGACCGTCCAGGCGCAGAAGGGCGATGCTGCTGCTGCAATCGCCGCCTTCAACGAGATCGGCAAAGACAACGGAGTGCCGGCTGCCGTGCGCGATGTCGCCAAAATGCGTGCGGGCTGGCTGCTGATCGAGAACGGTTCCTATGAGCAGGTTTCGGCCGCGATCGAAGAAATGGCCGTGCCGAGTAACGCTTTCCGCCATTCGGCGCGCGAAGCACTCGGTCTAGCCGCCTACAAGGCCGGCAACATGGCGCAAGCGCGGCAATGGTTCCAGTCGATTATCGACGATACCGGCAGCCCGCGCCCTGTTGCCAATCGCGCTCAGATGATGCTTGATCTCATTACCGCGTCCGGCAAGGCGCCCGCCGCGCAGGGCTAAGTTTTAAGGAAAAAGAATGAGTTTCACGGTCGCCATCGTCGGTCGTCCGAATGTCGGCAAGTCGACGCTTTTCAACCGTCTGGTGGGCAAGAAGCTTGCGCTCGTCGATGATACACCCGGCGTGACGCGCGACCGCCGGCCGGGTGATGCGCGGCTGATGGGGCTTACCTTTACGATTATTGACACGGCCGGTCTGGAAGAAGCCGACGAGGAGAGCCTGCAGGGCCGCATGCGCGCTCAGACCGAAGCGGCGATCGACGAGGCCGATCTATCGCTTTTCGTCGTCGACGCCAAGAACGGGCTGACGCCTGTGGATACCGCGCTTGCCGAAATGCTGCGCCGGCGCGGCAAGCCGGTCGTGCTCGTCGCCAACAAATCCGAAGCGCGCGGCTCCGATAGCGGCTTCTATGACGCCTATACGCTGGGGCTGGGCGAGCCGACGCCGATTTCGGCCGAGCACGGGCAAGGCATGCTGGATCTGCGCGACGCGATCGTCGAGGCGATTGGCAAGGACAGGGCCTATGCCAAGGAGGATGTTGCCGTCACGGACGTCGATATTCCCCACTCGGCTGATGAGGGTGAGGACGAGGACGAAGAGCCAGCTTATGACGAGACCAAGCCGCTGCGAGTGGCAATCGTCGGCCGGCCAAATGCGGGCAAATCGACGCTGATCAATCGCTTTCTCGGCGAGGATCGGCTTTTGACCGGCCCGGAAGCAGGCATCACCCGCGATTCCATCTCGGTCGAATGGGACTGGCGCGGCCGCACCATCAAGATGTTCGACACCGCAGGCATGCGCCGCAAGGCGCGGGTGACGGAGAAGCTGGAAAAACTTTCTGTCGCCGATGCGCTGCGCGCCATCCGTTTTGCCGAAACCGTCGTCATCGTTTTCGATGCGACAATCCCGTTCGAGAAGCAGGACCTGCAGATTGTCGACCTGGTGCTGCGTGAGGGCCGCGCGGCCGTGCTTGCCTTCAACAAATGGGACATGATCGAGGACCGCCAGGCGGTGCTTGCGGATCTCCGCGAAAAGACCGACCGGTTGCTGCCGCAGGCGCGCGGCATTCGCGCCGTGCCGATCTCCGGCCAGACCGGCTGGGGACTCGACAAGCTGATGCAGTCGATCATTGATACGGACAGGGTCTGGAACAAGCGTATTTCGACGGCGCGGCTCAATCGCTGGCTGGAGACGCAGCAGATCCAGCATCCGCCACCGGCTGTTTCCGGCCGCCGCATCAAGCTGAAATACATGACACAGGTCAAGGCCCGTCCGCCGGCCTTCATGATTTCCTGCACCCGCTCGGACGCGCTGCCGGAATCCTATACGCGCTACCTGATCAACGGGTTACGCGCCGATTTCGACATGCCGAGCGTGCCGATCCGCATCCATTTCCGTTCGCCTGATAATCCGTACGAGTCGAAGAAGAGACGGACGTAGGGCGCGCTTGCAATGATTGGCGGCCCATTAGGCCTGCGCCATGCGGCAGCCATCTGCAGGTGCTAAGCCACGCTTCTATTCAGCGCTTCGCTCAGCGCTAAGATCTCGGATAGCAGCCCGCTGAAATCGACTGCATCACGGCCGATCTCGGCGGCGATGCAGTCGGTGATGATGGTTTTTTCTTGTAGGTGCTTGCCTTCCCCCGTCGGCCGAAGCACGACCACGCGTTGGTCATCCTCGCGCCTGATGTAGCTGGCGCCTTTCCAGGCGTTCGAGCAATGGGGTCCGGGAGTGTGATTCCAGGAAGAGCTTTTCGCAGAGGCTGCCGACGCTCTGGCCGTTCTCGCCTCACAGCGCGACCCTAACGCCGGCCGTCCGCAGCACGATTGTGGTCGCGAACGATACGCTTCTAGGCCTGCACAAAAGGGAACGATCAATCTCCAGAAGGGAGAGGCCCGGCGTTTTCGCCGGGCTTTCTGCTTCTTGGAAGCGACTTGGCAAATTGCCACGCCTTCTTCCATTTCGGCGTGATCACGCCGTTGGCGGCGCGAATGTTGTTAATGAACTGCTGCGTCGCCGCTTCCCAGGAATATTGCATGGCGAGCGCATGCGCCTTCTCGCGCGAAGCCGAGAGGGCAGCAAGGCAGGCGGCGCGCAGGTCCGTGTCGAGCGCGCCGACTTCGCTGTCTTCACCGATGATGTCGAGAGGGCCGGTCACCGGGTAGGCGGCGACCGGCACGCCCGAGGCCAACGCTTCGAGGATGGTGTTGCCGAAGGTGTCGGTGAGCGAGGGGAAGACGAAGACGTCGGCCTGGGCATAGGCTTGCGCCAGCTCGTCGCCGAACTTCACGCCGGCGAAGAAAACATCGGGATATTGCTTTTCGAGCTCGGCGCGCGCCGGCCCATCGCCGACGACGACCTTCGAGCCCGGCAGATCGAGCTCAAGGAAGGCCGGCAGATTCTTTTCTAATGCCACGCGGCCGACGGTCATGAAGACCGGGCGCGCCAGGCCGAACGGCTTTTCCTCGAGCGCCATAGGGCGGAACTGCGCGGCATCGATGCCGCGGCTCCAGGGCATGAGATTGCGGATGCCTTTTTCCGACAGTTCACGCGCAAGGCTCGGTGTCGCCACCATGCAGCCGGCGCCGCCATTGTGGAACCAGCGGATGAAGGAATAGAGCCAGCTCTTCGGGATCGGCAGGCGGGCCGCGACATATTCCGGGAAGCGGGTGTGGTAGCTCGTCGAAAACGGCATGCGGTTCTTCAGGCACCAGCGGCGGGCAGTGAGCCCGAGCGGCCCTTCGGTGGCGATGTGCACGTAGGAGGGATTGTGTTTTGCGATCTCGCGGGCAATGCGGCGATAACTGGCGATCGACAGACGGATCTCGGGATAGGTGGGGCAGGGGATGCTGTTGAAACGCTCCGGCGTCACCATCCCAACCTCGACGCCCATCTTTGCCAGTTCGCGATTGGTGTTCTCGATCGAGCGCACCACGCCGTTGACCTGCGGATGCCAAGCATCGGTGACGATCACCAGCCGTTCCGGCAGTTTGCCGGCCGAGGTGGCATTGGCCCAGCTCTCGCCGCTGTAAGTGTTTGCCGGATGTTGCAGCATATCGCGATTTCCATCCGCGTTGCAGTGATCTGTCAACGCTCAACCCCAATGCGGGGTTCCGGAACGGCGATTCCCGCTTGCCTATTTTGAGGCATGACCATGATGGAAATATTACAGTCGCTTGCCAGTCTTTTCAGGCGTTTAGCGGTCCAATCGGCGCGAATATGTCAGCGGCCGATCATCATTTCAGGCAGAAAGAATCACGGCGCCGGTCGAGGACCGGCGCCGCTTGGGAGGTTAGGCGGCAGCGGAAGCCGAACCGGCGAGCGGAACTTCCGAAATCGTCTTCAGAACCTGGGAAGCGATCTGGTAGGGGCAGCCCTGCGAGTTCGGGCGGCGATCTTCCAGATAGCCCTTGTAGTCGTTCTTGATGAAGGAGTGCGGCACGCGGATCGAAGCGCCACGATCGGCAACGCCGTAGGAGAACTTGTTCCACGGAGCCGTCTCGTGCTTGCCGGTCAGGCGCTTGTCGTTGTCAGGACCGTAAACGTTGATGTGGTCCATCAGGTTCTTTTCGAACTGCGCCATCAGCGCTTCGAAGTAGGCTTTGCCGCCGACTTCGCGCATGTACTTAGTCGAGAAGTTGCAATGCATGCCCGAGCCATTCCAGTCGGTGTCCCCGAGCGGCTTGCAGTGATACTCGATGTCGATGCCGTATTTTTCGGTCAGACGCTGCAGCAGGTAGCGTGCCATCCAGATCTGGTCGGCAGCCTTCTTCGAGCCCTTGCCGAAAATCTGGAATTCCCACTGGCCCTTGGCCACTTCGGCGTTGATGCCTTCGTGGTTGATGCCCGCAGCGAGGCAGAGATCGAGATGCTCTTCGACGATTTCACGGGCGACGTCGCCGACATTCGAATAGCCGACGCCGGTGTAGTAGGGGCCCTGCGGAGCCGGATAGCCCTGCTCGGGGAAGCCGAGCGGGCGGCCGTTCTGGTAGAAGAAATATTCCTGCTCGAAGCCGAACCAGGCATCTTCGTCGTCGAGGATGGTGGCACGGGCGTTGCTCGGGTGCGGCGTGACGCCATCGGGCATCATGACTTCGCACATGACGAGAACGCCGTTGGTGCGGGCCGGGTCGGGATAGATGGCGACGGGCTTCAGCACGCAATCGGAGCTGCGGCCTTCGGCCTGCATCGTCGACGATCCGTCAAAGCCCCAGAGCGGAAGCTGTTCCAGCGTCGGGAAGGCGTCGAATTCCTTGATCTGCGTCTTGCCACGCAGGTTCGGTACCGGGGTGTACCCATCGAGCCAAATATACTCGAGCTTATATTTTGTCATCGTGACTCTCTCAATACGACGAAGGTGAGCAAACCCGGAGACGATCTGGGCGCGCAAACGCATCCGACCGCCAGGGGATGCACCTATTGAAGCACGTAGCGTGCCAGTTTGATCGCGGGCGAAGGAAAAATTGTAAATCAGCCAGTCAATCCGCGCTTTTCCTTTCTCGAAGGAAGCCCGTTTGGACGATCGAAGATTGATTCATCAGGAGGATAGAGAGGTTTTCTGCCTCGGAACCGGATGAAAAATTGGGCGTTAGTCTGAAACGGTGAAGTGTTGAACAAATAGGCGGAAGCTTCAGCCATAGACAGCATATGGATCAATCATTAGTTAGATCATGCATTTATTTTGTGCAATTTGCATAAAGGATGTGCATCATGCTATGGTCGCGGTCCTGATGTCGATGCGCCGAACGGAATGGAGGCGAGTCTCATGCCCACCGGTTTCCATCGTGAATCCGCGACGATCTACCAGTTTCCCGTCAAGCCGACGCGGGCCGCAAGCCGGTTCGAACGCGCCAGGCTGATGGAGCGCGAGGCGGCTGATGTCTGCGACGCCGCGCTCGATAGCTGCTGGTATCATGACGAGGCGGTTCGCGAGACAGATCGGCCGACGAAGTCCTGATTTTCATCCCTTAAGGGGGAGGCATGCCGACAAGGCGGGGAGCGCCCGCGCATGGCATATGTACGGTCGTCATGCGCGGGCTTCAGGCGCCGCTCAACCCGAGCTTCTCTCTTGCAATCAACGCCCCATGCTCACTGACGACGCGAGCCGCAACGCCTGCGGCGAAGCGCGCAGCGGCCGGCGCGTCTTGACTCTCGAGATATCGTGCGAGAAAGGCACCATTGAAACTGTCGCCGGCGCTGGTGGTGTCGACGACCTTCTCGACCTTTTCGGCCGGCACGAAGGTCTCCTCGCCGCCGAAATTCAAGGTAACGCCGTCTGCGCCATTTTTGACCACGACATCGAGAGCGCCCAGCGCGCGGTAGCGATGGATGGTCGCCTCGATGGAATCGTCGCCGAAATGGGCGGCCTCGTCGTCAAAGCTCGGCATGACGAGCACGGAGGAGCGGGCGCCTTCGCTAATCGTCGCATGCATCACGTCGTAGCTCGACCAGAGGCGTGGACGGATGTTGGGGTCGAAAACCACGAGCTTGCCGGCTGCCTTGGCGCGGCGGATTTCGGCGAGCAGCGTTGCGGCATCCTCCTGCGGCAGGATGGCAAGGGTGATGCCGGAGAAGTAAACGACGTCAGCGCTTTCCACTGCCTCGCGCAGATGATCCGGATCGGCAGCCAGGCTGCGGGCAGCCGAACTGTCGCGCCAATAGCTGAAGGAGCGTTCGCCGTTCTTCAGATTGATCATGTAGAGGCCAGGCGTCTTGCCCTTGATGCGGCGAATGAGGTTCGTGCCGATACCCGCTCCGGCGATAAAGGCAGCCATTTCGTCCGACATGGCGTCGTCTCCGAGCGCGGTGAAATAATCGACCGACCAATCGGGGCCGAGGCAAGCGCGGGCATACCATGCGGTATTGAAGGTATCGCCGGCAAAACCCTTGCGCAGCAGGCCGTCGCCGGCCTGCGAGAGCTCCACCATGCATTCACCGATCGACAGAAACCGTCTTCCGTTCACCTTGTCCTCCCGGCATCGGAGCGCCGCTGATGCAACAGGCCGCTCTATCGCTTCGAATTAACGCTTCATCCGCTGATACGCGGAGCCGGGCGGAGTGACAAGCGTCGATATTGCGCGCGCCATTGCGACAAGGAACCGAAAGCCGCCTTCGCGGGCAAGCGAAGGCGGCGAGCGCGAAAGGTGTTTATTCGTGGATGGTGTAGCTGCCGAGCGCGCAAAGATCCTGCGTGTCTTCGGTGGTGTCGAGGTCCGAGTCTTCGTCGAATTCGAAGCGCATGTCGTATTTGCAGACGGTACGGCCGTCGGCGATGGTGATGTTCACGGTCTCGCCTGGATTGAGGACATCCTCGCCGAACACGTCTTCTTCCCAGCTGTTGACGCCTGTCGGCGAACTGTAGAAGCGTGTCAGGACGGACTTGGTCCCGTTGGTGAGCTGGAATTTCAGATCTTCGGCATGTGACGATACGGCGGAGGTGGCGATGATCGCAGCGGCAAGCGCGATCAATCCTGATAGTTTCGATTTCATATTGCGTTCCCCAAGCCCATGATTGGGCGGAGGCAGGGATAACATGCGCGCATCTAAATCTTTGTTATCGGAGATTATTGATTCCGACGCATGTGTGTTTTGGCCGATTCACCGCAAAGGGGACGTGACAAGTCTTAAGAGCGAAGGCCGCTTCATGCGGCCTCCACCTACGGCCGGTCCATATGATAGCAGGCCGCCTTCTGACCGGGACGAACCTCTTCGGTCGGCGGCATTTCCGTGCGGCAGATGTCGGTCGCCTTCCAGCAGCGGGGAGAGAAGACGCAGCCTTTCGGCGGGTTGAGCGGCGAGGGCGGATCGCCCTGCAGGCGGATGCGGGTGCGCAGGCGCGCAAGCTTCGGATCCGGGATCGGTGCGGCGGAAAACAGCGCTTGTGTATAGGGGTGAGCGGGATGATCGAAGACAGTGGCGCAGTCGCCTGATTCCACCACGCGGCCGAGATAGAGTACCAGCACATCATCGGAGATCAGGCGCACGACCGAGAGGTCGTGGCTGATGAAGATCAGCGTCAGGCCGAACTCCCTACGCAGCCTGCGCAGAAGCGTGATGACCTGGCCCTGGATTGAAACGTCGAGGGCCGAAACGGGCTCGTCACAGACAATGAGCTTCGGTTTGGTGATGATCGCACGCGCAATGCCGATGCGTTGCGCCTGGCCGCCGGAGAATTCGTGCGGATAGCGGTTGATCATCTCCGGCACCAGGCCGACGGCGCCCATGATTTCGCGCACGCGCTGGGTACGCTCGGCCTTCGAAAGCTTCGGTTCGAAGACAGTGAGCGGTTCGGCGATGATGTCTCCAACCGTCATGCGCGGGTCGAGCGAGGCGATCGGATCCTGGAAGATGATCTGCATGTCGCGGCGAGCGGCACGCATTTCCTCCTCCGTGAGGTCGAGAAGATTGCGGCCCTGCCAGAGGATGCGGCCCTTCTGCGATTTCAAGAGCCGCAGAATGGACCGGCCGAGTGTGGATTTGCCGCAGCCGGATTCGCCGACAACACCGAGCGTGCGGCCTTCGGCGAGATCGAAGCTTACATTGTTGACGGCGGTGAGGAAGACCGGCGGCTTGAAGAGGCCTTTCGCCGGCAGTTCGAACTGGGTGGTGAGGTTTTCGACCCTGAGCAGCGATCGATCAGCCATGGTTCAGCAACTCCTCACGGCGCGGAAACGGATGGTAACAGGCCGCACAGTGGCGCGGCGCCAACGGTTCGAGGGAAGGCGGACGGTCGATGCAATCATCCTGGACCTGCGAACAGCGCGGCGAAAAATTGCAGCCCTTCGGCAGGTGCTGCAGATTCGGCGGGCGGCCGGGGATGACGACGAGATCATCGACATCCTGGTCCGGGCGCGGGATCGAGGCATGCAGCGCGGCCGTATAAGGATGGGCGGGACTATCGAAGAGTTCGTCGACCGGCGCCTCCTCGACGATGCGGCCGGCATACATGACGGCGACGCGGTCGGCGAGACCGGCAACGACGCCAAGATCGTGGGTGATCATGATAAGCGCCGTGTTCATCTCCGCCGTCAGATCGTTGAAAAGGTCGAGGATCTGCGCCTGGATGGTCACGTCGAGCGCCGTCGTCGGCTCGTCGGCGATCAGGAGCTTCGGCTTGGTGAGCAGCGCCATGGCGATGACGATGCGCTGACGCATGCCGCCTGACAGTTCGTGCGGATAGAGGTGGAAGCGCCGCGTCGGGTCGGGGATGCCGACGCGTTTCAGCATGTCGAGGGCAGCGTCCGAAGCGGCGCGTGACGTCAGGCCGCGGTGAACCTCCAACTGTTCCGTCAGCTGCCGCGAAATCTTCAGCGACGGGTTCAGCGCGGTCATCGGGTCCTGGAAGACCATGGCCATGTCCTTGCCGCGGATCTGGTCGAGCTCGCGCGGTTTCAGCGACAGCACGTCCTTGCCTTCGAGCAGCGCCTGTCCCGCCGTCTTGCCGTTCTTGGCAAGCAGGCCCATGATGCCGAGGAAGGTCTGGCTCTTGCCGGAGCCGGACTCGCCGACGATGGCGATGCGCTCGCCGCGCCGCACCGTGAGGTTCATGTTGGAGACCGCCTTCACTTCGCCGTCGGGCGTTGCGAAGGTGATCGAGTAATCCTTGAGTTCGAGGAGGATGTCTTTTTCTTGGAGCATTCTATCGATCCTTCGGGTCGAACGCGTCGCGCAGGCCGTCTCCGATGAAGAGCAGGCTGAGCAGCAGGGCGACGAGGAAGCTTGCCGGGAAGATCAGCAGCCAGGGCATGCTTTCCATCGCATCGGTCCCTTCCGCGATCAGCGTGCCGAGCGAGGTCAGCGGTTCCTGCACGCCGAAGCCGAGATAGGAAAGGAAGCTTTCCGTGGCGATGATCTCAGGCACTGTCAGCGCCGCAAAAATAACCACCGGCCCGACGAGGTTCGGGATGATGTGCTTGACGATGATCTTGAACGGCCGCTGCCCGGATGCGCGGGCCGCTTCGATGAATTCGCGATGCTTGATCGACAGCGTCTGGCCGCGCACGATGCGGGCCATTGTCAGCCATTCCAGCGCGCCGATCGCGGCAAAGAGCAGATAGACGTTGCGGCCGAAGATCACCATCAGCAGGATGACGAAGAGGATGTAGGGAAGCGCGTACATTATGTCGACGAAGCGCATCATGATTGCATCTAGCCTCCCGCCGATATAGCCCGATATCGCGCCATAGAGTACGCCGATGACGACCGAGACGACAGTCGCCGTCAGCGCCACGGCCAGCGAGACGCGGGTGCCGTAGAGCACGCGGGCGAGAAGGTCGCGGCCGTTCGGGTCGGTGCCGAAATAATGGCCGGTCTCGATCGAGGGCGGGATGCGGAACGCGGCCCAATCCGGGTCCTCGTAGTTGAACGGAATGAACCAGGGACCGAGGAAGGCGGCGAGGATCAGGAGCCCGAGGACGGCGATCGACAGAACGGCCGCCTTGTTGCGCCCGAGGCGGCGAAGCGCATCCCTGGTGAGCGAACGGCCTTCGGGCGCCAGGCCTTCGGCCTGCAGAAGCTCCTCTGCGAGCAGCTCGCGTTTTGCGGGATTGAGGATCATCGGTTTCTCACTTTCGGATCGAGCCACGCATAGGCGATATCGACGAGAAGGTTCAGGAACACGATCAGCACCATGTAGAAGATGACCGTCCCGAGAACCATGCCGTAGTCGCGGTTCAACGCCGCATTGACGAAGTAGCGGCCGATGCCGGGCAATCCGAAGATGCTCTCGACAACCAGCGAGCCGGTGAGAAGGTAGCTTGCCGCCGGTCCGAGATAGGAGACGACCGGCATCATGGCGGGCTTCAGCGCGTGGCGCATCACTGTCAGCCGCGGGCCGATGCCCTTGGCCTTGGCGGTGCGGATGAAGTTCTGGTTCATCACTTCGATCATCGAGCCGCGGGTTATGCGCGAGATGCGCCCGGCATGGGGCAGGGCCAGAACGACGATCGGCAGGACAAGGAATTTGAGCGAGCCGTCACCCCAGCCGCCGACCGGAAACCAGGCAAGATGGATGCCGAAGATCAATTGCAGAATCGGCGCGATCAGGAAGTTCGGCAGCACGACGCCGATCAGGATCAGGCTACCGAGAATGTAGTCCGGCGTCTTGTTCTGATAAAGCGCCCCGAGACAGCCGACGGTCACGCCGACGAGGATGGCGAGCAGGAAAGCAGCCGTGCCGATCGTGAAGGTATAGGGCAGACCGATCATGATCTGCTGAGCGACGCTGAAATCCTCACTGGAGAACGAGGGGCCGAGATCGCCCTTGAGCAGATCTCCGACGTAGAGCAGGTATTGCTGGATCAGCGGCTTGTCGAGATTGTAGTGGGCCGCAAGATTCTTGAGGATGACCGGCGGCAATGGCCTTTCGCCATCGAAGGGGCCGCCGGGAGCAAGGCGCAGGACGAAAAACGAGGCTGTCACGGCGATCCACATGACGGGGATCGTCGACAGCAGGCGACGGAGAGCGTATTTGATCATGGTCGTGGGCCGGTCCTTCCCGCAGTGTGCGGGAAGGACCGTTTTCCCTTACTCTTTCATCGACAGCCAGCGCGTGCGGTGGATGTCCTGGATGTTGTCGACGAAGCCTTCGATCTTTGGCGAAACGACATTCTTCGAGACGTAATAGTAGATCGGTAGGGCGGCGGATTCATCAAGCGCCAGTTGCTCGGCCTTCTTGAAGATTTCGGCGCGCTTGGTGAGGTCCGTCTGAGCATTGCCGTCCTTGATCAGCTTGTCATATTCAGGATTGGACCAGCGGCCGTAATTCATCTGCACGCCCGTCACCAGGAGGTTCAGGAAATTGTCCGGGTCGTTGTAATCGGCAAGCCAGCCCGCACGGCCGATTTCCACCTGGCCGCGCTGCATCTGGTCGTAATGCACCTTGGTTTCGGCGTTGACGAGCTCGACATCGACGCCCAGCGGCTTCCACATCGAAGCGATCGCGACGGCGATGCGCTTGTGGTTGTCATTGGTATTGTAGCTGAGGACCGCGTGGAGCGGCTTATCTGGGCCAAATCCGGCGTCGGCAAGCAGCTTCTTGGCCTCGGCGACCTTGTCCTTGTAAGGCAGGTCCTTCCAGCTGACATAGGCCGGCTCGCCGTAATTGGCAGTGCCTGGCGGAACCCAGGAATAGGCCGGAAGCTCGCCCGTGCCGAGGATCTGCGGGCCGATCACTTCGCGGTTGATCGCCATGGAGAGAGCCTGGCGGACGCGCTTGTCGCTGAAAGGAGGCTTCTGCGAGTTGACGACGTAATAATAGAGGCCGGAGAAGGGGGCGACATGCGCCTGGCCCGGCAGGTTCTTCTTCATCCATTCGTACTGGTCTGTGGGAAAATCGGTGAGGATGTCGAATTCGCCGGCGCGGTAGCGTTTCAGCGCCGCTTCCTGGTCTTCAAGCACGAAGAACTTGGCGCCGTCTATCTTCAGGTCCTTGGTGCCGTACCACTGGTCGTTCTTGACTGTTGTGACGTGCGAGCCGGGAACCCATTCGACCGGCTTATATGGGCCGTTGGTGACGATGTTGCCGATCTTAACCCAATCCTGGCCCTTCGCCTCGACGACATGCTTCGGCAGCGGATAGGCCGTGTAGTGCATCAGCGCATTGAGGAAATAGGGAGTCGGATTTTCCAGGGTGATTTCGAGCGTCTTGTCGTCGATCGCCTTGACGCCAAGCTGGCTGAGATCGGTGATCTCGCCCTTATTGATCTTTTCGGCGTTCTTGATGGTGAACTGCAAATAGGCGTAGTCGGCGGCGTTCTTCGGATCGACTAGGCGCTGGAAGGCGAAGACGAAGTCTCCTGCCGTTACCGGCTGGCCATCGGACCACTTGATGCCGTCGCGGAGCTTGAAGGTGTAGACCTTGCCGTCAGGCGAAATGGTCCAGCTTTCGGCCTGGCCAGGGACCGGATTGTCCTTGGCGTCTTCGGTGACGAGGCCTTCGAAAATGTCGCCGGCAATACGATTCTCCCAGTCGCCGGAAAGTTTCTGCGGATCGAGCGACTGCGGATCGCCACCATTGTGGATGTTGAGCGTCGCCGCGTGCGCCGAAAACGCCAGCAATGTGCCAAGCATTGCGGAGGCGAGAAATTTTTTCGTGAACTTGTTCATCGTGGGTCCACCTTTCTAGGCTTTGCGCCTTTATTAGACATCTGTTCCCGGTTTTCGACCTCTTACGTGCAGGTCAGTGCGCACCTTATCGCAAAGGCTTTGCGTTGCAACCCCAAATCCGGAGGCTGGTTTGCGGTTGTGGACAAGCCTATATACGTCTCCCTCTTGCGGGATCGCGACGAAGCGTCGCGGCGATTTCGGCTCCATTCATAACGGCTTCACATGGTTGTCTTTTGTTTCGTCCGCTTTAGTGTGGCGAGCGCGAACAAGGCGGGAGACGTAGCCGATGGCATTGCAGGCAGGCGGGAATGCGGACTGGTGGCGCGGAGCGGTGATCTATCAGGTCTACCCGCGCTCGTTTCAGGACACCAACAGCGATGGGCTCGGCGATCTCAAGGGGATCACCCGCCGGCTGCCGCATATCGCCAGCCTCGGTGTCGATGCGATCTGGCTTTCGCCCTTCTTCAAGTCTCCGATGGCCGACATGGGTTACGACGTTTCCGATTATTGCGACGTCGACCCGATCTTCGGCACGCTCGCCGATTTCGACGAGATGATGGCCGAGGCGCACAGGCTCGGCATCAAAGTGATCATCGACCAGGTGATCTCGCACACCTCCGACCGACATCCCTGGTTCGTCGAGAGCCGGGCGAGCCGGAGCAATCCGAAGGCGGACTGGTATGTCTGGGCCGATCCGAAGCCCGATGGGACGGCGCCGAACAACTGGCTGTCGATCTTCGGCGGCCCGGGCTGGGAATGGGACGGCGTGCGCCGGCAATATTACCAACACAATTTCCTGACTTCGCAGCCTGACCTCAATTTCCACAGCGAAGAAGTGCAGGAGGCGGTGCTACAGACGGTGAAGTTCTGGCTCGACCGCGGCGTCGACGGCTTCCGGCTGGACACGGTCAACTATTATTTCTGCGATAAGCAGCTCCGAAGCAATCCGCCGCATGAGCCCGATACCAGTGACGGGGGCCTCGATGCGCCCGACACCAACCCTTACGGCATGCAGAACCACCTCTACGACAAGACGCAGCCGGAAAATATCAGCTTTCTCAAACGCTTTCGGGCGCTGCTCGACCGCTATGAAGATCGCACGACCGTCGGCGAAGTCGGCGACGGCGCTCGCTCGCTGAAGACGGTGGCCGCCTATACGAGTGGCGACGACAAGCTGCACATGTGCTACACCTTCGATCTGCTGGGGCCTGATTTCACCGCCGCGCATATCCGCGGCTGCGTCGAAGCCTTCCAGAAATCGGTGACCGACGGTTGGGTCTGCTGGGCTTTCTCCAATCATGACGTCATGCGCCATGTCAGCCGGTTCGCGCTGACGGAGGAGGAGCGGCCTGTTATCGCCAAGCTCGCGATCTCCGTACTTGCGGCGCTGCGCGGTTCGATTTGCCTTTATCAAGGCGAGGAGCTCGGATTGCCGGAGGCGGAGCTTGCCTTCGAGGATCTGCGCGATCCCTACGGCATCCGCTTCTGGCCGGCCTTCAAGGGCCGCGACGGATGCCGCACGCCGATGCCCTGGGAAGCCGGAAAGGCGCATGCGGGCTTCACCTTGGCCGAGAAGAGCTGGCTGCCGGTGCCTTACGAGCAGGCGGCGCTTTCCGTGGATACACAGGAGGACAGCGACAACTCGGTGCTGCACCACTACCGCCGGATGCTCGCCTTCCGGAAGAGCCACCCTGCGCTTGTTGACGGCGAGATGACCTTCATCGGCACAAATCAGGACCTGCTCGCCTTCACCCGCGACAAGGACGGAGAGAAACTGCTGTTCGTTTTCAACCTGACGCGCAAACCGGCGGAATTCCGCCTGCCTGACGGCATGGTATTCGGAGAGCCCTTGGCCATGCCGGGCTACGAGGCTGTGGACGGTGCCGGGACGGTGGCGGTTGCGGCGCTGGACGGATTTTGTGCGCGGGTTGGCGGCCTCTCGAAGCTGCTCGGGAAGGTGCCCGTTGCGAAACCTGTTGAGGGTGAATTGCCGGAGGCTTGGCAGTAAGCACTCCCAACCCGGCGCTACTCACCCGATCAGCGCGAACTTGTCCACGTCGACCATGCCACGGTCGGAAATCTTCAGATGCGGGATGACGGGCAGCGGCAGGAAGGCCAGTTGGAGGAAGGGCTCTTCCAGCGTGGCGCCGAGTGCCAAGGCGGCCTGGCGCAGATGGTGCAGCGTGTCGCGCACTGTCTCGTAAGGCTCGATGCTCATCAGGCCGGCGACGGGTAGCGCGATTTCGCCGGTGATCTTGCCATCCTCAACAACGACGAAGCCGCCCTTGATCTCTCCGAGGCGATTTGCGGCGAGCGCCATGTCGTCCTCATCGACCCCGACGACGCAGATATTGTGGCTGTCATGGCCGACGGTGGAGGCGATCGCACCCTTCTTCAGGCCGAAGCCCTGGACGAAGCCATTGGCATGATTGCCGTTCTTGCCGTGGCGCTCGATGACGGCGACCTTGATGATGTCGTTGGTTAGATCGACCGTCGCCTCGTTGCCCTTGGCCGGCAGGCGGTAGCGGCGATGCTCGGTGATGATCTTGCCCGGCATGACGCCGATGACCGATGTTTCGCCCTCGGTGACCGGTACTCCAAAATGGGCGGCATTGACCCGCCGGGCCTTGACGCTGTCGAGGCCGATCGGGGCGACCGGTTTGCGCGTGGCAAAAAGCTCGTCGGTGACGCGGCGGCCGGCGCAAAAAACCATCTCTGCACGGCAGCTTTGCAGGCTGTCGAGAACCACGAGATCGGCGCGCCAGCCCGGGGCCACCAGGCCGCGGTCTCTAAGGCCGAAGGCCTGTGCGGCAGAGATCGAGGCGGCGCGGTAGATCGCGAGCGGCTCGACGCCGCTCGCGATCGCCGTGCGGATCATATGATCGAGATGGCCCTGTTCGGCAATATCGAGCGGATTGCGGTCGTCGGTGCAGAGCGCGAGGTAGGGTGAAAGCCGCTCGGTGATGATGGGGATCAGCGCGGCGAGGTCTTTGGAGACCGAGCCCTCGCGCACCAGGATGTGCATGCCCTTGCGAATCTTTTCCAGCGCCTCGGCGGCGCTCGTGCACTCATGCTCGGTGCGGATGCCGGCCGCGAGATAGCCGTTGAGGTCGTTGCCGGAGAGAAGCGGCGCGTGGCCATCGATATGGCCGCCCTGGAAGGCGTCGAGCTTAGCCATGCAGACGGGATCCTTGTGGATCACGCCGGGGAAATTCATGAATTCGGCAAGGCCGATCACCTTGGGATGGTCGCGGAAGGGCAGCAGGCTTCCGATCGGCAGGTCAGCGCCCGCAGTTTCGAGATGCGTGGCCGGCACGCAGGAGGAGAGCTGGACGCGAATGTCCATGATCGTCTCCAGCGCGGATTTAAGGAAGAATTCGATGCCCTCGGCGCCGAGCACATTAGCGATCTCATGCGGATCGCAGATAGCGGTCGTGACGCCATAGGGCAGGACGCAGCGGTCGAATTCATGCGGCGTCACCAGCGAGGATTCGATGTGCAGATGCGTGTCGATAAAGCCGGGAACGACTATTCTGCCAGATATATCGACCTCGGTCTCGCCCGCATAATCGCCCGCAGTGCCAACAATGCGGTCAGCGCCGATGGCGATGTCGGAGCGGACGATTTCGCCGGTGACGAGATCGAAGAAGCTGCCGCCCTTCAGCACGATGTCGGCGGGGATACGGCCCACACCCTGGTCGATGAGACGTTCGAGTCTGTTGGTCATGGCACCGCTCACATTGCAAACCGATTCCGGAACTTATAACCGATCTGCCGCGACATGCGATGCCACAAACGAAACCGGGCGCTTATAGCGCCCGGTCGCAATCTGCAAATCTGGGATTATTCCGCAGCGACGATCTTCCCGCCTTCCCACTTATAGAGCGAGAAGCTCTGCGAGGTCAGGTCGCCGGTCTCGCCGTAGGTGAGCTTGCCGATGGCGGTCGGAACCTCCATGCCGCCCTTCAGTGCAGCCGCGACGGCTTCCGCATCCTCAGCGCTGCCGGCCTTTTCGATACCGGCTTTCAGGACTTCGACCGCGGCGTAGGCATTGAGCGTAAACGCCTCGGCCGGAATGTTCTTAGCGGTAAGCGCTTCGGCGGCAGCCTTTGAGTCCGGGTTCTTGGTGGCGTCGGAAGCGTTGGTGAACAGCGTGCCTCCCGCCGCATCGGTTCCGATCGCCCAGAATTCCGTATTGGAGAGGCCGTCGCCGCCGATGATCATCGCGTTGGCGGAGAGATCGTGCAGCTGGCGGGCGAGCAGGCCGCCTTCCGGGTGGTAGCCGCCAAAATAGACGATGTCGACCTTTTCGGCCTTGATGCGGGTGGTGAGGGCGCTGAAATCCTTGTCGCCTGGTGTGATTGCGTCATTGACGACTTCGGTGACGCCGCCGGCATTCAGCGTCGCCTTGAAGGCGTCGGCAAGACCCTTGCCGTAGGCGCCCTTGTCGTTGACGATGGCAATGCGTTTGTCCTTGAAATTCTTCAGCACGTATTTGGCGGCGACTTCGGCCTGCTGATCGTCGCGACCGCAGGTGCGCAGCACGTTGGCGAGGCCGCGCTTTGTGAGGTCGGGAGCTGTCGCGGTCGGGGTGACCATCAGCACGCCGTTTTCAGCCAAAACGTCCGACACGGGGATCGCTACGCCCGATGTCACCGGGCCGACGACGAAGCGGATGCCGTCGCCGACAAGCTTGTTGGCCGCGGAAACGCCCTGCTTCGGTTCGCCGGCATCATCGGCCAGCTCCAACACGACTTTCTCACCGAGAATGCCGCCCTTCTTGTTGATTTCATCGACAGCAGTCTGAGCGCCGTTCTTCACCTGATCGCCATAGGCGGCGACAGGACCGGTCAATGGCGCGATCAGACCGATGGTGATATCGGCATGCGCAAGCGGCGCAAAGGCGAGTGACGCGACGAGGGTCGCCGTCAATGTCTTGAGGGTCATTGTCTGTCTCCTTGGATGGGGTCGTCGACCCGCGATGATGTGCCGCGCCGGCTTTCCCGATCATTCAACAGCCTTCAGAGGCTGTGCCAAGGACGACCGGTAACGGTGCGATCAGCGAACCCGCCGGCCATGTTTGACTCGGTGAGGGCTCATGGCGAGATTTCTAGAAATTTTGATGAGATTGCGCAAGTTCATTACAAAATGGAAGGAAATTTCGGCCGATCCGGCCGAGAATTCAGTCGGAACCGATCATTTCCTTCGATTTTCAGAGGCGAGGCGGCGAATGGTCACGACCTGCCTCCGGACAAAATCACCTCCATAAGGTTGTCTTTAGCTTTCCTATTAACCGTTAGTTTGGCCAAGGGCAGTAGTATCTAGGAGACCCCGAATACCGCCGCATTGAAAAAGAGAACTATACAAAGAATTAGATAGACCTATCGGGAAACAGAGATCTGATGCTCAAGCGTATCGACGCCGGTCAGGTATGTATCGGAATGTTTGTGGAGGTTGTCGAGGGCCTGTGGCAGGATCCGTTTTTGTCCAAGCGCAGATTTTCCCTGCGACGCGAAGTTGATGCTGCAAAAATTCGTAAATGCGGCACTGCCGGCGTCGTCATCAATACCAGCAAGGGGCTCGATACCAACGGCCTGCCGGGCCGTGACGTCGAGATCGACATTCAGGCCGCGCGCGACACCGTCCAGAGATCCATGCCGTTGTTGGAACAGGCTTTCGCAAAGCTGCGGAACGGCGATGGAGTCAGCATAGATCACGTGGCGCCGGTGATCTCGTCCGTCTCCAAGTCGATGGATGAGAACCCTGCGGTGTTCCTGAGCGTCACGCGCCTGAAATCAAAGGACGAGGTAACCTTCCTGCATTCCATTTCGGTGAGCGCGCTGATGATCCTTTTCGGCCGCCATCTCGCACTCGACGAGCATACGATTCAGATGCTCGGCACTGCGGGTTTGCTGCACGATGTCGGTAAGCTTGAAGTTCCAATTGAGGTGCTGAACAAGGCAGGGCCTCTGGAAAAGGATGAGATCGGCTTGCTTCGGGGCCATCCGGAGAAGGGGCACGCGATCCTGTCGCGGCAGGAGGGCATGTCGGACATCGTTCTCGACGTTTGCCTCAATCATCACGAACGCATCGACGGCAAGGGCTATCCGCGCAGCTTGCCCGCCAGCCAGGTGAGCCTCCACGCGCGGATGGCCACGATCTGCGATGTTTATGACGCCATTACCTCTGTGCGGCCATACAAGGCGCCGTGGAGTGCCAGCCAGGCACTGAAATGGATGTTCGGTGCCGAGGGGCATTTCGATCGCCAGCTCCTGAAAAAGTTCGCCCTCTGCCTCTCCGTCGCCTCTGTGAGCTGAGGTCTGCATTTTCACACGAAAAGACCCGCGAGAACATTGTCCATCGCGGGTCTTTGGCACCGAGTTTCGTGAGTGTCTTCAGATATTGTTCTGAAGGATGGTCCTCAGCTTGCCGAAGAGATCGTCGATATGCTGCTTCTCGATGATCAGCGGTGGTGAGAGCGCGATGATGTCACCGGTGGTGCGGATCAGAAGCCCGCTCTCATAGGCCTTCAGGAAGGCGGTGAAGGCGCGCTTCGTCGGCTCGCCGGCGATCGGGTCAAGTTCGATTGCGCCGATCAGACCGGTGTTCCTGATGTCGATGACGTTGGGGCAGTCCCTGAGCGAATGCAGTGCATCGGCCCAATAATCGGAAAGCTCAGCGGCGCGGGTGAGCAGACCTTCTTCCTTGTAGGTGTCGAGCGTGGCGAGGGCTGCGGCGGAAGCGATCGGGTTCCCGGAATAGGTATAGCCGTGGAAGAACTCAATCATGTGCTCCGGGCCGTTCATGAAGGCGTCATGGATCTCGGAGGTGACGAAGACGGCGCCCATCGGAATGACGCCGTTGGTCAGCCCCTTGGCGGTGGTGATCATGTCGGGCTTGACGTCGTAATATTGCGCGGCGAAGGGGGCGCCGAGACGGCCGAAGCCGGTGATGACTTCGTCGAAGATCAGAAGGATGCCGTGTTTGGTGCAGATTTCGCGCAGCTTCTGCAGGTAGCCCTTCGGCGGAATCAGGACGCCCGTGGAGCCGGCCACCGGCTCGACAATGACGGCGGCGATGGTGGAGGCATCATGCAGCGTGACGATGCGCTCGAGTTCGGTGGCGATGTCGCCGCCATGCTCAGGTTCGCCGCGGGTGAAGTTGTTCTTGCCGGGCTGGTGGGTGTGCGGCATGTGATCGACACCGGTCAGGAGCGTGCCGAACATCTTTCGGTTGGCGACGATGCCGCCGACGGAGATGCCGCCGAAATTGACGCCGTGATAGCCGCGCTCGCGGCCGATCAGGCGGAAACGCGAACCGTTACCCTTCACGCGGTGATAGGCAAGCGCGACTTTGAGGGCAGTCTCGACGGATTCGGAACCGGAATTGGTGTAGAGGACGTGGTTCATGCCTTCCGGAGCGATATCGACCAGGCGGTTCGCCAGTTCGAACGCCTTGGGATGGCCGAGCTGGAAAGCCGGCGCGTAATCGAGTTCGCCCGCCTGCTGGCGGATCGCTTCGGTGATCTTCGGGCGGCAGTGGCCGGCGTTGACGCACCAGAGGCCAGCCGTGCCGTCCAACACCTGACGACCGTCATGGGTAGTATAATACATGTCCTTGGCGCCGACGAATAACCGCGGCTCCTTCTTGAACTGGCGATTGGCCGTAAAGGGCATCCAGAAGGCACGAAGATCATTCGGTGCATTGAGGCGGTTGGACATGCTGTTCTCCTGGCCGTTGGCGGCCCGTTCCCGAGGGGTTTGTCGTCCGAATTTTTACTGCCCGGTCAAATTATCAGCGCTTCCCAACGCGTCAACGAGAAAAGTCCCAACGCTTCCCTTCTGTTCAGCATCCGATGTTGCGTCGCCGGCAAGAAGTCGCGGGTTGGGCTGATGTCAGGCATCAGACGAAGGTCACGCAGAATCCGAAAAAACGACCGGCAAATCGCGTGATTTGCCGGTCGTGTCTTTAAGGTTTAGGTGCTGAAATACGTTGCCGATGCTCCCAGGGGTATTTCCATGCGGCGCGGCACCGGCGGACTGTTATGTCAGCGCTATCATCAGGCTGCGGATCTATTTCGGCTCGGAACGAGGTAGATGTCTTCGAGCGTCGCCAAGATCTTCATGACAGGCTCGGATGTGCTCGAATAGTAGATGGTCTGGGCGTCGCGGCGGGTCTTGACAAGCTTCTGCGCGCGCAGTTTCGAAAGGTGCTGTGAAAGCGCCGACTGACTGAGGCCGACTTGTGTGGCAAGTACGCCGACGGCGACTTCGCCCTTCACCAGGCTGCACAGGATCAGCAATCTTTTGGGGTTGGCCATGGCTGACAATAGTGCTGCCGCCACATTCGTGTGGTCAGCCAAATCAGGGGTTTCCATATTCTTATCTTCCTAATGCGAAACGTACATCATCTATCTGGTAAGGGCTGTCTGCCGGAGCCCGCGGCAAAATTAGCAACTGGGCTCGAAGATTGTATATACCTAAAATTAAGGTATCGAGTATGCTATTTTAGATATGTTTGAACAAATGTGATCGGAATCCACAGCGGGCGTTTCGAATTCGTATCGCAGCAAAAAGTCGCCGGAAATGATTTCAAAGCCCGCCGGATCGATGCCGCAGATGCGCCAAGAAGCCGATTTCGGGGCTTTTAAGCGCGCTGCAAGGGTTTCCGCCACATCGGGATGGCGCTCTACTAAATCTCGCACTGTTTCGGCCGCTTTGGCGGCAATCTCTTCGATTGCCGGCGATTGGATGATGAGATCCCCGCCGTCGAGATGGTAGGCGCGGCCGAAGCCGGCGTTGAGGCTCGCCTGCTCCGGTTTGAGACGGAAGAAGAGAAAATCGGGGAAATCGATATAGAGATTTGCCTTGGGATGGCGATCGAGAAAACGCGTGCGAATGCGCTCGTGGAACCGATGACCATGCTCAATCGGCTCCGCCGTGCATTGGGTCGTCAGCCGGCTATGGGCAAGCGGATCGCCTTTGCCCGGCTCACCGGTCAGCAACGAGGCGCGCGGGTCTCGTACTAGCGCTTTCGTGTGAGCTGAAAGCTTCGAAACGAGGATAACGGGCACGCCGTCGACATCGGTAGCGAGAAGGACACGGCTGGCAAAGGGAAAACCAGTGTCGGGATCGAGAACGGCAATTGCCGCGTACCGTGCGGAGCGCAGCAGCACGCGGGCGAGCCTACGGGCCTCGTCGTCGGTTTCGCGTAAGGGCGAGGGCTGATCTTTCATGTCCGCTTTGTGGCAAAGCGGATCGAAAACATCAAGCGTCCTCCTTGCGGCGATGGCGCGTGAGGCCGGCGACGATATCCTGGGCGGTGATGGTGCCGATGACGGTGCCGTTTTCCACGATGCCGATGCTGCCCGGCTGACGGGCGAGTACGTCGAGGACATCGACGAGCGGGGTCGCGGCGCGGGCCGTGGCGCTGACGCTCATACCGGCAGCGGTCTGGCCGAGGCCGGGCTGCATAACGTCGGCGGCCGTCAGCATGTTGATCGGGTTGAGGTTCTGCACGAAGTCGGCGACATACTGGTCCGCGGGGTTCTTGACGATGTCGTGCGGCGTTCCGCACTGAATGATCCGACCGCCCTCCATGATGGCGATGCGGTTGCCGATGCGGAAGGCCTCGTCGAGATCGTGGCTGACGAAGAGAATGGTCTTCTTCAGCCGCCGCTGGAACTCCAGGAGTTCGTCCTGGAGGCGGGTGCGGATCAGCGGGTCGAGGGCAGAGAAGGGCTCATCCATGAGCAGGATCGGGGCGCCGGTGGCAAAGGCTCGGGCAAGGCCGACACGCTGCTGCATGCCGCCTGACAGCTCGTTGACCTTACGGTTCGCCCATTTCGTCAGGTTGACGAGTTCGAGCTGCTCGCCGACGCGGGCCTTGCGTTCGGCCTCCGGCATGCCGGCGAGTTCGAGACCGAAGCCGACATTTTCGGCGACGGTGCGCCAGGGCAGGAGGGCGAACTGCTGGAACACCATGGAGACGGTGTGGGTGCGCAGTTCGCGCAGCGCCTTGGCATTGCATTTGTAAGGGTTGACGAGGCCGGTGGTCGTGGAGACCGCGACGTCGCCGCGCACCACGGGAGCGAGCCCGTTGACAGCGCGCAGCAAAGTCGACTTGCCCGAACCGGAAAGGCCCATCAGCACGAGGATTTCGCCTTCCTCGATCGTCAGCGAGGCGTTGGCGACGCCCAGCACCAGGCCGGTCGCGGCGCCGATCTCGTCGCGCGTTTTGCCCTGGTCGGCCATGGCAAGGGCGGCTTCCGGCCGATCGCCGAAGATAATGCTGACATCCTTGAAGCTTACCGCGGTCATGCGCCGTCTCCTTCACCCGCTGTGCGGAACATGCGGTCGAGAATGATCGCCAGGATGACGATACAGAGACCGGCTTCGAAGCCTTTTGCGACATTGACAGTGTTCAGCGCACGCACGACGGGGACGCCGAGACCATCGGCGCCGACGAGTGCGGCGATGACCACCATCGACAGCGACAGCATGATGGTCTGGGTGAGACCCGCCATAATCTGCGGCGCGGCGAAGGGAAGCTCGACCTTGCGCAGCACCTGCATCGGCCGCGCGCCGAAGGCGACCGCGGCTTCGACGAGGGAGGGTGGCGTCGAGATGATACCGAGACGCGTCAATCGGATGGGAGCGGGGATCGCGAAGATGACAGTCGCGATCAAGCCCGGAACCATTCCGAGGCCGAACAGGATCAGCGCCGGGATCAGGTAGACGAATGTCGGAATGGTCTGCATCAAATCGAGTACCGGGCGCATGGCTGCATAGACCCAGGCGCGGCGGGCGGCCGCGATACCCAGTGGAATACCGATCACCATGCTGACGAAGGTGGAGGCGAGCACAAGCGCGAGCGTCTCCGTAGTCTCCTTCCAGTATCCTTGATTCATGATGAGCAGCAGCCCAACACAGGTGAAGAGCGTAATCGCGATCGACCGCCGCAGCCAAAAAGCGAGGGCGGAAATGACCGCAATGACGATCAGCGGATGAGGCTTTTGCAACACGAAGAGCAGGCCGTCGATGACGTGCGACAGCAGAAAGGCAAGCTGGTTGAAGAACCATTCGCCATTCGAGGTCAGCCAGTCCACGAAGGATTTGGCCAATGGGCCGATGGGAATCTTAGAGTCGGTGATCCAATTCAAGAGCGCGCCTATCCCGAAAAAATTAACAATCGGACAAAAATGAAACGGGGCGGCGAGCCGCCCCGTTCGTGTGATCAAAGGCCCAGGCTGGTCTTGGCGGCCGCCAACGCGTCGCCATTGCCGTCGCGGGTCTTGACGCCGGCAAGCCAGGGCTCGAGCGCCGACGGGTTGGCCTTCAGCCATTCGGTAGCCGCAGCTTCCGGCTCCTTGCCGTCGTCGAGGATCTTACCCATGATCTGGTTCTCCATGTCGAGGGAGAACGTCAGGTTCTTCAGCATGGAGCCGACATTCGGGCATTCGCCGAGGTAACCGGCGCGGACATTTGTGTAGACCTTGGCACCGCCGAAGTCGGGACCGAAGACGTCATCGCCGCCTGTGAGGTAGGTCAGCTTGAAGTTGGTGTTCATCGGATGGGGTTCCCAGCCGAGGAAGACGACGGGCTTGCCTGCTTTCTCGGCCCGAGCGACCTGGGCGAGCATCCCCTGTTCGGAGGATTCGACGACTTCCATATCCTTCATTCCGAAGGTGTTCTTTTCGATCAGATCCATGACGAGGCGGTTGCCGTCATTGCCGGGCTCGATGCCGTAGATCTTGCCGTCGAGATCCTCCTTGTGGGCGGCGATATCCTTGAAATCCTTGATACCGAGCTCGGCACCCTTGGCGTTGGTGGCGAGCGTGTACTTGGCGCCGACGAGGTTCGGGCCGAAGGATTCGACCGACTTGTCATCGATGTAGGGGCGAACGTCCTTTTCCTGCGTCGGCATCCAGTTGCCGAGGAAGATGTCGATGTCCTTGTTCTTCAGCGAGGTATAGGTGACCGGCACCGAGAGGACCTTGATGTCGGTCTGGTAGCCGATGCTTTTCAGGACGACGGAGGCGGTCGCCGTCGTTGCGGTAATATCAGTCCAGCCGACGTCGGAGAAGCGGACGGTGGAGCAGCTGTCGGGATCGGCGGCGAAGGCGGCGGTCGCAACGGAGAGGGCGGCGACGGCAGTTGCAGTGACGAGTTTGAATGTGCTTGTTGTTTTCATTTTAGACTCCCAGTCTTTAGGTCCCCAAGCCAATCACCAATAACCCAGTTTGACAAGCGACCTCAGTGCGTTTGCGTCGTATCGGAGGGTGCGATTGCGACGTTTGCGGTTTTTCCGATGTGCCCAGTTTTCGAGGCTTTCGACGGAGTCCAGACGGCGATTCCTGTGATTATTGCCCTTGCGGGTCTTTTCTTTGCCACTCCGAGCTTTCAATAACCGATCAAGGAGACTCTGATGGCAAAGCTCTATTTCAACTATTCGACGATGAATGCCGGCAAATCGACGATGCTGCTGCAGGCCTCCTACAATTACCAGGAGCGCGGCATGCGCACGGTGCAGCTGATCGCCGCCTTCGACGAGCGCGCCGGCCGGGGCGTGATCGGCTCGCGGATCGGGCTGGAGGCGAGCGCCATTCCCTTCGAACCGGACGAGGATCTGTTCCGACTGGTCATGACGCTGAGCGGTGAAGGGGCGCCGATCTCCTGCGTCTTCGTCGACGAGGCGCATTTCATGACGCCTCTCCATGTCTGGCAGCTTGCCCGCATCGTCGACCGGCTCGGCATCCCCGTCATGGTCTACGGGCTGAGGACGGATTTTCAGGGCAAGCTGTTTCCAGCCTCACAGGAGCTTTTGGCGATTGCCGACGAAATGCGCGAGGTGCGGACGATCTGCCATTGCGGGCGTAAGGCGACGATGGTGGTGCGGCTGGACGCGCAGGGAAAGGTGCTGCACGAAGGCGCGCAGATCGATGTCGGCGGCAATGAGAAATATGTCTCGCTCTGCCGCAGGCACTGGGACGACGAAATGAATGGGGCCTGGATCGCCGAGCCGGTCTGAGACCGTCCGTTTTATTTGGCCGCTTTAGCAAAAGCCGATCACGTGACTTCAATGAAAGGGTGGAGATGTCATCCCGCTACGTTATCGGTGATCACCACGAAATGTTCGTGCGCACTTGTCGAGAGTGGACGCTACCAGAGTGCCAGTAATGCGCGATGGTCTGCGCCTTCTGGAGCAGCGCGAGCAAGAGAGCGCCCTGGAGCTCGAAATTCGTCAGACGGTGAAAGCCGAGCGGCGCTCCGAGCGCGTCTAGTTAGAAGCTCCCTCGATGCTAACCGCTCACACTTTTCGGCGTTATGCTCTAGCTTGAGGCAGAAGATTCCCTGGAGAGATTAGGTGCGCAGAGCCCCGCCATTCGATAGCCTGTACGAAGCCGCAGGCGGCCTTGCCGAAAAGATTGAGGCCGAGGGAGCCTATTGCGAAGCCTGCATCCGCGGCTTTGACAGCGACGAAACGCGGTCGGCCGACGAGGTTTTTCTCGAACAGAACGCGCGCTTCCAGGCCCATATTGCCGATGGCACGGCGCTCGATGCGTTGCTCGCCGAACTGGTCTTCACATTGGACCGAATGACGGCGGAGGTTTCGGCCGATCTCGATAGTTTCCGCGGATTGACGCTGCGCGAGAAAATGGCCGGCTGGACGTCGCGCCAGAGAATGTGGCGCATGTATACCGAACGCGTGCGCGAGGCGCCAGTCATCGAGCGGCTGCTCGACCTCCTGACGAAATCGGACGCGCTCGCCAGGCTGATCATGAGCCAGCGCACCTCGATCATCGAACGCCACAAGATAGCCGAACACGGACTCGTGGGCATTGTCGAGCAACGGCGCCGGCTGGTCGATTCCATCGATATCGCCCGCCTGAAGATGAAGGAGCTCAACGCCAAAGCACTGACGACGCAGGGCCGTATCGGCGTCTATGGCAACAGGGCGCACTGGGAGCAGATGGAGGCACAGCGGCGGGCGTTGAAGGCAGAGGCCGAACGAATTTCGGCCGAGGAGCACGAGATGCGGGACGACAGCCAGCGGCGCGAGCGCTTCATCGGCCTGTTCCAGGCTTTCGTCGATTCGCTGAATGGCCGGATCGGTGCCTGCAACGTCTTACTGCGCAAGCTGATGATCGATGTCGAGGAGCGGCTGATCATCTATCAGGCGCAGGTCGATACCGACCGGCCGGGCATGAAGGTCAGGATCAAGCCGGAACTGTTCCCCGATATTGCAGCCCCGATCAGGCTGTTCGAGAAGGATATGCTGGTCGCCCAGGATCTGGAGCGGCGCAAGAGCCGGGCCGACCTCGACGTCGCCGGAAAATTTCCGGCTCACGCCGAGCTGGCACCGGAAACGTCGGGAGCGCCGCTCATCGATACGGCGCGCAGATCCTTCCGCTTCAGGTTGCCGTTCCTGCGTTCCTGAGCCGTGACGCGCGCGGTTCGCGCTGCTTTCATTCGTAAAAATCGAGGGCTCTTGTTGTGCTCGGGCTGGCGAGCGCATATGTGGATGCAGCGGGGCGGCGATGTCGTCCTGCATAATTCCTTAGATTGGAACCATTTAAGGAATTATGCAGTGACTCAAAGTGCTACAGCGTCCTTAGCGCGTCTAAAACGCGCGGCGCGGTGGTGTTCGCCTCGCCTGACAGGAGACGACGATGCTTGACCGGATTGCCGGTTTTTTCAGGCGGATCGGCCAGACGATCGGCCGCTGGGCCCGCCTGTTTTCCGCCCGGGCCTTTTGGCCCTTTCTTGCCGCGCATGGCTGGTACCAGCGCCGGAGCTGGTTGATCCGGCTGCCGATCATCGCATTCGTGGCGCTCTTCGCCGTACTTTACGGCTATTTCTTCTGGCAGACGCAGGTCTGGTCGAACTTCAACACTGCCTTCGTCGACCAATACCGCTTTTCGGAACGCAAGATTGCCGCCGGGCAGGAACTGCCGTCCGCCGAGGGCGCGAGCGGCGCGGCCACCAAGACCTGTCAGCGCTCAGCCATTGTCGATGTCACGGCTGACCTTACCGATTTCAACGTCAACCAGAACGCATGGATTTCTTCCATGCTGCTCTACAAAATGGGCTTCTTCGGGATCGACTGGGATCACACGCCCTTCCTCGACAACAAGGCCTCGTTCCAGCGTGGCATCAACCAGGCAGTCCGGCGTACCTCGGCGGAGCTTGTCGATACACTCGGGCGCGTGCGCGGCACGTCTGGCATCAACAACGATCTGCAGAGCGCGCGCGGCAATCTGCAGTTCGACGAATATAGCTGGTATTTCGGGCTCAATCCGTTCGGGCCTAAAACGCCAACGCCTTCCTACTACCGCTCGGCGATCGGCAGCCTGCGCAAGTTCAATACTGATCTGTCCGCCTGCAACGTTATTTTCGACGGCCGCGCCGACAATCTGATGCAGTTCATCGACCGCATCGCCAACGATCTCGGCGCCACTTCCGACATGCTTGCCGAGCGCTCGGAACACCATAATCGCGGCTGGTTCGACACGCGTGCCGACGACCGGTTCTGGTTCGCCTACGGCCAGCTTTATGCCTATTACGCCATCCTGACGGCTGCACAGGCGGATTTCTCGCAGGTGGTGCAGGAACGCAATCTCGGCGCGATTTGGAGCGGCACCACGCGGCAGTTCCAGGCGGCACTGCGCATCCAGCCCTCGATCATCTCGAACGGCCGCGAAGATGGCTGGATCATGCCGAGCCACCTCGCAACCATGGGCTTCTATATTCTGAGGGTGCGCTCAAACCTCGTCGAGATCCGGTCGGTGCTCGATCGTTAGAGCGTTGCGCGTCAGCGGCGCCCCGTATGATCCTCGAAGCCAACGACGCGCAGCCTCTCGATGAATTCATAGGTGACGCCGACGATGCGGCCGCCGCTGGCATCGTCACGGAAGCGGCCGATGCTGCGCACCAACTTGTAACCGCCGAGCCGGTTGTCGACGCGATAGACGAAATGGAAGCCGACGCCGTGACGGCTTGCCTCCTCGAAGGTCTGGGCGATCAGGCTGCGGTCTTCGGCGTGAATTCGAGACATCAGTTCGGCCAGATTGACCGGTCCGTCGCTATAGGGAAGATCGAAGATCGTGTGCACATCCTCGCTTGCAAAGAAATGTCCGGGTTCGATGTCGATGCGCCAGAAGCCGATAGGCCGCAACCATCTGGACGATTTCCGCATCGGTGATGCCATATGGACGCGGGACTGTGCCATCTTGTCGACGACAGGCTGTTCGAAACGAAGAGACACGATTCCCCCAATCACGGGACGACGTGCTGACTCTCTTCTGATTTTTCAGCTGATCAGCTTCAATCGAATTGCTTTTGCTACCAACTGGGTGCGATTGACGCAATCGAGTTTCTTGATCGCGTTGGTCATGTAGGCGTTTACCGTGTGATCGGAGAGCGCCAGGATCTGGCCGATTTCGATCGAAGTCTTGCCCTGTGCCGTCCAGCGCACGACTTCAAGTTCACGCGCCGACAGCGCATTGTGCGCGTTTTCCTCGTTGCGCCTGACGGCATTGTATGCGTCGAGGGCATGCAGGATGATGATCGCCAGCTCGTTGACCTCGCTCTGGCCGAGCGCCGCACGCTCGCCGCAGAACCAGAAGACCAGGCGCTGCCCATCGAGTGCAATCGTCGGCATGGCAACACCCGCAGGTATCGCATGGCGCAGCATCAAGGCGCGCAGTTCGGCTGGAAAGGCCTGTCCATTGACGGTATCGTCGAGGTGCCAGGCCTGCGGCACGGCCGACTCCCTCAGCCGTACGCCGAAAGGGCAACCGCGCATCATGTTGGCGCGATCGAAGTCTCTGATATAGGCCGCGGGAAGCGAGCTTTCGATCAGTAGCGGTTTCAGGAGGAGGTCTTCTGGCGAGGGAGCGTGCATCAGCGTCGCATAGGACAGTCCGAAAGCCGCAGAGACCCTGCCGAGCCCTTGTGCAAACAGGCCGCGCGTTCCTGCAACAGCAAGTTCCGCCGCAAGCAACGACTGTCTTTCAGAGGTGGTCATATAAGACATTTGTACGCCTCCGGCAGCCCCAATGTTAACGCTATCAAATACACAAACACTGCTGGATGCTAGTCCCAATTGCCTTATCTCAAGCCGATTAGTACGAAACGCGCAGAAATAGTCACGACTGCGCGCGCCTCGGTTGAGTTGGGGCTTGTGCAAATAGCGTTGTGGTATCTTTGACTTCTTCCGCGGCGGGATAGCTGCGGATCTCACCTGCTCCGGGAGCGAAGAGAATCACGCCGGAAGAGCTTGGGCAGCGAGAGGCGTCGAAATCTGGCTTGCTGCGGCACGATGCAATTGATAGGCGTATTATCATGTACAACTGAGGCGGTTTAATCGTGCGCTTTGCACCTGCTCTGCATTTTAAGCATCTGTTTTCTCTGGCAGTACTTGTTTTTCTTTTGTTGAACTTGTCGATCGGTGCCGCGCCTTCGCAGGCGGCTGGGCAGAAGAAGCCGGCAGGGCAGCCCCCGATGCGTTTCATCATCGTACACAGCCTCCTCTGTATAGAAGACTGTCCTGAATGGATATCGGCGGAGGGCCGCATAACCGCCGATACTCCCGCCCAGCTTAGAAGAGTTCTGAAGAAAATCGGGGACCGGAAACTGCCCGTCGTCTTCCAGTCGGAAGGCGGTGAGGTGGATGCCGCCTATGCGATGGGCCGGATGATCCGCAAGGCAGGCCTGGAAACAGCCATAGGCGGCACGCGATTGAAGGATTGCCCGGAGGATGATGCGCGTTGCGCCGCAGCTATCGCCAAGGATGGCAGCTCGGTCGGCGTCACCTATTCGGATGGTGCATACTGCTTTTCCGCATGTCCGCTGGCCTTTGCCGGCGGCATCTCACGCGTCTCGTCGCAATGGGCCTTCATTGGCGTCCACCAGATCACGACCGTCTACAACAGGGTGCGTATCTCCTATCGCATCGAATATAAGATCGTGAACGGCAAGAAGACGGAAATTTCCCGCAAAGAGGTTGGACGCAAGGCGGTGGGACAGAGCAGCTCCACCAAGCTCGGCAAGAAGGCGACTGCTGCCCTGACGACCTATTTGAAGGAGATGGGCGTTAGCGGCGATCTGATCGCCTTGATGATGAGTACGGCTCCTGATCGTATCACGATCATACCGCCCGCAGATGCACTTCGCATGGGGCTGAACACCGACATGCTGTCTTACAATGAGTGGCCGGGCATGCCGCTCTGCGTGCCGGATGCCGCCACTGATGCCGTCTGCCACGGCCATTCTGCAGTCGCAGACACAAGCGAGAAACTGCCGACAACCCAGCCGATGGACTTTCTGCTGATGCATCATGGCAATTGTCAGGAGGAGTGCACGCAGTGGATTTCTGCGGAAGGAGACATCACGCCGGATACCCCGGTTCGGCTGAAGGCGATCTTGGAGACGCTCGGCGAAAGAAAGCTGCCGGTCGTGCTTCAGTCCAATGGCGGGGACATGGATGCGCCTTTCGCGATGGGACGTATAATCCGTGCTGCAGGCCTGGAGACCTCGGTTGGCAGAACGCGGTTGCCGAGCTGCCCGACGCTAAATCCGCGTTGCGAGGCGAGCATGGCCAAAAGCGGCCCAACTGAGGGGGAGGTCTCCGCCGGCGGGGCATACTGCCTTTCGACCTGTGCTCTCGTCTTGATGAGCGGAACGCCGCGAATTGTCGGATACTCCGATATCGGCCTCGTGAGACCCACCACGGCTGAATCTGCAAAATTCTTCGCCTATTTCGACGAGATGGGTGTCAATTCCGAGTCTTTTGAGGCGATGATGATCGCGACCTCGATTGAGCGAAAAGAAATTCCTCGTGCTCAGGCGCTCGAGCTTGGGATCGTCAATGGCATCATCCCTTATGGCGATGAGCCCGGCGACCGCCTGTGTGGACCCGATGCCAAGGAAAGTCTTCGATGCCCCCAAAAAAGCTGAGGCAGAGATCATTCCTGCTGCTGGGGCCTCGAACTGACGCGGAAAGGAAGGCCTTGACTGCCGGCTTGCCCGCGCATCGACCTGACAAGCGGTTCGTCGTCCCTCTATCCCTCGTCCTTCAAATCGTTCTTCGACGTCACACTCATGAGCTTCTCCAGGAAGCCGAGCATGACGGCGGAGGCGACGAAGGTGAGGTGCATGAGCGTCAGCCACATGATCTTGCCGTCTTCGTATTGGTCGGCATTGAGGAAGACCTGCAGCAGATGAATAGAGGAGATGGCGACGATCGAGGAGGCGACCTTGATCTTCAGGCTGCCTGAATCGAGCTTGCCGAGGAAAGAGACCTCGTTGTCGGCGCCGTCGGCTTCATCGAAGCGGCTGACAAAATTCTCGTAGCCTGAAATCATCACCATGACGATCAGGCTTGCGACGAGGGCCGCATCGATCAGGCTGAGCATGGCAAGGATCATGCCCGCTTCGTCGAGAATGAAGACGTTGGCGGTGATCTTCAAGAGCTTATAGCCGAAGGAAACGGCATAGGCGGCGAGCGCCAACACCAAGCCCATGTAGAAGGCGACGAGGAGCCAGCGGCTCGACAGGATGATACGCTCGACGAGGAGTTCCAATGCTTTCATGTCTTCACCTTCAAAAGCCGCGACGGTTGAGCGCCCCATAACCGTCCAGCGTGGCGGCTGCAAGGCGAGCGCTATTCACAGCTTAGCGATATTTCGATATCCCACTGACGAGGGAAACGCCTTCGCGCCCGCGCAGGCCGCAATGGGGAGCATCCATGCCAGCAATCAAATTGGATATCGAGATTGCGCGTGCCGCGGCCAAGAGGCCGATCTTTGAGATAGGGGCAAAGCTCGGCATCGGGGCCGAGCAGCTCGTCCCCTATGGTCACGACAAGGCAAAGGTCAGCGCCGAGTTCATCGCGGCGCAGGCGGGCAAGAAGGACGGCAAGCTGATCCTTGTCACGGCGATCAATCCAACCCCGGCCGGCGAAGGCAAGACGACGACGACTGTCGGCCTCGGCGACGGTCTGAATCGGATCGGCAAGAAGGCGATCGTCTGCATACGCGAGGCTTCTCTCGGCCCCTGCTTCGGCGTCAAGGGCGGTGCGGCCGGCGGCGGTTATGCGCAGGTCGTGCCGATGGAAGATATCAATCTGCATTTCACCGGCGATTTCCATGCGATCACCTCGGCGCACAATCTGCTGGCGGCGATGATCGACAACCACATCTACTGGGGCAACGAAGAGAATATCGACATTCGCCGCATCACCTGGCGGCGGGTCATGGACATGAACGACCGGGCGCTCAGAAGCATGGTCTCCTCCCTCGGCGGCGTTGCCAACGGTTTTCCGCGCCAGGGCGGCTTCGACATCACCGTCGCCTCGGAAGTGATGGCGATCCTCTGCCTTGCTACCGACCTCAAGGATCTGGAGCGGCGGCTCGGCGACATCATCATCGGCTACCGCTTTGATAGGACGCCGGTGCGTGCGCGCGACCTGAAAGCCGATGGCGCGATGGCGGTGCTGCTCAAGGATGCGATGCAGCCGAACCTCGTACAGACGCTGGAGAACAATCCGGCCTTCGTGCATGGCGGCCCGTTCGCCAATATCGCCCATGGCTGCAATTCGGTGACGGCGACGAAGACGGCGCTGAAGCTCGGCGACTATGTGGTGACGGAAGCGGGATTCGGGGCCGATCTCGGGGCTGAAAAATTCTTCGACATCAAATGCCGCAAGGCCGGGCTGAAACCGGACGCGGCAGTTATCGTCGCGACCATCCGGGCGCTGAAGATGAATGGCGGCGTGAAGAAGGAGAATCTCGGCACGGAGGACGTCGCGGCGCTGAAGAAGGGCTGCGCCAATCTCGGCCGGCACGTTGCCAATGTGCGCCGCTTCGGCGTGCCCGTCGTCGTCGCGATCAATCATTTCGTCATGGATACCGATGCGGAGATCGCGGCGGTGAAGGAATTCGTCTCGCGGCTCGGCGCCGAAGCGATCCTCTGCCAGCACTGGGCCAAAGGTTCGGCCGGCATCGAGGAACTGGCGCATAAGGTGGTGGAGCTGGCCGAATCGGGCCAGGCGAAATTCCAGCCGCTCTACGGCGACGACATTTCGCTGTTCGAGAAGATCGAGATCGTCGCCTCGAAGATCTACCATGCCGGCGAGGTGACCGCGGACAAGGCGGTGCGCGATCAGCTGCAGACATGGGAGGAGCAGGGCTACGGCAAGCTGCCGGTCTGCATGGCGAAGACGCAGTATTCCTTCTCCACCGATCCGAACCTGCGCGGCGCGCCGGAAGGCCATATCGTCTCGGTGCGGGAGGTGCGGCTTTCAGCCGGAGCCGGCTTCGTCGTCGCCATCACCGGTGAGATCATGACGATGCCCGGCCTGCCGAAATCGCCATCGGCGGAGCGGATTTTTTTGAATGAGCAGGGTTATATTGAAGGGTTGTTCTGATCAGAGGCGGACTTCCCGAAACGCTCGACCAGACGGTGCTTCCGACGCTTTTCAAAGTCTGGATCGATAAACAACCGGATAAGGCTTTGCATCGTGCCGAGGAACAACGGTCCGATGGCGAAGGCCCAATGGAATTCACCGGTAAATATGAAGTCGACAGCGATGATCAGGAAACTGGTTCATCAGTGACAATAGCGATAGCCGCCCTTCCGTTCAATGACGTCGAGATGAAAATGGGTCTCGTGGGCGGCGTCACTTTCGGGGTCGAGGACAGTGGTGAAATAGAGACAACCGGCGGCGCTGACGGTTCGCTGAAAGGCGCCGGTCAGTGTGGAGTCCTCGCGGCGGGAGCGGACGGCGACGTCCTCTCCTTTCTCGAAATGGAAGCTTGCAATGTCGATAGCGTTGCCGCGAGCATGTTCGGAGATCTTGCCGGTTCCGGCGCCGTTGCGCAGGCGGCACATATAGGACGTTGCCTGGTTAACTGATGTGATGCGGCCCTGTCCCGGCAGGGCAGCGGCGGCGGCGGGGATGACGCTCTCCTTTATCCAGCGGGCAAGCGCGAGGGCGGCCGGGCAGCGCATTGTCGCTTCCGGCTTGAGCGCAATGCCGGGCAGGGCTTCGGAGACGACGATCGGCTTGTCGATGCCGCAGCCATTGCCGTCGTCGATGCGCGGCGCTTCCTTGAAGACAACGCCCAGAGCCTGAAGGGCGGCGGTGCATTCTGCATGTTCAGCATCCCTCTCCGGCTCGATTGTCAGTTGCTGCTCTTCGAGCGTCTGCTCGCCCTGCGGCTTGGTTTCTTCCGGCGCCTGGGGGCGACCGGCAGTACCCGGCGGCAGCGGCGGACCTTGCATCGGTTCCGTCGGCTCCGGTTTTGCCGGGGCGGCCTGCGGCGCGGGCGTCTGGCTGGATGCCGGCGCCTCCGGCTCCTTCACGTCCGGTTTCGGCTGAGGGGCGGGAACTTCCTCCGGTGCGGGCGGTTCCGCCTTTTCCGCTGGCGGGGCAGACGGGCTGGTCGTCTGTCCGGTATCGGGCCGAGGTTCTGGCAAGGGGCCCTGCGCAGGCAGGCGGGCGCCGGCAAGAAAGACGCTAGCGGCGAAAAGGATCGCCAGTGTCGAAAGTTTCCTCAATGGGCCCAGATCCTAGTATCGTCGCGGGTAACAACGCATGTGGGCGATTTTCGTTGCAATTGTGCAACGTCCTACGAGATCGTTAAAACTTGATGAGAATATTCAACATAAGGCCCTCACTTATGTTGACAATCTTTCTCATGTTTTTTATGCGGCGAAAAGAGGGCGGAATTCTGCTTCGTCTTCATCCGCAAAAGCCCAGCCAGCCCCTCGAGCGTTCGACGCGCCACGACCAGCCAGCCCGGTAATCACCATCAGAGGGTAGGTTATGATCATCCGGTATTGGCGCTCGGTTCTATCGGTCTGCACGGCAGCCGCAGTTATTCTTCCTGTTTCGCAGTCTTTCGCACAAAGCGTTCCGGCCAGCACGCCGGAAGCCGCGTCGGAGGACAGCACCGTGTTGCAGAAGATCGTCGTCAAGGGCAAGCGCGTGGCGCCGGGCAGTGTTGCCGATACGCCGCTCGCGACCGAGATCAGTCAGAAGCAGCTGGAAGAGAAGCAGGTCACTAATTACGACGACATCGGCCGCAGCGTCGATGCAGGCGTGAACTATTCGCGTGCCGATGCGGGCTTCAACCTGCGCGGTCTTTCCGGTGCTCGCATCTTGACGACGATCGACGGCATTCCGATCCCTTACATCTCGAACAGTTCGCGCCAGGGTGCTTTTGCGCCTGCCAACGCCAATGGCGGCGGCGATATGTTCGATTTCGATTCGCTGTCCTCGCTCGATATCGTGCGCGGCGCGGATTCGAGCAAGGGCGGTTCGGGCATGCTCGGCGGCGCTATCGTTCTCAATACGCTGGAGCCGGAGGATCTGATCCCCGAAGGCCGCGATTGGGGCGCGATCGTGAAATCGACCTATGACAGCGAAGACCTCAGCCTCTCCGGCTCGGCCGCCGCCGCCAAGAAGATCGGCGGCACCTCGATTCTGTTCCAGGGCGGTTACCGCAAAGGCCATGAGCGGGCGAACATGGGCAACAATGACGTTTACGGTGCTCTCCGCACCGAGGCGAACCCGGCTGATTTCGACCAACACAACCTGCTCTTCAAACTGCGCCAGGAGCTGGAAGGCGGTCATCGCATCGGCTTGACGGCGGAACGCTTCCGCCGCGACCTGGAAACCGACCTGCGCCATCTTCAGGGAGGAACCAGCCCTCGCAACTTCATGATCGACAATTATGACGGTCGCGAACAGCGTGACCGCGATCGCGTATCGCTCGACTACGATTATGAAGCGCAGTCTTCCGACGGGGTCTTCAGCAGTGCGCGCGCCACGCTTTATTGGCAGGATTTGAAGAAGGAGGCCGGCAGCGGGGGCCGTACGACCGCCAATGTTGCCTATGGCCGCAACAACGAGGTCGAAAACGAAACCTGGGGCTTCAGCGGCAACGCGACCAGGGACTTCGAATATTCCGGCCTCAGCCACTCCGTTCGCGTCGGGCTCGACGTCGGCGTTTCCAGCTGGAGCCAATATAGCTGGGCCCTGTGCCCGACATTGACGACGTGCCCGGCGCTGAACAACCAGGCGGAAGTGCCGAATGTGGACAGTCAGAACCTTGGGCTTGTTGTCGAAGACAAGATCGAGATCGGCAACACCGGTTTCACGCTGACGCCCGGCGTCCGCTTTGACTGGTTCAACTACGATCCCTCGACCGGCGGCGGTTTTGCCAACAATACCGGCCTTACCCGTTTCGGCGATCTTCGCGACCGAACGGAAGCCGCCACGTCGCCGAAGATCCTTGCCACATTCGACCTGACGCCTGATGTAGAGCTCTATATGCAGCTGGCGGTCGGCTTCCGCGCGCCAACCGTCGACGAACTCTATAGCCGCTTCTATAACCCCACCGGCCGCTACGCCCAGCTCGGCAATCCTGATCTGGAACCCGAAATCGGCCGCGGCATCGAAGTCGGCGCCAATTTCGACACGGGCGATTTTACCGGCCGGGTCGCGGCTTTCCATACCCGTTATCAGAACTTCATCGAGACGGTGACGAGCGTCGACGCGACAGGCTTTACTGAGTTCAATTACACGAACGTGGCTGCGGCGACGATCTCGGGTATTGAAGCCAGCACCGTCAAGACCTTCAATAACGGCATCAATCTGCATGCTTCGCTGGCCTATGCCTATGGCAGGAACGAAGAGACCACCCAGCGCCTGCGCTCGGTGGCGCCGTTCAAGGCGATCATCGGCGGCGGCTGGAGCAATGAGACCTTCGGCTTCGACCTTTCCTCGACGCTTGCGGCCGGCATGCTCACGGACCATCTCAATACACCGGTCACGAACACCAACGACACGACCTTTGATGCGCCCGGTTACGCAATCGTCGACTTGACCGGCTGGTGGACGCCGGAACAGTTGCCGGGCCTGCGCGTCCAAGCTGGTGTCTACAATATCTTCGACCAGGAGCACTACAACGCGCTCGCCGTGCGCGACGTCAATCTCAGCTCGGTGACGGCGTCGCAGCCGCGGGAGTGGTATTCCGAGCCGGGTCGCACATTCAAGGTCTCGCTCACCAAGACTTTCTGAGCCAGTCATGCCTTCAAGGCTGGGGAGGGGCGGCTTTCGGGCCGCCCTTTTCATTCGTGCGATCGCCTCTTGCGTGGCGGCTGATCTCAGGCTAACAATTTTCGCATGATCAAGTCTTTGAACATTGCTGTTTGGTGGTGGGCTCGCTGAGGCGGCCTCGACCAATCGTGTCCAAAGACGACGACGAGTGAGCCGCCCGAAACTTCGAGGCGGCTTTTTTGTTTTATCGCCGCCTGTCGTCCGGGCCCCGATAACGGAGTGGAACTATGGTAACGATCCTGCGGGATGATGGTGCGGAAATCTACGAGACCAAGGGCGGCATCACCGTCACCCGGCAGCGGCGGGCGATCCCTTATGCCGACGCGGTCTCTTCCTATGTCGACAAGCTCGACGAGCGCCGCGGCGCGGTCTTCTCGTCGAACTACGAATATCCGGGCCGTTATACGCGCTGGGATACCGCCGTCGTCGATCCGCCGCTCGGCATCTCCTCCTTCGGCCGCGACGTCTGGATCGAGGCCTATAATGAGCGCGGGGAGGTGCTTCTCGGCTTTGTGACCGAGCGGCTGAAGACGGTGCCCGAGCTTGTGCTCGGCGCCTCCTCCGGCCGCCGTCTCGACCTTTCCGTCAAGGCGCCGGATCGGGTGTTTACCGAGGAAGAGCGTTCGAAGATGCCGACGGTTTTCACGGTGCTGCGCGCCGTGACCGACCTTTTCTATTCGCAGGCGGATGCGAGCCTCGGCCTCTACGGCGCCTTCGGCTACGACATCGCCTTCCAGTTCGACGCGATCGATTTGAAGCTGACGCGGCCCTGCGATCAGCGCGACATGGTGCTCTACCTGCCGGACGAGATCCTGGTCGTCGATAACTATGCCGCGAAAGCCTGGATCGACCGCTACGATTTCGAGAAAGGCGGCGTGACGACCGAGGGCAAGGCTGAGCAGATCGCGCCGGAACCATTCAAGCAGACGGATGCCATTCCGCCGAAGAGCGACCATCGACCGGGCGAGTATGCCGAACTCGTCGTCAAGGCGAAGGAGAGCTTCCGCAAGGGCGATCTGTTTGAAGTCGTGCCCGGGCAGAAATTCATGGAGCGCTGCGAAAGCAAGCCTTCCGACATTTCCAAGCGGCTGAAGGCAATTAATCCATCGCCCTATTCCTTCTTTATCAATCTCGGCAATCAGGAATATCTGGTCGGCGCCTCGCCCGAAATGTTCGTGCGCGTCTCCGGCCGGCGCATCGAGACTTGCCCGATCTCGGGCACGATCAAGCGCGGCGACGATCCGATCGCCGACAGCGAACAGATCCTGAAGCTCCTGAACTCCAAAAAGGACGAATCCGAACTCACGATGTGCTCGGATGTCGACCGCAACGACAAGAGCCGCGTCTGCGAGCCTGGCTCGGTCAAGGTGATCGGCCGCCGGCAGATCGAGATGTATTCGCGCCTCATCCATACGGTCGACCACATCGAGGGGCGGCTGCGCGACGACATGGACGCCTTTGACGGGTTCCTCAGCCACGCCTGGGCCGTGACCGTCACCGGTGCACCGAAGCTCTGGGCGATGCGCTTCATCGAGAGCCATGAAAAGAGCCCGCGTGCATGGTATGGTGGAGCGATCGGCATGGTCAGCTTCAATGGCGACATGAATACCGGCCTGACGCTGCGCACCGTGCGCATCAAGGACGGCATCGCCGAAGTGCGCGCCGGGGCGACGCTGCTCAACGATTCCATTCCTGAGGAAGAAGAAGCCGAAACCGAATTGAAGGCCTCTGCCATGCTTTCCGCCATCCGAGACGCCAAGACCGGCAATTCCGGCAAAATCCAGCGCGACGTTGCCAGCGTCGGCAAGGGCGTCAACATCCTGCTCATCGATCATGAGGACAGCTTCGTCCACACGCTGGCCAATTATTTCCGCCAGACCGGGGCAACGGTTTCAACCGTGCGGACGCCGGTGCCGGAAGAAATCTTCGACCGGTTGAACCCGGATCTAGTCGTGCTGTCGCCAGGTCCCGGCAATCCCAAGGATTTCGATTGCAAGGCGACGATCAAGAAGGCACGGGCGCGCAGCCTGCCGATCTTCGGCGTCTGCCTTGGCCTGCAGGCGCTCGCCGAAGCCTATGGCGGGGAATTGCGCCATCTGGCGCTGCCGATGCACGGCAAGCCTTCGCGCATCCGCGTGCTGGAACCCGGCATCGTCTTCTCCGGCCTTTCGAGGGAAGTGACGGTCGGCCGCTATCACTCGATCTTTGCCGATCCCTCGACGCTGCCGCGGGAATTCATCATCACGGCGGAAAGCGAGGACGGCACGATCATGGGCATCGAACATGCCAAGGAGCCGATCGCTGCGGTGCAGTTCCATCCCGAATCGATCATGACGCTCGGCGGCGATGCCGGCATGCGGATGATCGAGAATGTCGTGGCGCATCTGGCGCGCAAGGTGAAGACGAAGGCGGCCTGAGCCTAGCTCTATCCCGCCCCTTTCCATGTGCGGATAGGGGCGAGGGTTGACTCCGTTAGGCAAATCAGAACATTTCCGGAACAATCAACCGGGAATTATCGCCGTGGCCACTGCCGCGAAGTTCATCGTCCTTCCCTACCGCAAGAACCGCGGCAGTCTCGTGCCTGGCGAAATGCGTCAGGCCTCGAACGCCGTCAGCGCGGAAAAGATCGCTTCGGCGATGGCCGAGCGTTTCGTCGGCGTTGCGGCCTATGCCGTCATGGTCGACGAGGAGACCGGCGACATGACCTCGCCGCGACTGCTCGCACGATATGGCGAGATTGCCGATCTCAACGCCGCCTGAGGCGCGATTTTCTGATGGAGACATCGCTCTACCTGCCGGTCAAAGCCTTCCTGGAAGCGGCCGGTTATGTGGTCAAGGGTGAGGTCGGCGGATGCGATCTCGTCGGGTTGAGCGATGGCGAGCCGCCGGTCGTGGTGATCTGCGAACTCAAGCTCTCCTTCAATCTGGAACTGCTGCTTCAGGCGGTCGATCGGGCTGCCGTGAGCGACGAAGTCTGGATCGCGGCGCGCGTTTCGGCAAAGGGGCGCGGGCGGGAGACGGACAAGCGCTACCGCGACCTCTGCCGGCGGCTCGGCATCGGCATGCTCGGCGTCTCGGATGGCGGCGAGGTCAGCGTCATCGTCAGTTCGATCTCGCCGATGCCGCGCACCAATCCCAAGCGGCGCTCGCGCCTCGTCAAGGAGCATCAGCGCCGTCGCGGCGATCCTGCCGTCGGCGGCGGCTCGCGGGCGCCGGTCATGACGGCCTATCGCCAGCAGGCGCTGCTCTGCGCGGCCGCACTCGACCGCGGAATTGTGCGTCCGCGAGATATGAAGGCGCTGACGCCAAAGGCCGGTCCGATCCTGCGCGACAACGTCTATGGATGGTTCGAGCGCCGGGAAAAGGGCGTCTATGCCCTGACGACGGCCGGCCAGGCCGCGCTTCTGCGGTGGCCGCAATCTCTCGGGTAAGATTTCCGCTCCCCCGGCGCTGTAGAGGATCGCGTATCGGGTGCCGGCACTGCTTCCCGTCGGGAAGCGACCACTGGCTGTGAAGGGACCCCTCATTCTCTTTGACAAATCCTCCATCATCGCCCATATCAGCCGCAACTGGGCCGCCTGCGCGACATTCGCGTGGGCGGTTTTGCATTTCAATGGCTTGGACCCTGCAATTCATTCGCAACCGCAGGAGGACGATATGAGCGACAACGGCGATCTTACTGTTCAAAAGCTGGCGATGTGGGGTATTCCGCTGTCCCTCGGCGTCATGGGCCTGAAGATGATGGCCTGGTGGGTGACCGGATCGGTGGCGTTGCTGTCGGACGGGCTCGAATCGACGGTCAACGTCGTGGCCGCCTTCATCGCCTTCTTCGTCATCCGCTACGCGCAGAAGCCGGCCGATCACGACCATCCTTTCGGCCATCACAAGGCGGAATATCTCTCCGCCGTGACCGAAGGCGTGCTGATCGTCGTCGCCGCGCTGCTGATCGTCAAGGAGGCGATCGGTTATCTCGCGGAACCGCGTATGCTCGATGCGCCGGTGCTCGGCCTTGCGATCAATATTGCCGCCGGCCTCATCAATGCAGTCTGGGCGCAGCTGTTGATCCGGACCGGACGCAAACATCGCTCGGCGGCGCTTGCGGCGGATGGGCAGCATATCATGTCGGATGTGGTAACATCCGTCGGCGTGCTTGTCGGCCTGCTGATGGCGTTGGCGACGGGTTATGCGATCTTCGACCCGGTTCTTGCCATTCTGGTTGCGATCAACATCCTGTATCAAGGCTGGAAAGTGATCTCGCAATCGATCAGCGGTCTGATGGATCAGGCGGTCGAGCCGCAGGAAGAGGAAGCGATCAAGCAGGCGATCGCCACCCATGCGGCGGGTTCGATCGGCGTGCATGACCTGAAGACGAGGCGCGCAGGCACCGTCACTTTCATCGATTTTCACATGGTGGTGCCCGGCACTATGTCCGTGCGCCAGGCGCATGATATATGCGACCGCCTTGAGGATGCCATCAGAGCGGTGCATGAGGGCGCCAAAATAGCCATTCATGTGGAGCCGGAGGGCGAAAAGGCCCATGGCATCCGCGTCAAAGTCATCAAGGAGGCATGATGCCGAATACCGATGTTTCCAGCCTGTCGATGCTGGGTCAGCAAACCGAAACCGCGAAATCGCCGGAAGAGGCGGTGCTGGAGAAAGTGCCGGCCAATCATGCCGGCACCGACTATGTCGTGCGCTTCACCGCGCCGGAGTTCACCTCTCTCTGCCCGATGACGGGGCAGCCGGATTTCGCCCATATCGTCATCGACTACATCCCCGGCGAATGGCTGGTGGAATCGAAGTCGCTGAAACTTTTCCTGTTTTCCTTCCGCAATCACGGCGCCTTCCACGAGGATTGCTCGATCTACATCGCCAAGCGCATCGTCGAATTGCTCGACCCCAAGTGGCTGAGGATCGGCGCTTACTGGTATCCGCGCGGTGGCATTCCGATCGACGTCTTCTGGCAGACGGGCAAGCCACCGGAAGGTGTGTGGCTGCCGGAGCAGGGTGTCGCCACCTATCGTGGACGTGGGTGAGGAGCGTCGGGCAAAGCCCGAGCAATCGATCCAGTGAATCGATTGCAGCGACGAACGCCCTGAGCTTAAAGCGAAGGGCCGGGAGACAGTGCGGCAATTGATTACAAACTGCCGCCCATTTCTGCTCGTTAGACCTCAAACATCCGTGACGTCGTCGCCAGACGAATCATCACTATAATCATCGCCGTCATCGTAATCGACCTGCTGCAGGTTGTCGTCATTGTCATTGCCGGCAATATCCGCGGCCTGACGGACGTCGTCGTTGCCGTAATAATTATTGATGATGGTTTCTTCAGTCGGGGCGGCTGCATTGCCGAAGGGGTTGGCGCCGAAGGGTGAGCCCCAGCCGAGCGAGGACATGTGGTTGCCGAAAATGCCGCTCAGGGAGTTGGCAAGCAACATGCCGCCTGCAACGCCCGCGGCCGTGCCGAGCGCGCCTCGCAGAAAGCTGCCGCCGGCAGACGGCGCGTAGGCCTGCTGACTCCAGGGGCCGGTGGGCTGCTGCGGCGTCTGGCGATCGTAGCCGCGCGGCTCGTCATAAGCGCGAGACGGTTGCCCCCAGGGGCCGGGGTTGGAGGGGACAGGCGCGGGCTGCTGCGTCTGGGTGTTGCCGAAGATTGAGCTCAGGAAACCGCCGCCCTGTTCGGCCTGGCGGTGCTCGCTGGCTCCGGCTTCAAACTGCCGGACGCGCTCCTCAAGTTCCTTGATGTGGTTGGCGGCCGCTTCCAGCCCCTTTTCCTGCACGATGACGGCCTGGGCGAGATAGTAAGTGGCGGACGGCTGCTCGCGCGTCGCCTGGTCGATCAGAGCTTCGGCCTCGCGGTCGCGCGGCTGGGCTTGCGCGGTGCGCACGCGGTCGAAGAGGGCGGTCAGCAATTGGCGTTCTTCCGGTGACATGTCCGGTCTCCTGTTGATCTCTTTTGGCGATTGCCATGTGAGAGGTGAGGTAGGAACCGATTCCGGCTTTTCAAAGCCTTCCACCGTTACATTTCAGTAAGGCTTGCGGAACAGTGCGCGGCTTCTTAAGGATATCTCCACCGCTTCGGTGCCTTGTGTTTTTCCCGCATTGTTTTAGGCATTGAGTCGCACTATGTGCGAGGAACCCGAATTCATCTCCGAGAGGTTCGAATGAACGACGAAGAACAGGACGACAAGACGAAGGAACTGCCGCTCGGCAAGGAAACGGAGGCGAATCTTTTCAAGTCGCGTTCGATCTTCATCTATGGACCGATCAACCAGGAACTGGCGCAGAAGGTCTGCTCGCAACTCGTTGCACTTGCTGCGGCCAGCGACGAAGACATTCGCATCTATGTCAATTCGCCCGGCGGTCACGTCGAATCCGGCGATTCCATCCATGACATGGTCAAGTTCATCAAGCCGAAGGTCTGGATGATCGGCACCGGCTGGGTCGCTTCGGCCGGCGCGCTGATCTATGTCGCGGCTCCCAGGGAGAGACGCCTGTGCCTGCCGAACACGCGCTTCCTGCTGCACCAACCGTCGGGCGGCACGCGCGGCATGGCGTCCGACATCGAGATCCAGGCACGCGAGATCATCAAGATGAACGAGCGCCTGAACAAGATTATGGCGGAGGCCACCGGCCAGCCGCTCGAGAAGATTGCCAAGGACACGGATCGCGACTACTGGCTCTCGGCCGAAGAGGCGAAGGACTATGGCCTTGTCTCGCGCATCGTGACGTCGCAAGCCGACATCTGAGTTTTCTCGACCGAAACCTTCGAAACGCCCTTGCTTGCCGACCGCAGGCGAGGGCGTCTTGATTTCGGTTATGCTTGCGGTCATTGACCGGTAGGGCTGGACGGAAAGCCCTCAATCTGGACTTGCGCGGGCGCCAACCATCATGCTCCATGCGCCATTCCAGCAGCTCAGAGTCCGCCATGCTCAAAGATTTTTCCGTCCAGGCCCTGTTCATGGGTCTGCTTACCGCTTTCGTCGGCTCCGCCAGTTCCTTCGCCGTCGTGCTGCACGGGTTGCAGGCGGTGGGTGCGACGGATGCGCAGGCCGCTTCGGGGCTGATGGCGTTGTCGATCTCCATGGGCGTCTGCGCGATCGTGCTCAGCGCCGTGACTCGACTGCCGATCAGCATCGCCTGGTCGACGCCGGGGGCGGCGCTGCTCGCAAGCACCGGCGCAATCGAGGGCGGCTTCAATGCAGCGGTCGGCGCATTCCTGATCTGCGCCGTGCTGATCATCATTGCCGGGTTGTTCAAGCCGCTCGGCCGGGCGGTCGCCGCCATTCCCGCGCCGCTCGCGAATGCGATGCTATCAGGTGTGCTGATCGGCCTCTGCTTTGCGCCGGTGAAGGCGATCGGCTTCAATCCGCTGCTCGGTCTGCCGATCGTCATTTCCTGGATCGTCGTCGGCGCCTTCAAGCGGCTCTGGGCGGTGCCGGCCGCACTCGCCGCCTTCGTGCTGGTGCTCGCCTTCGGCGTCGACATTCCCGACGGCGCTTTCGCCTCGCTCGAACGATCGCTGGTGCCGACGGCGGAACTCGTGCGGCCGGTATTCACCCTCGCGGCCTTCATCTCGATCGCGCTGCCGCTTTTCATCGTCACCATGGCCTCGCAGAACATTCCCGGCATTGCCGTCCTAAAAGTCAATCACTATGATCCGAAGCCAGGTCCGCTCTTCGCCGTCACCGGCTTCTTTTCGTTGCTGTCGGCGCCTTTCGGCGGCCATGCCGTCAACTTGGCGGCGATCACCGCGGCAATGTGCGCCGGGCATGACGCGCATGCCGATCCCAAGCGGCGCTATTGGGCATCGCTGATCGCCGGCGTCGGTTACGTGATCCTCGGGCTGCTCGCCGGCGCGGTCACGGCCTTCGTCGCCTTGGCGCCGCCCATTCTGATCGAGGCGGTGGCGGGGCTGGCGCTGGTCGGGGCCTTCTCATCCTCGGCGATGTCGGCTTTCCAGGCGCAGGAATCGCGCGAGGCGGCGGCGATCACCTTCCTCGTCACTGCATCCGGCGTTTCCTTCGCCGGCATCTCGGGTGCCTTTTGGGGACTGATCGCCGGCGGGCTGATGCTGGCGCTGTCGCGGCTGGTGAAGATGTCGAAAGATCGCGCTCGGCAGAAGTAACGGAAAGCCGGCGCGCCGAGAGGGCTTGCCAGTTTCACCGCCCAACGCTATAAGCGCGGCCATGAAGACCTCTGGCGCCAAGATTTCCGATACGATTGCACGCGGCCGTATCGCCCTGCGTGACGTCTCGAGCGCCGTGACCTCGCTTCTTCTCCTCGGCCTTACGCGCGGTTGCCGGGTCCGTTGAGGAGCGCCCGGCGGCCGAAAGCCCGCCCGGCATCGCTCCTCGCGATTGACTTTCAAAATTGACCTAACGACCGACGAAGGTCCGCATTTGTTTATCGCCAAGGCCGATGCGATCGGCTAAGAGGCGGGGCAAATGCCGGGACGAGGAGACAAGATAATGGACAACACCACCAGCCGATCCTCCGCAAAAGGCATGCCTGATGCCGCGGTGAAATACCGGCCCTATCCGCAGGTGAACATTCCCGACCGCACCTGGCCGACGAAGACTATCACCAAGGCGCCGGTCTGGTGCTCGGTGGACCTGCGCGACGGCAATCAGGCACTGGTCGACCCGATGGGCCACGACCGCAAGGCCCGCATGTTCCATCTGCTGCTCGAGATGGGCTTCAAGGAAATCGAGATCGGTTTCCCTTCCGCCTCGCAGACGGATTTCGATTTCGCCCGCTGGTGCGTGGAAGAGGGCAACGTGCCCGCCGACGTGTCGCTGCAGGTGCTGGTACAGTGCCGCCCGGAGCTCATCACCCGCACCTTCGAAGCGTTGGAAGGCGCGAACCGGCCGATCGTGCATTTCTATAACTCGACCAGCGAGCTGCAGCGTCGTGTCGTTTTCGCCAAGGATGTGCAGGGCATCAAACAGATCGCCGTCGATGCCGCCAAGATGATCACCGACATGGCGGCCAAGGCCGGCGGCGGCTACCGTTTCGAATATTCGCCCGAGAGCTTCACCGGTACGGAGCTGGAAGTGGCGCTGGAGATCTGCAACGCCGTCATCGAGGTGGTGAAGCCGACGCCGGACAACAAGCTCATCATCAACCTGCCGTCCACCGTCGAGATGGCGACGCCGAACGTCTATGCCGACCAGATCGAATGGATGTGCCGCAGCCTCGACAATCGCGAGAACCTGATCGTCTCGCTGCATCCGCACAACGACCGCGGCACCGGCATTGCCGCCGCCGAGCTGGCCTTGCTGGCAGGCGCCGACCGCGTCGAAGGCACGCTGTTCGGCAATGGCGAACGCACCGGCAATGTCGACGTCGTGACGATGGCGCTCAACATGTTCACGCAGGGCGTCGATCCCGGGATCGACTGCTCGAACATCGAGCGCATCAAGGAAGTGTTCGAATATTCGAACCAGATGACGATTGCCGAGCGTCACCCTTATGTCGGCGAGCTGGTCTATACGGCGTTCTCCGGCTCGCATCAGGATGCGATCAACAAGGGCATGAAGGCGGCACAGGTCGCCAACCATCCGGTCTGGGAAGTGCCGTATCTGCCGATCGATCCGCGCGACGTCGGCCGTTCCTACGAGGCGATCATCCGCATCAACTCGCAGTCGGGCAAGGGCGGCATCGCCTATATCCTGCAGCAGGATTACGGACTCAACCTGCCGCGCAACCTGCAGGTCGAATTTCGTGAGGATATCCAGCGCATCACCGACGTGGAGGGCAAGGAGCTTCCCTCGAAGCGCATCTACGACCGCTTCATCGAGCGCTACGTGACGCAGCCCGAGGCGCGCCTCAAGTTCGTCGACCACCACACCTATCCCGACACCGAGCGCAAGGGCCAGCGGATCGTTGCAGCTGAAATCACAGACAATGGCGAGATCAAGCGCATCGAAGGGCGCGGCAACGGCCCGATCGACGGCTTCATCAACGCACTGTCGCATTATCTCGGCATCGAGATGTCGGTCGAGGACTATTCCGAACATTCACTGCAGCACGGCTCGAACGCGGCGGCGATCTCCTATGTCGAGACCTCCTATCCCGGCGGCAAGCTCTTCGGCGCCGGCATCAATACCAACATCGTCGCGGCATCGCTGGAGGCGATCGTTTCGGCTGCCAACCGAGTGCTCGAAGTGAAGGCTGGCAGGGCTTGATCTGCGAAGGGTTCAGACCGCGATCGTCGGCGCGGCCTGATGATTAGGTTGATTTCGTTGCGTCTTCGCTAAGCGAAAGCAGCGAATGGCCGTGTGGCCCCCTCATCCGCCCCTACGGGCACCTTCTCCCCGCTGGGGAGAGAGAGCGAGTGGCGGCCTACCGTCCTTCGGCGCCCTCTTACGAATGAGAGGGAGCCAGACGTTGCGGCATATCCCTTCTCCCCAGCGGAGAAGGTGCCGGCAGGCGGATGAGGGGGCGGCTGATGCTGATGGTCGATTTTGCCATTTACCGCCTCAGCTCCGCTGGCGGTAATCACTCACCCTCATACGACAGGCGGCAATCAAATCGCCGTGGCAATCTTCATGGCAAGCTGGCCGAGGGTGGCTTCGGCGGAGGGGCCGGCGAGAACGTAGGAGGTGCCAGCATTGTGCCAGGTGACCAGGCCAATCTCGTCCTTGATCGTTTCCTTGAAGTCGTCGGACTCAGGCGGCTGCGCGTCCTTCCGGAAGCAGATGGAGATTATATCGCCGTCGCTGTTGGAATAGACGAGCTGACCGACGGGGCGATTGTCGCCGAGAATGACGCGGGCACCCTGGAAGGTCCAGGATTCGGCGCTGAGATCCGGAACACGGAAAGGCACGCCGATGACGGTCGTCAGCCAGCTGGAGATTTCTTCGGCCTGCGATGCCGGCACTTCGACGAGGTGACGGGGTTGGCGGATCAGCAGGCGTTGATAGGCTGTGACGTCGCCGAGCCAGTTGTTGGTATTGGCGGGCGCCGTGGCGGTCGTGGTGGCGATCTCGTCGGCATCCGGGGTGGTGCCGGCAAAATAGCCGATGCCGCAACCCACGACGAAGAGGATAAGAGCGGCTGCCAGCGCCTGCGGGCCGCTCGGGGCCAGTTTCACCTGGGGGCGCATGGCGCGCTGGGCGATCGGCGTCTTTGGCGGCTGCGTGCTCTTGATCGAGCGGACGAGGGCGAGCGGCACCGGCTCCTTCAGGACATCGTCCAGGCGGCGGCGGCCGAAATCGGCGCCATGACGCAGCTTTTCATGCAGACGGCGCGCATTCTCGTCGGTTGCCAGGCGCTGTTCCAGTTCGTGCCGTTGTTCGGGAGAGACCTCGCCGTCGAGAAGGGCGGTGAGCTGGGCTTCGAGCGGCAATTTCCTAAGATCGAGCAATTCAGTACCTGTGGATGGGGTGGGTGCCGGCAAGCCCGGCGAAATGCAGCCTTGCGGTGGCAAGCTGGGAGACGACGCTTGCCGTCGAAATGCCCATGATCTCGGCCGCCTGCTGATAGCTGTGGCCTTCGACATCGACGAGCAGGAAGATCGAGGAAACACCGTCCGGCATTTCGGCGATCATGCGATGGATGGCGTCGGGATCGACCGGGGCCGAGCGTTCACGGGCAGCCTCTCTGATGTCGGTTACGTTGCCGCGTGCCGACGCCTTCGGCTTCCGCTTGCGGCTGTCCTCCGTCCACTGCTGGCGGGCAAGCGTGTAGATCCAGCTTTCCAGTCGGCCCTCGCCATTCCACTGATGGCCCTTGGCAATGGCACGCAGACAAACGGCTTGGACAAGTTCGTCGGCCACGCCAGCTTCGCCCGCGAGCGTGATCGCGAAGCGGCGAAGGTGGGGCAGAAGGCCGACGAGATCACGCCGGAGGTCGATGGTCGTTGCGGGCTGACGCATTGTCTATCCAAGAAGCATTCACAATGGTTTCGCGGACGAAAGCTTCGGCATCGGACGCGAAACCGGCTTTGTCGGCACCGGAGATGCAGGCTCTTTATGAAGCAAATCCACTGCACTTCGCAAGCATTCGGTCATCTTATCCCCTTTCCCAAGGGGTTTTCCTAATCTAGCCCGCAAAGCTTGCGTCAATATGTCCTGTAACCGTTCAAGCTTTGCAGCAGAGCGCGGTAAGCCCAGGTGTTTTCGCCGCCGCGGTCGCGAATCTCGACGAGCTGGACGCGAGCCCCTTGGATGTCTCCCTGTTCCACCAGTGCCATGCCCATATAGGAGCGGGCGAGAATATAATTCTCATCCGCCTGCAATGCCTTGCGGTAATAGGACATCCCAAGCTCCATGCGGCCGGCTTTGCGGTTGGCATAGCCGAGATAATTCAGAACGCGCGGGTCGTTCTGATTATGGGCAAGATTGAGCACGGCGATGGCGTTCTCATACTGGCCGGCATAGGCAAACTCGCGGGCGAACTTGTAGAGATCGTCATCGTTGAAGCTGTTCTTCTTCGGGGTGACGCATTCCTTCTTCTGCTTGTCCCAGACCTTGCCGCCGGTGCAGGTTTTGGTCGTCTGGGTCTTCGGCGGCGGATTGGTGTCGTCGTTGCTGTCGCCGACCGCGAAGGCGGCGCTCGCCATGCCGAGTACAAAGCCGGCGGCAAGTGTTGTTCTGCACAGGCGATGGAAGGGGGAAGTCATTGGCGGCTCCGTTCTGAGGCGATGCAGTCGGTCGGATTGTACGCTTACCGGTAAAAATACCAAGAGGGTAGGCCGCCTCCATGACAAATGTTGCGACGGTGGCGAAGCGCTTTCCGAGATTGATTCAAGTGCCGCATAAAAAGAGTCGGAAGTCAGCGCTAAGGGGCGAAAATATCGACGCTTTCCGACATCATCGCATCGCCTGTCCTGTTCAGGCTGAAGCGCTCGCCGGTGAGTTCCCAGGCGCCCGGAGAGCCGTCGATGGAGAAGAGGTTGTAGGCGGCCGGCGGCTTAATGCTGCCCGGTCCCTGCGAGGCCGACGCGATGCCGACGACCGGCACCGGCTGCACCTGGCCGCGCAGCCAGTGGAGCGTGTTCAGATGCGTGTGGCCGTGCAACACGAGCTCGGCGCCGCCGGTCGAAATCACGGCCGCGAAGCGACGGATGCCGATCATGCGTTTGTGAAAGGCGGTGGCGCCGCGGATCGGCGGATGATGGATCATGACGACGCGGAAGAGACCGGCTTCGCCGGCCGCGCGCAGCATGTTCACCGTATCGCGGGCCTGGCGAGCGCTGAAAAAGCCGGAGGCGGCGAAAGGGGGCGTGGCGACTGCCGTGGAGCAGCCGACGATCGCAACTTTGTCGCGGACACGTAGATAGGGAAAGATGCGGCGGTCTTCCTGCCATTGCGGCGAGGCGAGGTCGCCGCGGACATAATCGTACCAGGCGCGCATCGATTTCTCATAGGCACCCGGCACATAGGCGTCGTGATTGCCTGGAACGACCGAGGTGTCGGCGGGATCGCCGAGCGCACGCAGCCAGGCGGCGGCGGCGCGGATCTCGATGCCGCTCGCCAGGTTGACGAGGTCGCCGGTGACGGCCAAATGATCGGCCTGATGGGCGCGGATGTCATCGAGCAGCAGATCCAGCGTGCTGGCGAAAAGGTGCTTGCGTCGATTTCGATGCCAGTTCACAAAGCCGGTTATGCGTTTTGAAAACAGCTCTTGAACGGAAAGACGGGGCAGCGGTCCGAGGTGGACGTCGGAAATATGCGCGAGCTTGAACATGCTACGAGACATAGACCAGCTTATTGACAAATCAAACACATCCGGCGCGATGAAGAGCCGAAACGGGACGATGGTGGATAAAGAGAAGCGGCCTCCTCACATCAGGCTGGCCTTGCGCCTCCTGCATGTCTATTTCTCCTTCGCCCGCGGCATGACGATGGGCGTTAGGGCCGCCTGTTTCGATAAGGACGGGCGGATTTTCCTCGTGCGCCACAGCTATGTCGGTGGTTGGCATATGCCCGGCGGCGGGCTGGAGCGCAATGAGACGGCCGAAGAAGCGCTGGTCAAGGAACTGCGCGAGGAGGGCAACCTCAGAATCATCGGAAAACCGCAGCTGGTCCAAGTCTATTTCAACACCACGACCACCCGGCGCGACCACGTCGTATTCTATCGCGTAACCGTCGAGCAGACGGCGCCGCGGCCGCCGGATTGGGAGATTTCCGACAGCGGGTTCTTTTCGCTCGACAGCCTGCCCGAGGGCACGACCGAGGCGACGTATCGCCGCCTCGCCGAGCTTCGGGGCGAGCAGGAGCCTGACCATCGCTGGTGAGAAGCTTCAGGCTGCATTTAGCCCGCTGCATAATTTCTTAAATCGGAATCGATTTAAGAGTAAATTATGCAGCAATTTAAAGTTCTACAGCGTCGTCCTTTGCGCGTCTAAAAGGACGCGCGGCGCTGTAGCGCGGTCATGCGGGCTGTCGAGATCGAGCGCCGGGCCGGCGGGGACTATGCCGGTCGGGTTGATCGTCTTGTGACTGCGGTAGTAGTGCTGCTTGATGTGCTGCAGGTTTACCGTCTCGGCAACGCCCGCCGTTTGATAGAGATCCCTGAGATAGCCGGGCAGATTGCGATAATCGGCGATGCGGCGGATGTTGCACTTGAAGTGGCCGACATAGACCGGATCGAAACGCACCAGCGTGGTGAAGAGGCGCCAATCGGCCTCGGTCAATCTGTCGCCGAAAAGGTAACGGCCCCTGCCCAGGCGTTCGTCGAGAATGTCGAGTGTTTCGAACAATTTGACGACATTTTCCTCGTAAGCTTCTTGAGTTGTGGCAAAGCCCGCCTTGTAGACGCCGTTATTGACAGTGTCGTAGACGGTGGCGTTCAGCGCGTCGATCTCGGCACGCAGATCCTCCGGGTAGAAATCGGTCTTCGAGCCCGTCAGCCCGTCGAAGGCGCTGTTGAACATGCGGATGATCTCGGCCGACTCGTTGTTGACGATCGTGCCGGTCTGCGTGTCCCAGAGGACGGGAACCGTGACACGGCCGGAATAATGCGGATCGGCCTTGGCATAGATTTGCCAGAGGGTGGCCGCGCCGTAGAGGCGATCGCCAGTAGCTCCGCCGCCCACTTTGAATTCCCAACCGTTTTCGGCCATTAGTGGGTCGACGACAGAAACCGAGACCAGGTCCTCCAGTTTCTTCAGCTTGCGGAAGATCAGGGTGCGATGCGCCCAGGGGCAGGCGAGAGAGACATAAAGATGATACCGCCCTGCCTCGGCCCTGAAGCCGCCGCTTCCGGAAGGTCCAGCCTCGCCGTCTGCTGTCACCCAGTTGCGAAATTGCGAGGGCTGACGTTTGAAGTGGCCCTTGCTTTCCTTCGTGTCGTACCAGACGTCATGCCAGACGCCGTCCACAAGCATTCCCATGATTCATTCCCTGGTTGCCATGTTGGAATTGACGTTAGCTGAGATAGTGGGGCTTTGCAGGCAGTAAAGATTGAACAGTGCGTTACGCCCCCGACGCCAGCAGGCTCGGGTGTGCATTTTGCGTTGGACGGCGGAAATTTTTCCTGCTATCGGCCTTTTCACGATTTGAGGAACACCTGCCTGATGTTCATTTCCAGAAACCTGCGACGACGCTGATGCTCCGAACGCCAAGGGCGTGTTCGAGACCCATCAATCTGTCCAACCGGTTTCTGTCATCATGTACAAGCACGATCTCGTCTACCTCACCGAAGACGCGTCCCACGACGCCGCCATCGAACACATCAATGAAGAAGCCTTCGGTCCGGGCCGCTTCGCGCGGGCTGCCGCGCGTATCCGCGAGCAGGGGCCGCATGACCTGTCGCTTTCCTTCATCTGTGCTGACGACGGCGAGACGATCGCCTCCGTGCGCATGACGCCGGTGCTGGCCGGCACGGTGAAGGGGCATCTTCTTGGCCCGCTTGCCGTTCGACCCTCGCACAAAAATATAGGTATCGGCAGGGAACTGGTGCGGATCGCGGTGGAAGCTGCGCGGCGCAAGGGTTCGGAAGCCGTCATCCTCGTCGGCGATCCGCCCTATTACGGTCCGCTTGGCTTCGAGAAGGTGGCCTATAACGCGCTTGCCTTTCCAGGCCCCGTCGATCCGGGCCGGGTGCTGGTCGTTCCGATGGCCGAGGGTGTGCATGAGCGGCTGAAAGGTATGATCGCCTGGCGCGGATGATCAGAGCTTTTTCCGGAGGAAGCTGCGGGTGCGACCTTCCGGGAAATTTTCAAGCTCGCCGAAGACTTCATAACCCTGGCGCAGATAGGCGCGGAGAGCCTGCGGGTTGAAGGTATCGATCCAGGCGCCACGGCATCCTCGCGCCTTGGCCTCGTCTTCCGCTTTTGCGAGAATCTTGCCGGCTATGCCCGTTCCGCGCAGCGTATCGGGGATATAAAGCAACTGGATGAAGAGCCAGCCCCAGGCGGTAAAGCCCGACAGGCCGCCGGTCACCTTGCCGTCGGTATCGCGGATGAGGACGGCGAGCGGCTGGCGGTCCGAAGGGCCGACATCGCTGTTATTGAAGGCCGAGAGCGCATCGGTGATTGCCGCGAGTTCCACAGCCGAAGGCGATGCCGTGAGCTCGAACTCCGGCATGCGACTATCGCCCTTCGCGCCACCACATGGCGCCGAAAGCGAGCAGCAGGATGCCGACGCCGGCGAAACCGGCAAAGAGCGGCAGCGTGTTGATTCCCTTCAGGACCGTTTCGTTTGTCATGCGGATCATCATTCGCTCGTTATCGGAGACGCGGACCTGGCCGCGCACCGGCAGGATCGGCGGAATGCTGATTGCGCCCTTTTCGCTTGCGACGCGGGTCACGAGACCTTTGCTCCTCTCGACGACAGGCTTCAGCACATCGGTCGTCGAGATCATCGCCTTGAATTCCGGCGCATCGACAGCGCCGATGTGCACAAGCGTCGATAACTTGCCGTTACGGATTTCGAAGAGGCCGACCTCGTTCATGCGTTTCTCGGCCTTGTAAAGCCCGGGTTCTGTCTGGGTGAGCGGCAAGGTTTCGGTCTTGCCGGAGGGATAACGCACGGTGGCGTTGCCAGGATTGTCGCCGATTGTCTGGCGGGTGACTTCAAGGGTTCGGCCGGAGGCGCGCGCCGTCAACGCTTCTTCCTCGAGCGCTGGTTCCTTCATCAGCCAATGAGCGATGCGGCGATACAGCGAGACATTTGGACCGCCGCCTTCGAAGCCGCGCGCCCAGAGCCAGCCCTGATCGGAAAGCAGCATGGCGACACGGCCCTGGCCGGCACGGTTCAGCACCAGCAGCGGATGGTTGTCCGCGCCAACCATGATCGTTTCGCCCTGCGGCCGTTCGACATCGACGCTGCGGAACCAGCGACCCCAATGCGGCGGGTCCTCGCCGGAGCCGTCCAAGCCGCGCGTGACCGGATGCTTACGCCCTTCCTCGGAGAGTCGAGGATAGAAGGCCTTCTCGATCATCCGGCCCGTCGGCTCTGCCGGCAGCACGGAGGCGAGCGGCGTCATCGCGATCGACTCCGGGCTCGCATGTTCCGGGCCGGCGGCAATCAGCAGCGCGCCGCCGTTCTCCACGTATTGGGCGATGTTGTCATAGTAAAGCATCGGCAGCACGTTGGCGCGATCCTGATAGCGATCGAAGATGATCAGGTCGAAATCCTTGATCTTGTCGATGAAGAGTTCACGCGTTGGGAAGGCGATCAGCGACAGCTCGTTGATCGGCGTGCCGTCCTGCTTTTCCGGCGGACGCAGGATGGTGAAGTGAACGAGATCGACCGAGGCGTCGGATTTCAGGAGGTTGCGCCATGCGCGCTCGCCGGCATGCGGCTCGCCGGAGACCAGCAGAACGCGCAGATTCTGGCGGATGCCATCGATGACATGAACGGCACGGTTGTTGGCGGCGGTGACTTCGCCGGGAAGCTCGGCGACGGAAAATTCGAGCACATTGCTGCCGCCACCCGGAACCTTGAAGGAGAAGGGCGTATCCTGACCGGGCGTTGCCTGCAAGGTAGCGATCTCGTCGCCGTTCAGCTTCACCGTGACCTCGGCCGTGCCGCCGGGGCTCGGACCATCGTCAAAGACGCGCAGGACGACCTGCTGCTCCTCGTTGACGATGCCGAAGCGCGGTCCCTTGATGACTTCGATGCGACGGTCGAATTCCTTGGGCTTGCCGGTGACGAGACCATGGATCGGCGCATCGAAGCCAAGCGCCTGATTGGCGGCCGGGACATCATGGACTTCGCCGTCTGTCAGTATGATGGCGCCGCCGATGCGGGCGGAAGGGACGTCAGCGATGTTGGCTGCCAGCGCCTCGAAGAGGCGGGTGGACGGAACGTCGGAATTGATGTCGCCTTCGACGTCGACGAAGCGGGGTTCTATCTGGGGGAAGCGGGCAAGCTGCCCTTTCAATGCCGCAAGCGCGTCATCGGTCATCTTCGTGCGCTCGGGCGTCTGCTGGCTCTGGCTCCGGTCGACGATGACGGGGACGATTGTCGACAGCTGATCCCGATCCTCCTGCAGCAGTACGGGATTGGCAAGGGCGGTCAACAGGGCGAGGGCGGCCAGTGTCCTGATCCAGGCGCCGCGAATGCCGCGCCAGATCGCAATGGCGGCGATGAGAGCGCTGACGGCGGCCAGTGCGGCCAGAACAGGCCAGGGCAGGAAGGGTGAAAAATCGAAGGTCATCTCATTGCCCTAACCGTTCGAGGAGGTCGGGAACGTGGACCTGGTCGGTCTTGTAGTTGCCGGTCAGCATGTACATCATGATATTGACGCCGGCTCGGTAGGCATATTCACGCTGCGCTTCATCCGAGGGCACGGTCGGCAACATCGGCGTGCCGTTTTCGTCAACTGCCCAGGCGCCGGCGAAATCATTGCCGGTGATCAGGATCGGCGAAACCCCGTCGGCCGTCGCCGCCGATTTTTCGGTCGCTTCGCGGCCACCTTGCCGGGCCTCGATCCAAAGCGGGCTGCCGGCATAGCGGCCGGGAAAGCTCGACAAGAGATAGAAGGATTTGGTCAGCACGTGATCCGAGGGTACCGGTTCGAGCGGCGGGATATCGAGGTTGGCGAGGATTTCCTGCAGCCGCTGACCGTTGGCGCCGACATTGCCGCCATTGTCCAAGGCGCTTATCTGGTCGCGCGTATCGAAGAGCACGGTGCCGCCGTTGCGCATATAGGCGTCGATGCGGCTGATGGCGGCCGATGACGGCATGGGCGCCGTTGCCGAAACCGGCCAATAGATGATCGGATAGAAGGTGAGCTCGTCCTTGGTGAGGTCGAGCCCGACGGGCGGCGCCGGCTCCAGCGTCGTGCGGAAGGTCAGGAACTGAGTCAAGCCCTCAAGGCCGCGCTCGGATATATTGTCGACTTCCTGCTCACCGGTGACGACATAGGCGAGATGCGTGTTGTCAAGCCGCTCCAGAATGAGGTCGTCGCCGGGCCGGGAGTCGTTGGCGTGAAGTGTGCCGGGCTGCAGCAGGAAGCCGGCACCGACCGCGACTGCGATCACGCCCATTGTGCTGGCGGCCGGGCGCAATCGCGAAAAAGCGCCGTTCATGAAGAGAACGACCAGGCTGTCGGCGAGCAGCAGCAGAAAGGCGACGAGGAAAAGAACCGGCTTTGCCGACCAGCTTTCGCCGCCAATCAAGCCTTCGCGGACGGCATTGGTTCCAGCGGTATCAAGCGGCTTCAGTTCGGCATTCTCGGGCAGCACGTTCAATGAGGTGAAACCGTCTTCCGAACCGTAGAGGCCAGGCGGATTGTCGAAACTCGCCGTCGGTTCGGCTCCGGCCCTGGGGATCAGAGGTCGCGCCGAGCCAGTCTCGGAAACGAGCACACCCTTGGCCGTCAGCATGCGGTAGGGCGGAAGGGTCTCGGAGACACGCGCGCTGCTGCGCGCCTCAGACGTCACACCGCCTGAGCGCGATATCTGCAGGAGGTGACGCAGCATATCGACGAAAGTGCCAGAGATCGGCAGATCGGACCAGGTCGCTTCCGCGGTGACGTGGAAGAGGACGATCTGGCCGGATGCCAGCTGCTTCATCGTCACCAGCGGCGTGCCGTCGGCGAGGCTTGCCCAGGTGCGTTCGGCAAGGTCGGGTGTCGGCTCGGCAAGCACCTGCCGTTTGACGACCACATCTGCGGGACGCGGTATGCCCGCGAAAGGCCCGATGCTCGGAAATTCGGCCAGCGACTGCGGTTCGCTCCAGGACAAGGTGCCGCCCAGCGCCCGTTCTCCCTGGCGCAGGATGACGGGAATGAGCGGATCGTCGGCAGGTGCCGCCGCCATGCGCGGGCCGGCAAAACGCAGGAGCATGCCACCGTTCGATATCCAGCGTGTCAGAGGTTCGTAGGTCTCCTCCGGCAGGCGGCCGATATCGGCCATGATGATGATCGAAGGATTGCTGGCGAGAAGCTTCGGTATGGCGACGGCCAGATCGGAGTCGGTGGGCTGGATGATATCCGCATAGGGCTGCAGCGCCCGCTGGATGTAGTAGAGCGGCGAGAGCAGCGGCTGGAATTCATCGGCTCCGGTACCGGACAGCAGGACGACCCGGCGGCGCTTGAACGCATCGTCGAGAAGGTGGACCGCGCCTGCCGTCGCGCCGTCGTCGACGCTGATGCGGGCGAAATCGTTGCGCATCTCGAAGGGAGCGGTGATCGAACTCGTGGCGACGCTCTGGCCGGGACGGAAATCCACCCTGCCGTTGGCAATCGAGCGGCCCTGGGCATCGACGGCGTTCAGCGCCACGGATGCGGGGCGCGAACTGTCGAGCCGCGTGACTTTGACGGTCATGGCATCGGCCGCATTGCTGGCCGCGGTGACGGCAACCGTCTTAGTGGCATCGCCCTCGATCAGGCGCAGATCAGCGGGCTGGAGCTCGGCGAGTCTGCGCACCGTCGGATCATCGGCTTTGGCGGCGGCACCGTCGGTCAGGAAGGCGAGGGTGCCGGGCTTGACGCCGTTGAGCGCCGCGCGCAGCGCCTGGAAGGCGCGCTCGCGATCGGGGACCAGCGGCCGCGGCTCGGCAGCCCGCAGCTTGTCGCGGGCGCTCGCTGCCGTGCCGGGCACCGCATCATTGGTCGGATCGGCGGTGAAGGCGATCGCTACCGGCGTGCCCGCGGATTCGGCATCGTCCACCAGCGCGTCGGCGGTCTGGACGCGCCGCTCCCAATCGGGCGATGCCGCCCAGCTGTTGTCGACGAAGAGGACGAGCGGGCCGCCCGAGGCCAGAGAATTGGTGCGCGGGTTGAAGACCGGATCGGCAATCGCAAGGATAATGATGGCGGCGAGCAGCATGCGCAGCAGCGTCAGCCACCAGGGGCTTTGCGCCGGCGTTTCCTCGCGTTTCAGCACCGACGCAAGGATTTTCAGCGGTGGAAAGACTTCCGTTTTCGGACGTGGTGGTGTCAGCCGCAACAGCCACCAGATGACCGGCAGGGCGATCAGGGCGCCGAGAATGGCGGGATAAGCGAAAGCGAAGGGAAGGGCGTTCATAGCAGCCCTCCATGCGTTGCCTTGGCCGGCATGCCGGACAGGTACATGTGGACCGCAACCAGCGCCTCCGAGGCAAGATGATCGGTGCGGTGGGTCGTAAAGGTCCAGCCGAGATGCCGCAGCGACTGACCGAGGCTCTCCCTGCGGGCGAGGTAGGCGTTGCGATAGGTCTCGCGGATGTGTTCGGCGCGGCCGGAGATGAGCTTGGCGCCGGTCTCCGGGTCGATGAATTCGGTGCGGCCGCTATAGGGAAAGATCTCTTCAGCGGGATCTGCTATCTCGACCACATGGCCGTGCAGGCCGCGGCGGGCAAGCGGGCCGAGCCGCTCCATGATATCAGGAGCGTCGTCGAGGAAATCGCCGATGAGCACGAGGTCGCTCCAACCGCGGATCATTCCGGTTTCCGGCAGTCCGCCGGTCAGCGGCGCGTGCATGAGCGCGGCTGCGAGGCGTTCGGCGGCATTGCGGGTGGAGGCGGGTTCCATGATGCCGGGGCAGCCGATGCGTTCGCCGGAGCGGGCGAGGATTTCGGCAAGCGCCAGCATGACAACAAGCGCTCGGCTTTCCTTGGAGACGCTGCCGTAGCTCGACTTGTACATCATCGAGGGCGACATGTCGCACCAGAGCCAGATGGTGTGCGCTGCCTCCCATTCGCGCTCGCGCACATAGGTATGATCGTCGCGGGCGGAGCGGCGCCAATCGATGCGCGACAGGCTTTCACCTTCGGCATAGGGACGAAACTGCCAAAAATTCTCGCCGATGCCGCGCTTGCGGCGGCCGTGCCAGCCGGCAATCACCGTATTGGCGATGCGCTTGGCTTCCACCAGGCAGTCCGGCATCAGGGCGGCCCGCTGCCTGGCGCGGGAAAGGGCATCGCTGCCTGACGTCGGGTTAACGGTCTGTCCGATAGATGCCACGCGTCCGGCTTCCTTATCCCTTTGCCTGCCTGACCAGTCCGGCGATGACGTCGCGCACCGACATGCCTTCGGCGCGGGCGGCGAAAGTCAGCGCCATGCGGTGCTGGAGAATGGGTTCGGCGAGCGCGAAGATATCGTCGAGAGACGGGGCGAGGCGGCCCTCGTAGAGCGCGCGGGCGCGGGCGCAGAGCATCATCGCCTGGCCGGCGCGCGGGCCCGGACCCCAGGCGACGTTCTTGTCGGTCGAGGCATTCCCCTGGCCGGGGCGGGCGGATCGCACCAGCGCAAGGATGGCGTCGACGACCGTCTCGCTCACCGGCATCTGGCGCACCAGGGTCTGGATTTCGATCAGCCGCTGCGCATCGATGATGGCTTCCGGCCGGGTTTCACCGAGGCCTGTGGTCTCGAGCAGGATCTGTCGCTCGGCGGCGAGCTCGGGATAGTTGACGTCGACCTGCAGCAGGAAGCGGTCGAGCTGGGCCTCGGGTAGGGGATAGGTGCCTTCCTGCTCCAGCGGATTCTGGGTGGCGAGCACGTGGAAGGGCGCCGGCAGGTCATAGCGCTGGCCGGCGATGGTGATGTGATATTCCTGCATCGCCTGCAGAAGTGCCGACTGGGTGCGCGGCGAGGCGCGGTTGATTTCGTCGGCCATCAGGAGCTGGGCGAAGACCGGGCCTTTGATGAAACGGAAGGAACGGCGGCCGCTATCGTCCTGGTCCATCACCTCGGAGCCGAGAATATCCGAAGGCATCAGGTCGGGTGTGAACTGGATGCGGTTGGCAGCAAGGCCCAGCACCTCGCCAAGCGTCGTCACCAGCCTGGTCTTGGCAAGGCCGGGAACGCCGACGAGCAGGGCATGACCGCCTGACAGCACAGCGAGAATGGTGTTCTCGACGACGCTTTCCTGACCGAAGATCACTTTCGAGACTTCCCCGCGGATGGCGGCGATATCGGAGAGCGCCCTTTCAGCGGCGGCAACGATCGCCTTTTCATCGAGGCTGGCTTCGGTCTTCATCATACCCATGGGCATCTCCAACGGCTGAAATCATTCGGCAGCGAATCGGCGGACTTATACATCTGCCTCATACTCGATAGAGTTATGGAGATGCGACGGGCTGACAAGTTCGTTACGAATGACTATCTCGTGACTTCACTTCGTTAAGGACAAACCGGGACGGAAGAATGGCAGCCGAAGAAATCAGCGGACAGGCGGATGCGGCGGGGCTTGCCGCGCTGATCTCACGCGCCTCTGCTGAAAACAGCAGTAAAAAACGCGGGTTACCACCGGTCGAGCGGTGGAATCCGCCTTTCTGCGGTGATATCGACATGGAGATCAGGGCCGACGGCACCTGGTTCTACATGGGTACGCCGATCGGCCGGCCGGCGCTGGTGCGGCTGTTTTCGACGGTCCTGCGCAAAGAGGAGGACGAAAAGACTTACCTCGTAACTCCTGTGGAAAAGGTCGGGATCAGGGTCATCGACGCGCCGTTCATCGCTGTGGAGATGAGCGTGACTGTGCGCGAGGGTCGCCAGGTGCTCACATTCCGCACCAATGTCGGTGATGTCGTCGAGGCGGGTGGAGAGCATCGGCTACGCTTTTCCATTGCGGGCGAGAATGCCGAACTGAAACCCTACCTGCATGTGCGCGGGCGGCTGGAGGCGCTGGTGTCACGCGCGGTGATGTATGAACTGGTCGCGCTGGGCGAGACGGTCGAAGTGGAAGGGCAGACGATGTTTGCAATCTGCTCCGCCGGCGAGGTCTTCCCCGTCATGCCGGCCGATGAATTGGATGCGCTTAGCCGATGAACGATGCGATCACCCAACGTTATCCGCTGTTTTCAGCAGCCGAATTCCGCCGCCGTGCGTTCAATCAGAATGGCGGGCCGGTGGACCATGCCTGGCGCGATCATGGCGACCATGTTCTCAATCCGGATATCGTGGAGGAGGTGGCGACCTTCAAGCTGCGCGACGCCGCCGTGCTCGTGCCTGTTATCGACGACGGCGAGGAAGCGCGTGTGATCTTCACCAAGCGCACGGCGACGCTGCGCAAACATTCCGGCCAGATCGCCTTTCCCGGCGGCTCGATCGATCCGGCCGATATCTCGCCCGAAATGGCGGCGATCCGCGAGACGGAGGAGGAGATCGGCTTGGCCGGTTCTTTCGTCGAAACGGTCGGTAGGTTGCCGAACTATCTCGCCTCGACCGGTTTCCGCATTACTCCCGTGCTCGGCGTCGTCGAGCGGGGTTTCGCGCTGAGGCTCAACCCGGCCGAGGTGGACGACGTGTTCGAGGTTCCGCTTTCCTTCCTGATGAACCCGGCCAATCACCGCCGCGATAGGCGCGTGATCGACGGCATCGACCGGCATTTCTACCGCATGCCCTATGAAACCCGGATGATTTGGGGCATCACCGCCGGCATCGTCCGCACGCTCTATGAAAGGCTTTATGCATGACCGGCGTTGCCGACCAGGCATGGTTCCGCGATCCGGCTCTCGCCCGGGTCCTTGCGCTTCTCAATGCCGATAAGGGGGAAGGTCGAGTGGTCGGCGGTGCGGTGCGCAACAGCCTGATGGGCCTGCCGGTCAGCGATATCGACATCGCCACGACACTGAGGCCTGAAATCGTCATGGAGCGGGCGGCGGCGGCCGGCGTCAAGGCGGTGCCGACAGGACTGCAGCACGGCACGGTGACGCTCGTCGTCGATGGCAAGCCTTTCGAGGTGACGACCCTGCGCACCGACGTCGAGACCGACGGGCGCCACGCCAAGGTTGCCTTCAGCACCGACTGGAAGGCCGATGCCGAACGCCGGGACCTGACAATCAACGCGCTCTACGCAGATGCCGACGGCGAAGTGGTCGATCTCGTCGGCGGACTGGCCGATATCGAAACGCGCAACATCCGCTTCATCGGCGATGCGGCAAGGCGTATTGCCGAGGACCATCTGCGCATTCTGCGCTTCTTCCGTTTTTTTGCCTATTACGGCTCCGGGCGGCCCGATGCGGAGGGTCTGAGGGCCTGTGCGGCCGCGCGTTCGAAACTGAAGACGCTGTCGGCCGAACGCGTCTGGTCGGAGCTCAGAAAACTGCTCGGTGCTGCCGATCCCGGCCGGGCACTTCTCTGGATGCGGCAGGTGGCGGTGTTGACGGAAATTCTGCCGGAATCGGAACGCTGGGGGATCGATGCCATCCCTTCGCTTGTCGCCACCGAGAGGGCGCTCGACTGGGCGCCTGATCCGCTGCTGCGCCTGATGGCGATCGTACCGCCCGATGCGGCGCGGCTGGAGGCGCTTGCGGCCCGGCTGAAACTCTCCAATGCGGAAGCGGCCACTCTCAAGGCCTGGGCGATGGCGGCGCCGGTCAACGATGAAATCTCGCCGGCTGCTTTCGAAAGGCTGCTTTACCGTAACGGCCTCGACGGCATCGTGACCCGGTTGAAGCTTGCTCTTGCTGTTGCGCGTGGCAAGGCTGAGGGCGATCTAGCCGAGATGGCGCGTTCAGCGCGGCTCGGCAAGCTCATGGATCAGGCCGCGAACTGGAAGAAGCCGCAGTTTCCTCTGAACGGCGGCGACGTGCTCGCGGCGGGCGTCGCCTCCGGCCCTCGCGTCGGCGAACTGCTTGCGGTGCTGGAAAACCAGTGGGTGGAAGAAAATTTCACGTCCGACCGAACGGCCCTGCTCGCCCGGCTGAAGGAAAGTGCGCAATAGCCCACATCGCGCCGCATCGGATGGATGCGGCGCAGCTTCAATGGTTGTTGCCAGGACTCGCTCACGGGCCGTCAGGCGGCGGTGGCTTCGTCACGGATGCGTGCCTTGATGTTATCAACCATGTTTTCGCGTATGATCGTTTCGCCGTGAGCAGTCTTCAAGTGCTCAACGGTGCGGCGAACCACTTCTGCGTCATTATCCGCCCGGGTGTGCCAGGCGCAGCCGGGAACGAGCGTGCCGCATTCGAACAGTCGCATGGTTTTCTCCTCTGTCTGGAACGCAACGGCCATCGCGCTTTCACGCGATTGATGAAATGTACGTGCGAAGAGAAGGTTCCGGCCGGCCGGAGGTGGCGACCGGACAAGGTGGTTCAGTCAGGCATCGCCCAGGCTTTGTAGGTCTCCGAGAGATGGCCGGGCGTGTTGCTGTTGGCTGCGTCCTTCTGCAGATCCTCCGGCGACTTTCCGCCAGCCAATTGCAACTTGACCTGCTCGATGAAGCAGCACAGCGGCAGATCGGAGCCACTCTTGGCCCGCAGTTTCTCGGCAATGCGGACAAGGAACTCGGGTGTGTCGATGGCACGGAATGTTTCCTGGGCATCCGTGGACGCAGGCGAGCCGCTTTCTGTCGTCATGACAATCCTCCTCCGATTGTTACGCACGTACATATAAAGTTAGGACTCACTGAATTTTTATGAAGGTCCCTCAGCTCGAATTATCAATGAGATTTTACAGTCTCACGGCCATCGCACGACAGGCGGCAGCGACGAGAGAATGGATTCGACGTTGCCGCCGGTCTTCAGGCCGAAGATGGTGCCGCGATCATACAGCAGATTGAATTCGACGTAACGGCCTCGGCGGATCAACTGTTCGTCACGATCGGCTTCCGTCCATAGCTTGTTGAAGTTGGAGCGAACGATCTTCGGATAGACCATGGCGAAAGCCCTGCCGACATCCCGCGTGAAGGCGAAATCGGCGTCCCAGCCGCCGGCTTCCTGGCTCGAATGCAGCCAGTCATAGAAGATGCCGCCGATGCCGCGGGGCTCGTTGCGGTGCTTGAGGAAGAAGTAGTCGTCGCACCAGGCCTTGTAGGCGTGGTAATCGGCGACGGCGTGATTGCGGCAGGCGATCTCCATGGCCTTATGGAAGAGCTGGCTGTCCTCGTCCTCCTGAGTGCGGCGGCGCGACAGCACCGGCGTCAGGTCGGCGCCACCGCCGAACCAGCGGCTTGTTGTCACCACCATGCGGGTGTTCATATGCACCGCGGGAACATTGGGGTTGACGGGATGGGCGATCAGCGAGATGCCCGAAGCCCAGAAACGCGGATCGTCCTTGGCGCCCGGTATCTGGGCCCGGAACTCCGGAGAAAATTCGCCATGGACCGTTGATGTATGGACGCCGACCTTTTCGAAGACGCGGCCTTCCATCATCGACATGCGGCCGCCACCGCCGGCGCCGTTTTCACGCGACCAATTCTTGGCGACGAAGCGGCCGGGTTCCTGATCGGAAAGGGGGCCCTGCAATTCGTCTTCGAGGGATTCGAAGGAGGCGCAGATCGTATCGCGCAGTCCTTCGAACCAGTTGCGGGCGGCCGTCTTCTTCTCTTCGATATCCTCAGGCAAGCCGATCGGCAGTTCCGGTCTTTCCATGTCACGCCTCCGCGGCCGACATCCGTTCACGATGCGACTCGCTCATTCCTCGTTGCCCGCCACATCTAGCAGGTGGCGCCGCCTCTCGCCAAGCTGCGGCCGGGGCATCCGAGATTCGACTCGCAAAACAAGGGTTTCGATATTATCTTTTCGACAGAGGTAGGGTTGATGGCAAAAATTCCAGGACCTCCGTCCTTCGACGGCCTGAAGCGCAGAATGGCCAGACACCGGGCGGAAAATCCCCCCCGTAAGAAAGACCATTTCGTGCGGGAGACATATTGCCTCGGCCTAATTGATGCCCGCGCCAAGGCGCGTGAATGGTTCGACGAATATCCGAAAGCCGCCTATTGGACGGAAGTGGAAAGCTGGCGCCAGCTCGACGGTGACCGGATCGAATTCACCATGCGCCGCCTGCCTTCGGCGGACTGACCGTCACTCCGCGACGGCGCGCACTCGGCTTTCGATCAGAAGGCCGCTTTCATCCAGGATCGGATGCGCTACCGAGACGATGTGGGCGTTGATCCTCTTCAGGTCGCGCAGCATATCGAGATGCAGCGAGCTTGTCTGCAGACTGTCGGCGCGTCCGTCGCGCAGGCGTTCCAGATGGTGTTCGGCCGACTGTTTCTCCATGCGCCGGACCTCCACCTTTGTCTCCATCATCTGACGCGCAAGATTGAAATCGCGAGTGACGAAGATCGTCTGGGCGACACGAAGATTGTCGATCGTCAGGTCGAACAGCTTGCGTAGTTCCTGATGACCATCGTCGGAAAATCTGAGCCCGAGGGAGATCTTCTTCCTCACCTGTTCCAGCAGGCCCTTTTCGATGATGTCGCCCATGTGTTCGAGGTTGATGGCATAGTCAATGACGACGATCGAGCGGCGGGCATTTTCGTCGCTGAGCCCCTCGCGGCCGAGCTTCGACAGATAGACCTTCACCGCCTGCTGCAGCTTGTCGACGCGCTCTTCGAGGGTCGCGATTTCGGAAAGCTTGGAAGAGTCATTGCCTTCGAAGGCCTCGGAGACCCGGATCAGCATGCGCTCGATGAGGTCGCCGATGCCGAGCACTTCGCGGGTGGCGCTGGTTAGAGCAATGACGGGCGTCGAAAGCTCATGCGCGTCCAGATATTTCGGCGCGGTGTCCGGCTCGGCCTGGTCCGGGACCAGCCGGGTCATCAGGGTGGCGAGCGGTCGGGAGAAGGGCCAGGCGAGTGCGGCGAGCAGAAGATTGAAGAGCAGATGCGCGTCGACGGGCAGTTTGGACGGGCCGAAGGGCAACATCTGAATGAGCTCCGCACCGTAGCCCGCAAGCGGCAGGGCGATGACGCAGCCGAGCGTGCGGACGGCGAGATTGCCGAGAGTGACGCGCCGCGCGGAGGCCGGGCCGGACAGCGTCGCGACGACAGGGGGTATTGCGCCGCCTAGATTGGCGCCGAGCACGAGCACGATGACCAGCTCGGCCGAGATCAGTCCGGCCGAGGCGAGCGACAGGATGAGCACCACCACCGCCAGGCTGGACGATGAGACGAAGGCGAGCGCTGCCGAGAAGAGGAGCGCCACGGGCAGAGCGCCGTCCAGCAGGCTGATGAAAGCGGCGAGAGCGGGTGAGGCGCGCATCGGCTCCGTCGCAAGGCTCAGGAGATTTAACGACAACAGCATCAGGCCGATTCCGATCAGCGCTGCGCCGCCGCCTTGGCGGGTGCTGGAGCGACCGCGGTAAAGCACGATGCCGCAGAGGATCAGGAGTGGAGAGAGCCATTCGATGCCAGTCGCGACGATCCATGCGGTGATCGCGGTGCCGACATTGGCGCCGAGCAAGACGATCTGGGCCATGCGCGGCTTGATCAGGTCACGTTCGACGAAGGAGGCGGTCATCAGCGCCGTTGCCGTCGAGCTCTGCAGCGCCACGGTCGCCACCAGCCCCGACAGGAATGAGCGAAGGCCGCCGCGCGTGCCAGTCGCCAGCCCGGTTCTCAGCCGGGCGCCGAAGGCCCTGGATACGCCGTCCTTAACCTGCGCGAGGCCGAACAGCAGCAGCGCCACGGCTCCGAACAGGTTGATCATGATGATCGTAGAATCCATCTTCTTGTTTTAGTCTGCCTTCATCGGTTTGGAGGGGTATTGGCCTGAGGACTCATCTTCTCAAGCCATTGAAATTGTGCCAATCCTCCGATATTTTTGATTGCCCGGCTAATAGATATACTCCGGTTTGAAGGATTCACAATGTTCGATTTCCGACACTTCAGCAATATATCAGACGATCTTTTCCAAGCCGGGGCTGATCAAGTCCAGCCGGTCTGCCGCATCGCCTCGCCGACGATCATGGCTGCCGAAATTGCGACATTGATCGAGCGCTGACCCTCGACCATCGGGATGAGGATACGGGCGTCAGCTCTTTCGTGGACGTGATCCGGCACACCGGCGCTTTCGCGGCCGAAAAGCAGCACGTCATCCGGCCGGAAGGTGAAGTCGGTATAGTGATCGGCAGCCTTGGTGGAGGCGAGGATCAGGCGCCGGTCGGTCGTGGCGCGCCAGGCCTCGAAGCGGTCCCAATTGACGTGGCGGGTCAGCGCGGCGGCGGCGACATAATCCATGCCCGATCGTTTCAGGTTACGATCGGAGACGTCAAAGCCGGCGGGCTCGATCAGATCCACGGTGAAGCCGAGGCAGGCGGCAAGGCGCAGGATCGTGCCTGTATTGCCGGGAATGTCCGGCTGGTAGAGTGCCAGTCTGAGATTCGTCATTCAGGCGCCGCCCGTTCGTTTCGACGCGGGAGGCCTAATACAACTGTGATTTCAGCGCAACAGGGCGCAGTTTGGCCCAGAAACGCTTTATTCGCGCCAGTTCGGGGCTGGAAATTTCGCAGTTTTCGCGTTATGCATGCACATCTTCGAACGCCAGCAGGGAGGGCCTCATGAATATTTTGCTCATTATGCGCTTTCCCGCCGTGATGCCGACCAAGGCGACATGGCGCCGCTAGAGCGGGCTTCCTTCTAAAACTTCCCTTTTGATCAATCGTGCGGCTGTTTCAGCCTCGCCCCTTGAACGTCCGGTTCCCATATGTGCTTGCATAGCGCCGGGATGGCGCGAAGCCGGGAGCCGGAATGCTGATGTTTCGGAGCAATTTCATGTTTGGCTGGTTCGAACAGCGACTCAATCCCTTTCCGAGCGAGGAGCCCGTCGCGCCCCCGAAAGGTCTCTTTGCCTTCTGCTGGCATTACAGCAAACCGGCAGCGCCGTGGCTCGGCCTGATGGCCCTTCTGACGGCGTCGATTGCCGTTGGCGAAGTGGCGCTCTTCCAGTTCCTCGGCGATATCGTCGACTGGCTGACCAATGCCGACCGCGCCACCTTCCTGCAGACGGAAGGCCACAAGCTGTTCTGGATGGCGGCGCTGGTGCTGGTCGGCTTGCCGCTGGCGGCCGGGCTCGATTCCCTCATCATGCACCAGATGCTGCTCGGCAATTATCCGATGATGGCGCGCTGGCAGATGCACCGCTTCCTGCTGCGCCACAGCATGACATTCTTCGCCAATGAGTTTGCCGGGCGCGTCGCGACCAAGGTGATGCAGACATCCCTTGCCGTGCGCGAAACTGTCATGAAGATCCTCGACGTCTTCGTCTATGTCGTCAGCTATTTCCTGACGATGATCATCGTGATTGCCGCTGCCGACTGGCGGCTGATGATCCCGATCCTCATCTGGCTCGCCATCTATATCAGCATCGTGTCGTACTTCGTGCCGCGGCTTCGCAAGATCGCGGCCCAGCAGGCGGATGCGCGTTCGATGATGACGGGCCGCGTAGTCGACAGCTATACGAACATCGCCACCGTCAAGCTGTTCTCGCATGCTGGACGTGAGGAGATCTATGCCAAACAGGGCATGGACGAGTTCCTGCAGACCGTGCACAAGCAGATGCGCAAGGTGACGCTGTTCCATATCAGCGTCTACCTGAACAACTGCGTCGCGCTCTTCGTCGTCTCGGGCCTGTCGATCTGGTTTTGGCTGAATGGGGCGATCTCGGTCGGCGCGATCGCTATCGCCATCGGTCTTGCCATGCGCGTCAACGGCATGTCGCAATGGATCATGTGGGAGGTCTCGGCGCTATTCGAGAATATCGGCACCGTCTATGACGGCATGGAGATGATGAGCAAGCAGCACGACATCATCGACAAGCCGAATGCGCCTGACATGACGGCGAAGAAGGGGGCGATCCATTACGATCGCATCCGCTTCCACTATGGCCAGGGCAAGGGTGTCATCGACAATCTGTCGCTCGACATCAAGGCAGGTGAGAAAGTCGGTCTTGTCGGTCGTTCCGGCGCCGGCAAGACGACGCTGATGAACCTGCTCTTACGCTTCTACGATCTGGAAGCCGGCCGCATCACCATCGACGGGCAGGATATATCAGGCGTCTCGCAGGAGAGCCTGCGTTCGCTGATCGGCGTCGTGACACAGGATACGTCGCTGCTGCATCGCTCGATCCGCGACAACATCGCCTACGGCCGGCCGGAGGCGACTGACACCGAGGTGATCGAAGCCGCCAAGCGGGCCAATGCCTGGGAGTTCATCGAAGGGCTCGTCGACATGCAGGGGCGCCAGGGGCTTGACGCGCAGGTCGGCGAACGCGGCGTCAAGCTCTCCGGCGGCCAGCGCCAGCGCATTGCGATCGCTCGCGTCTTCCTGAAGGATGCGCCGATCCTGGTGCTCGACGAGGCGACCTCGGCGCTCGACTCGGAAGTCGAAGCGGCGATCCAGGAAAACCTCTTCGCCCTGATGGAAGGCAAGACTGTGATCGCGATCGCCCACCGGCTTTCGACGCTGACGGAGATGGACCGGTTGATCGTGCTCGACAAGGGCCGGATCATCGAGGCCGGTTCGCACGGCGAACTGATCGAAAGCGGCGGCATCTATGCCGACCTCTGGAACCGCCAGTCCGGCGGCTTCCTCTCCGATCACGCCGAGGAGGCGGAAGAGGCCGCGGAATAAAAATCGACCCTCCCGGCGTCAGCGGGGAGGGCATTTTCGTGATTGCGATGATTTGACCTCGCAAGGCGATTGTCGAAGACCGGCTGCGGTCGGGCGTGCTTTCAAAGACTGTCGGCCCAGTCGATCACGCGGTCCTGTTCAACGACAACGATGGTGTTGGCGGCTGCGATCGTGCGCAGTGCCACGATGCGGCGGCGTTCCTCGCTGTCGAGCCAGGCGGCGATAGCCTCGATGACGATCTCGTCGCGCGGCAGCGCCAGGTCGAGAGCCAGGGCATCCAACCTTTCTGCAAGCGGAAGCGGAATATGCGCATTGAGCATTTTCGTTTCCATGACCTTCTCTCCGGTGAAGCGCGATTCTAGCGTCAGATTGCGACGGGTTCGGGGGCAATCAATGGCGATGCCGCCGATGTTATCGTTTATTACCAAAATATTAGGTTGCGTCCGCTTTCCATTCCCTTTGCCGCTCCCCTCAATCCGCCTATATCGCTTCCATGTTTCTGCGACCCGTCTTCCGCCTGTTCGAAACCTGGATCGATCCGTTCCGTCCGCGCGACGACTTGCAGCCGCCACGCGCGACGATCGGTTTCATCTGGTTCTACATCGGCCAGGCGAAGATGCCGTTCATCGCCATGCTCATTCTCGGCGGCACGTCGGCGGCGATCGAGGCTGCGCTCTTCTGGTTCGTCGGACGCCTCGTCGATATTCTCGCTAGTATTACGCCGGGCGCCGGCTGGAGCGGTCTTATCGCGGCCCATGGCGGCGAGCTGTTCGGCATGCTCGCTCTCATCGGGCTCGTGCGCTTCGTCGTCGCCTTCCTGATTGCCCTCGTCGATCAGCAGGTGATCACGCCGGGCTTCTACAATTTAGCACGTTGGCAATCTTATCTCCACGTCTCAAGGCAATCATTGTCGTTCTTTCAGAGCGATTTCTCCGGGCGTATCGTCACCAAGGTCTGGTCTGCCGGCCAGGCAACCGGCGATCTCGTCACGTCTCTGATGGAAAGCGTCTGGTTTGTCGGAATTTATGCGGTAACGACGCTCGTGCTCGTCGCCAGGCTGGACTTTACACTCGCCGCCGTCGTGCTGTTCTGGCTTGGCGCCTTCAGCCTGCTTGCCCGCCACTTCGTCCCGCGGATCCGCCATCACTCCCGCGAAACGGCGGAGGCCGGGTCGATGCTGAACGGCCGGATGGTCGACTCCTGCAGCAATATGCAGACGCTGAAGCTGTTCGCACGCGATGAAGAGAGCGATCGCTACATGCGCCAAGGTTTCGATATCTATCAGGACACGGTGCTGCGCTTCACGCGGTTCATCACTGGCGTGCGGGCCTCCATGGCCCTGCTCTCCGGCCTGATGATCGTGACGATGGCGGGCTTGAGCGTCGATCTCTGGCTGCGCGGCTTGATCACTTCCGGCGCGGTGGCATTTTCGCTGGCGCTGGTGCTGCGGCTGAATTTCCTGCTCGGGCGCCTGATGACGCAGTTCAACGGCATCATGCGCAACCTCGGCACCATCCAGAATTCCGCGGAACTGATTTCACAACCGCTCGGGCTCGTCGATCGGCCCGATGCGAAGAGCCTGGTGATCCGCCATCCCGGCATTTGCTTCGATAATGTCTCCTTTCGCTACGGCAAGGGTCAGCAGCCCGTCGTCGAGAATTTCTCCCTGGCCGTCCGCCCGGGCGAGAAGGTCGGGATCGTCGGGCGTTCGGGCGCCGGCAAATCAACACTGATGAACCTGCTGCTGCGTCTCTATGACATCCAGGACGGACGCATCCTGGTCGATGGTCAGGATATATCGGCGGTGACCCAGGAATCACTCAGGATGCAGATCGGCGTCGTCAGCCAGGATACGTCGCTGCTGCATCGTTCCGTGCGCGACAATATACTCTTCGGACGGCCGGATGCCGGCGAGGAGCGGCTGATTGAGGCGGCCCGGCGCGCCGAAGCCTTCGACTTCATCGCCCGCCTGCAGGATCAGCAGGGCCGCAGAGGTTTCGATGCGCATGTCGGCGAACGCGGCGTCAAACTGTCGGGCGGGCAGCGGCAGCGCATTGCTATTGCACGGGTCATGCTGAAGGACGCGCCTATCCTGGTTCTCGATGAAGCGACGTCGGCGCTCGATTCCGAAGTGGAGGAAGCGATCCAGTCCAACCTCCATCGGATCATGGAGGGCAAGACGGTGCTCGCCATCGCCCATCGGCTGTCGACGATCGCCGCGCTCGACCGGCTGATTGTCGTCGACCTCGGCCGGATTATCGAGGAGGGCAGCCACGACGAGCTGCTTCGCCGCGGCGGGCTCTATGCCGAGCTTTGGGCTCGACAATCCGGCGGCTTCCTCGCGACCGACGAGGATGCAGGCTCACGGATCGAGGACGAATTCCGCCATGAGGCCAAAATGGTTTGATCCGAAATTGTTCTCGATGCGGCGGACCGATTTCAGCCGCAGGGGCGCTTTGCTGAAGACGTGATCGATCGAAATGCCGAAGGGGCCGGCGGCGATCGGCCATGTCGCAGGCTCCAGCGATGCTGTGCCCAAGCCCTGGCTGCGCATGAGATACTGCACATCCGGCGCCAGAATCGACGTATTGAAATCACCGGCAAGCACGAGCGGTCCCGGCAGCGAAGGGATAATCTCGGCGAGATCTTCGACTTCCAGCCCGTGGAATTCGTCATAATACGGTTTGGTCAGGTGCGCGGCGAGGAAGTTGATCTTCTGGCCGTCGAAATCGATCGTCGAGATCGTCAGCCGATTGCGCCACAGCAGGCCGAGGCTGCGGATGCGAGGTTCGATCAGCGGGCGCTTCGACAGGACGAGCGTATCGCATTGCTCCATGCCGACGCCGCAGCCGACGTAATAGGGGTAGGTCTTCAGCAGTCGCGGCAATTCGGACAATACCGGTTCGGCCTCGAGGATGTTGACGACGTCGGCGCCCGAGCCGATCGCCATGTCGGCAATATCGGCGCCGTTTGCGAAATTGTCGTTCTCTATATTGAAGGACATTAGCTTGAAGAGAGCAGGGCGGCTCTCGTCTACCGCAGGCTCGACGAATTCACGCGTCATGACGATGCCGTGGACGACGAGAACCATCGCTGCGCCGAGTGTCAGCAACGCGTACCAATGCCGCTTAAAGAGGAGGGCTATGCCGGAGGCCACTGCTGCGGCCGCCGCCAGATGGATCTGGAAGCTGTAAAAAAGAGAAAGCAGATAGAAATCTTTGACATAGCGCAGCGAGATAATGGCGAGGACGAGCGTTGTGAGAACGCTCATTACGCAAAAGATCGTGTCTCTCATCCGCTCGGGTCCGGCTGGCTGGCTTCGTTGCGGTTGCGCCTAACACGATGGCTTTTTTGTTGCAATGCAACATACGGGCAAGCGGTTGTTTGCCGTAAAAAATTCATCTGAAATTTCCCGCGACATTGTGCCCTCATCCGCCTGTCAAGGCTGGACATAATTTGCGATCAAGCTTAGAACGCGCCGGATTGCCGGGGAATCTATGGCCGAAATGTGTCCAGATCGATTCGCCAGCAGAGGGGGCGGGGCGGAATTCCGCGATAACTGCGCAGAGGATGGTTAAGCCGTGAGCGAACACGTAACGACAAGCGAGGCTTCAGCAGAGCCCACTCGCCGTGATTTCCTTTATCTCACCACTGGTATGGCGGGCGCTGTCGGCGCCGTTGCTGTCGCATGGCCGTTCATCGACCAGATGCGTCCGGATGCGTCGACGCTGGCGCTTGCCTCCATCGAAGTCGATGTCGCGAGCCTCGAGCCCGGCATGTCACTGACGGTCAAGTGGCGCGGCAAGCCGATCTTCATCCGCAACCGCACGCCGGAGGAAGTGAAGGCGGCAGCCGATGTACCGCTGGCGGACCTCAAGGATCCGATCGCGCGCAACGCGAACCTTCCGCCTGAAGCGCAGGCAACCGGTGTTGACCGTTCGGGTGGCAAGGACAAGGAAAACTGGATCGTCATGATCGGCACTTGCACCCATCTCGGTTGCGTTCCGCTCGGTCAGGCCGGTGAGTACAATGGTTGGTTCTGTCCCTGCCATGGCTCGGTCTACGACACGGCCGGCCGCATTCGCAAAGGCCCTGCGCCGCAGAACCTGGCGATTCCGACCTTTTCATTTGTGTCCGATACCAAAATCAAGATCGGTTGAGGGGAGACTGATTTATGAGTGGCCATTCCAGCTACGAACCATCAACCGGCTTCGAAAAATGGGTCGATGCGCGCCTGCCGCTGCCGCGCATGGTCTATGACAGCTTCGTGGCATATCCGGTTCCCAGAAACCTGAACTATGCCTATACCTTCGGCGCGATGCTTTCCGTCATGCTGATCGTGCAGATCCTGACGGGTGTCGTGCTCGCCATGCACTACGCCGCCGACACGACGATCGCTTTCAACTCTGTTGAAAAGATCATGCGCGACGTCAACCACGGCTGGCTGCTGCGTTACCTGCATGCCAACGGCGCCTCCTTCTTCTTCGTCGCCGTCTATCTGCACATTGCCCGGGGCCTCTACTATGGCTCCTACAAGGCACCTCGCGAAATCCTCTGGATCCTCGGCGTGGTCATCTACCTGCTGATGATGGCGACGGGCTTCATGGGCTACGTGCTGCCCTGGGGGCAGATGTCCTTCTGGGGCGCGACCGTCATCACCGGCTTCTTCTCGGCCTTTCCGCTGGTCGGCGAATGGGTGCAGCAGTTCCTGCTCGGCGGCTTTGCCGTCGATCAGCCGACGCTGAACCGCTTCTTCTCGCTGCACTACCTGCTGCCTTTCATGATTGCAGGCGTCGTCGTCCTGCATATCTGGGCGCTGCATGTGACCGGCCAGACCAACCCGACTGGCGTCGAGGTCAAGACGAAGACCGACACCGTGCGTTTCACGCCCTATGCAACGATGAAGGATGCCCTCGGCGTCTCCGTCTTCCTGCTCGTTTACGCCTATTTCGTCTTCTACCTGCCGAACTTCCTCGGTCACGCCGATAACTATATCCCGGCCGATCCGTTGAAGACGCCCGCCCACATCGTTCCTGAATGGTACTTCCTGCCGTTCTACGCGATGCTGCGTTCGATCACCTTCAACATCGGCCCGATCGACTCCAAACTCGGCGGCGTGCTCGTGATGTTCGGCGCGATCATCGTGCTCTTCTTCCTGCCGTGGCTTGACACCTCGAAGGTCCGCTCGGCGGTCTACCGTCCCTGGTACAAGCTGTTCTTCTGGCTGTTCGTGCTCAACGCGATCATCCTAGGCTGGCTCGGTTCGCAGCCGGCGGAAGGCAGCTACGTCATCGTGTCGCAGATCTGCACGCTTCTCTACTTCGCCTTCTTCCTGGTCGCGATGCCAGTTCTGGGTCTGGTGGAAACGCCGCGCCGCATCCCGAACTCGATCACTGAGGCGGTGCTTGAAAAGCGCAACAAGACCACTGGCGCCGCCGCGGCGGCCAATGCGTAAGCGAGCGACGGAAGGGAATAGAACTATGAAAACGCTTGTTGCAAGCATTCTGCCGCTTGCCGTCGCCGCTCTCCTTGGCAGCGCCGCTTTCGCCGAGGAAGCGACGCCCGCGAATGGCGCAGCTCCCGCGCATCACGAGGAAGGGGCGACGCCGCACTATCCGCTAAAGGAGCCAAAGGAGCAGGAATGGAGCTTTGCCGGCCCCTTCGGCCACTACGACAAGGCTCAGCTCCAGCGCGGCCTCAAGGTCTACACGGAAGTCTGTTCTGCCTGCCATTCGATGAGCCTCGTGCCTTTCCGCACGCTCGACGAACTCGGTTATTCCGAGGCACAGGTGAAGGCATTCGCTGCCAATTACGAAGTTCAGGACGGGCCGGACTCGGCCGGCGAAATGTTCACCCGCAAGGCAGTCCCTTCGGATCATTTCCCATCGCCCTTCGCTAATGCTGAAGCCGCGGCTGCGTCCAATAACGGTGCGGCTCCGCCCGATTTTTCGTTGATCGCCAAGGCCCGTGAAGTCGAGCGCGGCTTCCCGCAGTTCGTCTTCGACATCTTTACGCAGTATCAGGAAAGCGGCCCGGACTACATCTACTCGCTGCTGACCGGCTATGAAGAGCCGCCAGTCGGCTTCCAGGTGGCGCAGGGCGCGCATTATAACCCGTATTTCCATGCTGCCGCCGTTCTCGCTATGCCGAAGCCGCTTTCCGACGGGCAGGTAACGTATGACGACGGCGCGCCGGCGACCGTCGACCAATACGCCAAGGACGTTTCCGCCTTCCTGATGTGGGCCGCCGAACCGCATCTCGAGGAGCGCAAGCGCACCGGCTTCATGGTGATGGTGTTCCTGGCGATCTTTACCGTGCTGATCTACCTGACGAAGCGCTCGGTTTACGCCAACAAGGAACATTAAGCGTTCCGTGCCTGAATTCGAAAAGGCGGCTTGCGAGCCGCCTTTTTTGTTGGTTCCACCCTCGGCAATTGATAGGGTGCGGCCGATTTTATGCGCTCGCAGATACGGACGTTCCATGGGCAATACAATTTCGGAGCTCGCAGCCAGCATTCGCTCCATCCCCGACTATCCCAATCCCGGCATCATCTTCCGCGACATCACCACGCTGCTCGGCAACCCCCGTGCTTTCCGCCGGGCGGTCGACGAGTTGGTGCAACCCTACGCCGGCACGAAGGTCGACAAGATCGCCGGCATGGAGGCGCGCGGCTTCATCCTCGGCGGTGCGGTGGCGCATCAGCTTTCCTCGGGCTTCGTGCCGATCCGCAAGAAGGGCAAGTTGCCGCACGACACGGTGCGCATCGCCTACAGCCTGGAATATGGCGTCGATGAAATGGAGATGCATCGTGATGCGGTCCAGCCGGGCGAGAAGGTGATCCTGGTCGACGATCTCATCGCCACCGGCGGCACGGCCGTGGGCGCGACGCAGCTTCTGCGCCAGATCGGCGCGGAGGTGGTCGGCGCCTGCTTCGTCATCGACCTGCCCGACCTTGGCGGCCGCAGGAAGCTGGAAGAACTCGGCGTCGTCGTACACACGCTGGTCGAATTCTCCGGGCATTGAGCCCGTATTGCTGCGGCGTCAGTCGAATTCCAGCACACCGCTTTCAAAGCGCATGACGGGATCGCCGTTCTGATTGACGCCCTCGCAGAGGATGGTGTTGAGATGCCAGCCCGGCCGTGATGCGAGCGGTCGGCTGGAGAGCAGGGCGACGGAATAGGTCACGACGTCACCCGCAAAGACCGGCCGCAGCCATTGCAGCTTCTGAAAGCCGGGTGAGGGGCCGAGGTTCGGCGCCGTCAGGCCCTCCGCGGCGAGTGCGACGCGCTGCCTTTCCCAGAAGGCGAGGAAGGTCCGCATCCAGGCGGCCGTGGTGTGCCAGCCCGAGGCGCAAAGCCCGCCGAAGAGCGTGTCTTTCGCGGCTTCTTTGTCGACGTGAAAACGCTGCGGATCGTGGCGGGTTGCGAAGCGGATGATGTTTTCCTCGGTGAAGGTGTAGGTGCCGATCTCGGCTTTCTGACCGACGGCGTAAAGCTCGGACATTCTCATGCTGACGGCTCCGAGCTCACGTTGGCATCCTCCGGAGTGGGGCGCATGCGGATCATCACGGAATTCTCCGAGAGGCAGACGAGTTCGCCGCGCTGGTTTTCCACCGCGTGGCGGAATTTGACGATGCCCATGCCGGGGCGCGAGCGCATCGGCCGGGCTTCGAGAACGGTCGAATGGCCCTGCAGCGTATCGCCTGCAAGCACCGGCTTTCGCCATTCCATCAGATCGATGCCCGGCGCACCCTCGCAAAGCGCGTCCAGCACGTAGCTGTCTGCCATCATGCGCATGAGCATTGCGGAGGTATGCCAGCCGGAGGCGGCAAGCCCGCCGAGGATGCTGGCGCGACCGGCGGCTTCGTCGAGATGCATCGGCTGCGGGTCGAATTCGCTGGCGAACTCGATGATTTCCTCGGTGAGCACCAGTTTCGGGCCGAGGGCGAAACGGCGGCCGGGTTCAAAATCCTCGAAAGACAGCTTTTCTGCCGGCATTCTCTCCTCCGCCATATCAAGCGCCTAGAACAGGATGTTTTTAGGCCGGTCGGCCTAAATCTGAATTCTGTTCTACATTAAAGAGTTAGAGCATGATGTCGTCCGAAAACCGCTTACACTTTTCGCCATCATGCTCTAGTGCTTACAATAGCATCTGCGCGGGCTCAATGATTCCCGGGAGATAAACCGGTATGACGGAACTGAGGTCGATACTAGACGAGGCGGCGCGCCAGGGGCTGATTTCGTCGGAAGCGGGCGGGCGGCTTCTGCCATTTCTGACCGAGCGTGGCGTGTCTGTTGTTGAGACGCAGAAGGCAGTCGCAGCCGAGGAGCGGGCCTGGTCGGACACCGAGACGCCGCGCTTCGTGCGCGGCTTTCACGACGTGCTGATCACCATCGGCGTTATCGTCGCGCTCGTCGGCCTCTGGGGCTTGGCGCCGCTTTACGCCGTGCCGGTCGCCATCATCGTGCTTTCGGAAATCCTGGTGCGCCGCCAGCGGCTCGCCTTGCCGGCTGTCAGCCTGACAATCGCGCTGTTCTGCTGGACATTTTTGCTGATGTCCCGCGTCTTCACGCCATGGACCTCCGAAATCGGGGCGGATCTGACGCAGTTCGTCGGCGGCTTTCCGATCCTGCTCGGCGTCTATTATGCCCGCTATCGCGTGCCCCTGTCGCTGGCGCTCACTATCATGTCGACGCTTGCCTTGGTGCTCACGCTGCTTTTGCGTCTGGTGCAATGGCTAAGCGGCAATCCCGCGTTTTTCGTCGATCATCTTGGCGTGTTGGCCGCGATCGCTTTCGTCTGTGCGCTCGGCCTGTTCGCGACGGCGCTATATTTTGATCTCGGCGACCGGCTGCGCCGGACGACCCGTTCGGATATCGCCTTCTGGCTGCATCTCGGTGCGGCGCCGGCGCTGCTCTACAGTGCCGTCTCCCTACTGTCGTTCGGGGAAGCCGGCCGTATCTTCGACCTGGCGAACATGTCGGCCCGGACTCCCGTGGTCGTCGCGACCGTGGCGGCGCTGATGCTGATCGGCCTGGTCATCGATCGTCGCGCCTTCGTCACGTCGGGGCTGCTGTCTCTCGGCGTTGCGATCTTCAGCGTCGTCCGCAGGGGAAATGCGACCGTCGATACCTACATCTTCACGACGCTGATCGTTGTCGGCGCGATCGTGCTCATTATCGGAACGGGTTGGATGCCGCTTCGGCGGCTGGTGCTCAGGGCACTGCCGCCGGCAATCGCAAACAGGCTGCCGCCGGGTTAAGGCGGCAGCGATTTTTCAGGTATTGAAACGGAAGTGGATGACGTCGCCGTCCTGGACGATGTATTCCTTGCCTTCGTCGCGCGCCTTGCCGGCATCCTTGGCGCCAACTTCGCCGTTGTACTTAATGTAATCGTCGTAGGCGATGGTGTTGGCACGGATGAAGCCGCGTTCGAAATCCGAGTGGATGACGCCGGCGGCCTGCGGCGCCTTGGTACCGCGCTCGATCGTCCAAGCGCGCGTTTCCTTCGGGCCGACGGTGAAATAGGTGATGAGGTCGAGCAGCTTGTAGCCGGCGCGGATCAGCCGGTCGAGGCCCGCCTCGTCAAGGCCGAGGGCAGAGAGGAATTCCTTGGCTTCCTCTTCGGCAAGCTGGGCGACCTCAGCTTCGATCGCCGCCGAGATAATGACGGTCTCGGCGCCCTGCTCCTTCGCCATGGCGGCGACGGCGGCGGTGAATTCGTTGCCGGTCGAGGCATCGCCTTCGGCGACGTTGCAGACATAGAGCACCGGATGCGAGGTGAGAAGGTTGAGCCCCTTGAGGATGGCGATCTCCTCGGCATCGAGCTTCGACAGCAGTGTGCGCACCGGCTTGCCTTCGTTGAGTAGCTTCAGCGAGGCTTCCATGATCGGCAGCATCGCCATCGACTCCTTGTCCTTGCCAGTGGCGCGCTTGCGCGTCTGCTCGGTTCGGCGCTCCAGGCTCTCGAGATCGGCGAGCATCAGCTCGGTCTCGATCGTCTCGGCATCGGCGACCGGATTGATACGGCCCTCGACATGGGTGATGTCGCTGTCTTCGAAGCAGCGCAGCACATGCACGATCGCATCGACTTCGCGGATATTGGCGAGGAACTGGTTGCCGAGGCCTTCACCCTTCGAGGCACCGCGCACCAGGCCGGCGATATCGACGAAAGAAATGCGGGTCGGGATCAGTTCCTTGGATTTGGCGATGTCGGCCAGCTTGCGCATGCGCGGATCGGGCACGGCGACTTCGCCAGTGTTCGGCTCGATGGTGCAGAAGGGGTAGTTTGCCGCCTGTGCAGCCGCCGTCTTGGTGAGCGCATTGAAGAGGGTCGATTTGCCGACGTTCGGCAGACCGACGATGCCGCATTTGAAGCCCATGGCTTGATCCATATCTATTGGTAACTTTGCCCTGCCTATGCGGGAATGGCCGGCTCGGGTCAAGGGTTTGCGGCACGAATCGAAAAAGCAAGGCCAGCCGGCTTGAAGGTAAGGCGGTTTAGCCTTACCTTTTGGCGGAAAGGATACAGCTGACATGGCAATCCTGACAGTGACGGCAAAAGGACAGGTCACCTTGAGAAAAGAAGTGCTTCGGCACCTCGGGATCAGGCCCGGCGATAAAATCGACGTTGATCTCCTGCCTGGTGGCAAGCTTGAGGTCGTTGCGGTCAAAACGCAGCCGGCCAGCGGTTCCATCGAGAATTTCTTCGGAAGTCTCGAGAACAAGGGCAATATTCATGCGACGCTCAAGGAGATCGATGAGGCCATAAAGGCGGGCTGGGCTGGCGAGGTCGGCATCGCTGATGATCGTTGATACGAATGTGCTCGTGCGGGCGGCCGTGGATGACGATCCGAAGCAAACGGAACATGCAAGGATATTGATGCGCGAGGCTGAACGGCTGTTCGTCTCCAACCTGACGTTCTGCGAGTTCGTCTGGGTCGTCGGCCGGATTTATCGTAAAAGCGCCTCCGAGATCGCTGCGACCATCCGGCTGCTGATAGCCGACAGGAAGGTCGTCTACGACAGAGCAGCTGTCGAGGCTGGATTGTCCTTCCTCGATGCCGGCGGTGATTTCGCCGATGGCGTCATTGTCTTCGAAGGCCGCAGGCTTGGCGGGGAAGTATTCGCGACCTTCGACAGGAAGGCTGCCGCCATCGTCGAAAGCGCCGGGCGAGCCTGCCTGCTGCTCTCGTCGGAGTGATATCCGTCATTGAACTGCCGTGCTGACGATGCAATATAGTCCGGCGGATGTTTCTTCCGCCTTTTCATGTCATCAACGGGTGGATTTTCCGATGAGTGACAATGACGTTGCCCTGAAACCGAAGACCAAGGTGAAGCCGAAGCTGGACAAGCCGAAGCTCTACAAGGTCATTCTCGTCAACGACGATTACACGCCGCGCGAATTCGTCATTGTGATCCTGAAGGTCGTCTTCCGCATGAGCGAGGAGACCGGCTATCGGGTGATGATGACAGCGCATAAGCTTGGCTCCTGCGTGGTCGTGGTCTGCGCCAAGGACATTGCCGAGACCAAGGCCAAGGAGGGTATCGACCTTGCCAAGGAGATGGGTTTCCCGCTGATGTTCACCACAGAGCCCGAGGAATAGCCTTTCAGCTCACGGCCGGCGGATCTGATAGCCGGTCTTGTCCTGCAGGAAGCCACAATTTTCGTAGAACCGCAGCGTCGCCGGGTTCTTCGAGCCGGTGAGCAACATCACCTTATAGCAGCCGGCCTTCCAGGCCTCATTCACCGCATGCCCAATGACGGCGTTGGCATAGCCGCGCCGGCGGTGCTCGGCGTGGGTGACGACGTTTTCGATCAGCGCATAAGAGGCGCCGCCGCGCGTCAAGTTCGGCACGATGATCAGCGTGACGGTGGCGGCGGCGTGAGCGCCGGCAAAGCCGATGAATATGGTCATGCCGGGCTGGGCGAGAATAGCGGAAAAGCGCTCCTCGGCCATGGTCCCGTCGAGAATGGGATCGGTCGGATTCAGATGCCGGTAGAGGACGGTCAGCCCCTCGAGATCATCGGGAGCGGCACTGCGGATGGTAAAATCCTGGTCTGGCACCGGCCTCATTCCCCTTTGTTGCCGAACATCTTCTTTAGCATGTCGGCCATCGGGCCGCTGGCCGGCAGCTTTGGCTGGCTGTTGTTGCGGGCTTGGCGGATATGCGACTGGGCGGCCGGTTTCTTCTCGCTATCCTTGCTTTCCTTCCGCGGCTTTTCCTCGTCGGCCTTGCCACCCACCGCCAGGGCGATCTTGTTCATCAGCTGTGAATCCTCGTTTCGCACCAGCATATCGGCATTGTCGGCCAGCGTATCGAGAAGCGGCTCCAGCCAAGCCTTGTCGGCCTTGGCGAAGTCGCCGAGCACATGGTTATGCACCATTTCCTTGACGCCGGGATGGCCGATGCCGAGGCGCAGCCGCCGGTATTCCTTGCCGCAATGGGCGTCCAGCGACCTGATGCCGTTGTGGCCGCCATGGCCACCGCCGGTTTTCAGCCGCGCCTTGCCAGGGGGCAGGTCGAGTTCGTCATAGATCGCGACGAGCTCGGCGGGCTGGAGCTTGTAGAAGCGCATCGCCTCGCCGACGGCCTCGCCGGAGAGGTTCATGTAGGTCTGCGGCTTGATCAGCAGGACCTTGTCGCCGCCAAGTTCTCCCTCCGCAATTTCGGCCTTGAACTTCTTCGACCAGGGCGAGAAGCTGTGGCGCCGATGGATGGCGTCGACGGCCATGAAGCCGATATTGTGGCGGTTGCCGGCGTATTTGCCGCCGGGATTGCCGAGACCCGCGATGATCAGCATGGCCTGTCGTCCTCGCTTAAGCTTTTCCGACGTTCACCACCCGGAAACGGGAGCAAAGTCAAGCGGAAAGGGCAGTGGCGAACCGAGCGGTATCAGTCCGACAGGTTCATACCGTATTTCTGGAAGATCTGCTTCTGGTCGCCATCGGCAATCAGCTTGTTGAGAGCAGCCTGCATCTTGGCGAGCAGATCGTCGGGAAAACTCTTCTCGCAGGCGATGCCCATGGGCTGGGAGGAGAGCACGGTTACGATCTCCACCGGCTGATCGGCCTTCAGCTTTTCGAAATAGAGTTCGGAGATCGGCATCATGTCGATGCGACCGCTGAGCAGCTTGCGCAGCGTGGCGTTGAAGTCACTGGCGACGTCCAGCTTGGTGAAACCCTTCTCCTTCAGGATCGTCTCGGTGTAGTCCTCGCGCTGGGTGCCGATCGTATATTTCTTTGCTTCTTCGAGATTGCTGGCGGTGACGCCCGAACCCTTGCGGGTGATCAGGATGTTGCGGTCGATGAGCAGCGGCTCGACCCATTTGAACAGCGGATCGCGCGCGCTATTGTGGGCGGTGGCGAAAACACATGTCATCGGCGCAGTGCGGGCAAGGCCGAAAGCACGCGCCCAAGGCATGACTTCGATCGTATAGTCGACGCCGATCGCGGCCATCACCTTTTCGACCTGCTCGACCGTCGCGCCTTTGATCTCTTTGCCTTCGCGATAGTTGAAGGGGGCGTAATCCTCGGTCGTGAAAGCAACCGTCTGTGCGTGGGCGGCGCAAGGCAGCGCCAGCCATGCGAGAAGCAGGAGCTTTTTCATCGTGTCGTCTCCTTCGTTCTTCGTTTACGAGGCGCGTGCGACGGCTGATTGCGGGGCCATCAGTTCCTCAATGAGTGCGGCTGCGTGCTGTGGACGATGGAAGAGATAGCCCTGGCCATAGTCCAGACCCATCTGGTGAAGCGTGCGGCATTCCTCTTCCGTCTCGATGCCCTCGGCGATGACGGTGCAGTTCATCTTGTGGGACAAGGTGGTGATGCCTTCGATCAGCATGCGGCTCTTCTGTCGCACGTCGTCATCGCTGTCGTTTATCGCGCGGGTGAAGGACTGGTCGATCTTGATGATATCGACAGGGAAACGGTTGAGGTAGCTGAGCGACGAGTAGCCGGTGCCGAAATCGTCGAGCGCGATGCGGCAGCCGAAGCGGCGAAGCTCGGTGACGATCATGCGAATCTGCGGGTTGTCGTGCATCAGCACGGCTTCCGTGATCTCGACCACGATGCGCTCGGGGCGGATGCCGTGGCGACCGACGATCGCGGCTAGACGGGCCGGCAGTGCCGGCTCGAACTGCAGCGGCGAGAAGTTGATGGCTAGGTAGGTATCCTGCATCCCCGATATGCGAGAGATTTTCGCGAGATTGGAAATCGCCTTTTCCATGATGACGTTGCCGACGCGGACGATCTTGCCCGTCTCTTCGGCGACGCTGATAATTTCGGCCGGCGGCATCAGACCTTTCTGCGGATGATTAAGGCGCATCAGTGCCTCGAAACCGGCAATGCCGCGGCCGTTGAGATTGACGATCGGCTGCAGGAAGGCTTCAAACCAATTGTCGACGAGGCCGGCTTCGATATTGGCCTCGATTTCGGCGCGGCTGCGGGCGCGGTCGAGCATGGCTTTGTCGAAGAGCTGTGCGCCGTTCTTGCCGTCCCGTTTCTTGGCATACATCGCCATGTCGGATTTCTGCAGCAGCTCGGCCGCGGTCGCGGCGTGATGTGGGTAGATGGCGATGCCGATGGACGCGCTCAGATGCATGTCCGGGGCAAATGGCGTTTCGAAGATTGAGGCGATCTGCTCGCACATCGCCTTTGCGCGCGCTTCGGCGTCCTTCGCAGGCAGGAGGATGGCGAACTCGTCGCCGCCGAGACGGGCCGCCTCGTCGGAGGGGTCAAGATGGGTCTTCAGGCGCTCGACGAGCTCGATCAGCGCGGTGTCGCCGGCGGCATGGCCCATATTGTCGTTGATCCACTTGAAGCGGTCGAGATCGACGAAGAGGCAGGCGAGTTCCTGGCCGGCGGCGTCTGCGGCAGCGATCTTGTTATCAAGCACCGCCTCGAAGCCCTGGCGGTTGAGAAGCCCGGTCAGATGGTCGGTGATTGCCTGGCGATGGTTGCGGTCCTCCGAAGCCTTGAGCTCGGTCACATCCGTCATGACGGACAGCGAGAGGCGGTCGTGAGCGCCGGCGGCCGCCTCCGATTCCATGATGAGGACGTCCATGGTGCGGCCGTCCAGGCAGACGAACTTGACGGTGACCGTCGTGCCGTTTTCGCCCTGGCGGCGCTTGACGAACTTGTCGCGGCTGCTTGACGTGACCAGATCTGCGAAATTCCGGCCGATGATGTCGGCGCGGCTATAACCGGTGGCAAGCAGCCAATAATCGCTGACGGCGGTGATGCGGTCTTCCTCATCGAGCGAGAAGAGCATGGCGGGCGTCAGATTGTAGATATCCGTGGCGCGGCGATGGGCGAGCTTCAGCTCCTTCTCCTCGCTTTCGAGCTTGGTTTGCATCTCGTTAAAGCTACGGGCAAGTCGCCCCATCTCATCGTTTGACTGCCAGTCGACGTGATGGCGCGAGCCGAGCTGCCGAGTGGCCTCGATTGCCGCCGTCAGACGCATCAGCGGCTGGATGACGAAGAACCGGTTGCCGATCAGCGCTGTGCCGAAAACGGTCAGAACCGCGAAGATGAAGATCGAAATGAAGACGACCTCTTCCTGCTTCAGACCGGAAAACAGTCCGAGGGCGGGATAATAGACGCTGATGCTGCCGAGGTTCTTCGGACCGTCGACGGTGTTGTAGATGATGGCGCGCGACACCTGCATGAGCTTACCGTCAAAGGAACGCGGAATGGTGGATTGGCTGACGTCGAGCTGGCCCGACTGATCACGCACCTCGACCTTGACGATGGCGCCTTGGGAAACGACCGTCGCGCTGATCTGGGTGACGCTTTCCTCATCGAGGTCCCAGAGCGGTTTTGCCAGAGCTTGAGCATTGGCGACAAGAAGAACAGAGATATGGTCGCGTATTTCTTTATCGGCGCGTTCCGAGGAAAGAAAAAGGAAAAGAACAAAAAGCGGAGCGACAAAAACAAGCAGCGCTCCGCAAACAATCCCAAAAAACCTGTTCTCAACGGAATTGTTCATGGTTCCGTCTACTCCCCCAGGCCGGCATATTTGCTGTCGCGCGTTCAGGCCGGCTTCTTCGCAGCTGACGGCCCATGCTTTCATGAATATGTTAAATGTTGCTGAAACGGAGGCTTGGCAGGCAATGAAAAGCCCGCCTTCCCCGTGAACTGGTTCTCGAAAGTTGGATGACGACTTTCGGGAACCACTTCACCGGGGAAGGCGGGCCATATGCTTTGCAACTGGTCGAAGCGATCAGGCTTCGGCTTCGCCTTCAGCTTCCGCGGCGCTCTCATCGACGCCGGCAGCCGGAGCGACGATGGTCGCGACCGTGAAGTCGCGGTCGATGACCGGGCTGACGCCCTTCGGCAGGGTGACTTCCGAAATATGGATGCTGTCGCCGATCTTCTTGCCGCTAAGGTCGATGTTGAAGAATTCCGGGATCGCATCGGCCGGGCAGTGAACTTCAACTGCGTGGCGGACGATGTTCAGAACGCCGCCGACCTTGAGGCCCGGAGACTTCGCTTCATTGATGAAGTGAACCGGGATTTCGACGGTCACCTGTGTGTTGCCGGAGACGCGCAGGAAATCGACATGCAGCGTGAAGTCGCGGACCGGATCGAGCTGGTAGTCCTTCGGCAGAACCTTGTACTTCTTGCCGTCGACTTCGATGGTCGCCACGGTGGTCATGAAGCCACCGGCGTGAATGCGCTTCGTCACCTCATTGGTGTTGAGAGAGATGGCAATGGGGGCCTGCTTGTCACCATAGATGACAGCGGGAATCAAACCGTTGCGGCGAAGTTCACGGGCGGACCCCTTACCAACCCGTTCGCGCGCCTCGGCCTTGAGCTCGTAAGTTTCCTGGCTCATGGCTATTCCTTTCGAGGTTATTTGGAGAGTTCGGCGGCAGGCAAAAGCCCAGTTCCGTCGAACCGGAGGCGGGTTTTCCCATCCTCATCCGCGTTGCCTCCAAGGGTGTCTACGCGGACCGGTGGCCTATAGTATAAGTCGCCCGGAAACGCAAGTTGCCGATTGCGCCGGTTTTTTGGCGATGGAGGGGCTTTCGCCGGGGCACTTCATCATCGGAGAGAGCGAACTCGCCCAGATTGCATCCGCACCCATCCCAATGCGAGAACCCTGTTGAAATCACTCGCGATCTGCACCTGGTCAAAGGCAAAATTGCCAGTGCTTATCGCCACTTGGCTTGACATTGCCGCGCTTCGCATCTTTGGATGGCCGCAATCAAAAAGTGGCTGAGGAGAAAACCAGACCATGCGTCTCAAACTTGTCACGGCAACGAGTATGCTTGCCCTTTGCCTTTTCACCGGGGCCGAGGGCGCGGAGATCAACCAGGAGGGCGCCAACGCGGTCAAGGAGACCCTGACGAAGCTGCTTCCGCAGGATTTGGCAAAAAGCGGCTTCATCACCGTCAATCCGGCCGGCGCACGCTATGAGGTCATCTACGATCTGGCGAAGCTGCTTACCAAGGCGGATCCGGCGACGTTTACGATCACGGGGTTGACACCGTTTTCGATGTTCGCCACGCCGCTCGACAGTGGCCTCTGGAACATCGAAGGCGACAACAGGCTCAACGTCTCGGGCCATTTCAAGGGTCCAGACCAGAAGCCGACGGATTTCACCTATTCTATCGCGTCGCTTGTTTATTCCGGCGTCTTCGACCCGGCGATCAGCTATCTGCGCTCCGGCACCTTCGCGGCCAAAGACATCAAGGTGGCCAGCAAGACCGAAACGGAGGAGGTCCATGCCAGCATCGCCAGCATGGATCAGAAGCTGAGTTCGACCGACAGCGCAGGCGGCCATGGACGTATCGATTTCGCCGGCAGTGGCTCGATGTCCGATTTCGTCGAGCAGGTTTCCGGCCTGCAAATGCCGCCTATCGAACTTCGTGCCGGCTCGATCAATGTCGAGGCCAAGGTGAACGGCCTGCCGGCCAAGCAGATTCGTGAGATGGTCTTCTTCGTGCTCGACCATCTCGATGAGAAGGAATTGAGCCCGGAAAACAGCGACAAGATAAAGGGAATAGTGAAGGAAGCCTTCCCGCTTCTGACCTTGTTCAGCGAGACGATCGGGGTCAACGACCTGACCGTCAGCAGCGAGATGGGCAAGGGCGGCGCCAAGGCATTCGGCTACAACCTCGCCATCGACGGGCCGAGCGACGCCATGCGTTTCGGCTTCGGCATGAATGCGCAGGAGATCAGCCTCGACACGCCGCTGATGCCGGCAAACTATTCGGCCTTCATGCCGAGCAACTTCGATTTCCAGCTCGCGCTTCCGAATCTGGATTTCGCAAGCTTCGGCGACGCCCTCATGGCGATGGATTTCAAAGATTCGGCGTCCGAGAAGACCGGCGAGGAGATGGCGAAGAAGCTCTTCCGCGATGGCCGGCTTGCCGTCGAGTTTCCTAAGATCAGTGCCAAATCGCAGGTCTATGACGTCGATATAACCGGCAGGATCGAAGGTCGCGTCGATACCGAGAAGGACTATTCGATGGAGGCGACGATCTTTGCCCGCGATCTCGACAAGACGATCGCGGCGGTTCAGGAGCTTGCCAAGACGGACCCCGACCTCAACCAGGTCTCCTTCGGCATCATGATGGTGAAGGGCTTTGCCAAGACCGATCCGGATGGCCGTTCGCGCTGGGACGTGAGCATCAACCGCGACGGTTCCGTGGCGGTCAATGGCCAGCAGATCAAGGGACCGGATGGTCCGGATCAGGACCAGGATCAGGGGCTGGAGTCGGACGAGCAGCAGGAACCGGATCAAGGTCAGGACGTAGTCCCTGCGCCGCCGCAGCAGCCTTGAACGTTCTTGATTGGAATTGAACAAGAAAGAGGCCGGCTTGTGCCGGCCTT
>NZ_JBOBHU010000012.1:0-217159 GCF_050587665.1 Rhizobium sp. Nf11,1 | reverse complement strand
ACGGCGGGGAAACCCGCCGCTTCAGGAAAATCCGTCATGCACCGTCTACTGGATGGAGCCGACGGCCATTTCGTCGACCTGACGAGTCAATGTCAGGCCGATAACCGGGATCATCTGGCTCTCGACCTTGACCGACACGGTGACGTTCATCGTCTTGTCATCACGCACGCGGGCGATCATTGCGCCGTTCAGCTTGGCGCGGTTGATGCCCACCACGACGGTATCCTCGGTGACGGCGCCGGAGACAACGTCAAGACCCTTTCCGGCGGCGCCGTCGAGGAATTTTCCCTTGTAGGTGGAGCCCGACTGCGAGATGACGGCGCTCATCGGCTGCTTGAAGACGCCGACGCGGCAGGTGCCGTCGAGCTTGATGCCGGCAGTGCCGTCGCCAGTGGGTTCACCGGTCAGATTGCAGGTGAATTTCGTGCCCTTGTACTTGCCGGCGACGATCTCGCCGGGGCCCTTCCACGAGCCGGTGACGGATTCGAAGAAGGCCTTGTCGCGGGTTGCGGCCGCGGCTGCCGGAGCGACGTCTGCGACAGGAGACAATGCCGCGGCGGCGAGGCCGCATAAGAAGAGAAACTGGCGCGAATACATGGATTTTCCTTGGCAAACACCACTCACGAACTGGTGCCAAGTTTTGCCGAAGAATGGTTAATCCTTCGTTTCGATTGTGTCGAAATGCGAGGGATTGGATTTCTGTCATGCCGCGCGGATTTTAGGATCTGGCGGCTACAGTGTTGAATCTACTTAACGTCGCCAACTTCACCTGAGGGAAGGTGAGAGCTGCGGAATCGCCTCGTCAGTTAAGGATTGTTGCCGCGCGGCGACATTGAAGGTGTGAGATCGCCGATAAAATCGCCGATTCCCGGTCGCTTTACCGCGCGAAAGGCAAGTGGACGACAAAGATCCATCGCGGCGATTCCGATGCGAGCAGTCATCAGACCGTTGATCACGCCCTCGCCGAGTCGGGCCGATAGCTTTGAGGCCAGCCCGTGGCCGAGCACCTGCTGGACGAGACTGTCGCCGACAGCGATCGAGCCGGTGACGGCGAGGTGGGCCAGCACGTCACGCAGGAGGCGGAACATGCCGAGCGTGCCGGGGCGGCCTCCGTAGAGCTCGGCCATGGCGCGGATGAGGCGCACGGACTCGTAGAGCACATAAAGCAGATCGACGATCGCGCGCGGGCTGACGGCGGTGACGATCGAGACACGCTTGGAGGCGTTGACGATGAGCGCCCGCGCTTTGCGGTCGAGTGGGGCCAGCAGCTCGCGTTCGGCTAGGGCGATCAGATGCGGGGGGTCGATGACCTCACCCTCGGTCGCCTTCAGCGTCGCGCGTCCCTTCGATGTCTCGGGATTGGCCGCAAGAAGCGTAGTGAGGCGCGCAACGACGGCGCGCGCTTTCGCCGGCCGCGTTTCGAGGATCGCTGCCTCTGCTTCCGCCTTGATCGCCTGAACAGCGGCAAGGCGCATCATGCCCGCGGTTTCGCGGATGACGAGGGCGAGAACGGCGAGAATGCCGATCGCCAGCACGCCAAGAGCTGCATAGCCCAGCCAGTCGGCGCGGGTGAAGAGATCGCGGATCAGCCGGTCGGTCCAGAGGCCGATGCCGAGCGACAGCAGGATCCCGAAGGCGCTTAGTGCGATCTGGCCGAAGGAGGGGCGCCGCTTGCGCGGTGTTGCCACCGGCACTGCGCTCGCATCCTTGTCCGGATTGATGAAGGGATCCTCCTCGTCGGGCGTCAAGACGATGTCGTCCGAGAAGCTTTCCGGTCTGCGCCGGCCTTGCTGTTGCCGACCATTGTCGCGCGGCACGGCAGCCTCATCCTCATAGGCGAAGGCGGCGGGTGGGCGGTGCGGCAAATCGGAGGGGGGCTTACTCATGCGAGACGGTCTCCGAACAGGAACTGCATGGCGCGGTCAAGGCGGATATGCGGCACCGAGAGCTTGATGCCGCCGCCGGTCTCCTCGAGATGGGGTGGGCGGAATCTGACGACGTTAACGTCGGGCAGGATATCGGCGGTCTCGCCGGAAGCGATGCGGTCGAACAGGCTTTCCGGATCCCGCGGCAGGTCTCCGGGGAAGATCGCGGTCTTTCTCTGGCCGTCGAATCGTTCGCCGGCAATGGTTTCGCCCTCCATCGGCGTGCCGACGATGACAGGCAGTTCATGGCCGTCGCGTTTGACCGATGCCTCGCGCGTGGCGCGTACGGAGGCGAGCGCCATCACGTCGATGCCGGCTCCGGCCATGCCGATGCGGGCGATGGCGCGATCGACGAGGCGGCGGGTCAGCGCATCGAGCCGATCATGGCTCTCATGATGGAGATGGTCGGCCTTGGTTGCGGCGACCAGCACACGGTCGATGCGGCGCCCCAGCAGCGACGAGAGCAGCGAATTGGTGCCCGGGCGGAAACAGGCGAGCACGTCGGTCAGCGCGCGCTCGAGATCCTGGACGGCTTCGGGGCCGCGGTTCATGGCCTGCAGCGCGTCGACGAGCACGATCTGGCGGTCGAGCCGGGCGAAATGCTCGCGGAAAAATGGTTTGACGACGACGGATTTATAGGCCTCGTAACGCCGCTCCATCATCGTCCAGAGCGAGCCGCGATCGGGACGTGTGCCCGGCGGCAGGACGAGCGGGGCGAAAGTCAGCGCCGGCGAGCCGTCGAGATCGCCGGGTAGAAGCAAGCGTCCGGGCGGCAAGGTGGATAGCGAGCGCTCGTCGGCCTTGCAGGCCTTGAGGTAATCCGCAAAGGCGGTGGCAAGCGCGCGGGCAGCCATCTCGTCGGCGCCGGCATTTAGATCGGCGGCACGGGTCAGCGCCAACCATTGCCGCGACAGTTCGGAGCGCACGCCGATTTGCGCAAGCGCGATCGTTTCCTCGCTGAAGGTGCGGTAATCCTTGCCGAGCAGCGGCAGGTCGAGCAGCCATTCCCCTGGATAATCGACGATATCGATTGACAGCCGGCCGGGCGAGAACAGGCGGTTCCAGCCGCTGGCGCTCTGATAATCGAGCGTGATGCGCAGTTCGGAAATGGCGCGAGTGGAATCCGGCCAGACGCGATCCTTCACCAGCGCCCGGATATGATCCTCATATTGGAAACGGGGCACAGCGTCATCTGGCTGCGGCTCCAGCCGCACGGCTGAAACGCGCCCCGACTGCACCGGCTCGAACAGCGGCAGCCGGCCGCCATGCAGGAGATTGTGAACAAGCGAGGAGATGAAGACCGTCTTGCCGGAACGGGAGAGGCCGGTGACGCCGAGCCGCACGGTCGGATTGACGAGGCCGCTTGCCCTGTCGGCGAGATTATCAAACGCGATGCGCGCGTCGTCGGCGAGGGATGTCAGGCGTGGCGGCAAGGCGCAATTCCGGTTGATGACTGCCGGCAATATAGGAAGACTGCGTCGCCTGAAAAAGAAGCGCAGCGAAAGACTTCAGACGACGAGGAAATCGATAAGGCGCCAGCCGCTTGCGGAAGCGTCAAAATCGACAACGGCGAGGCCCGCCGTCGGAAAGCCGGCGGGAAGTGCGTTCACCATAGCCTCGTGGCCGATCAGCGCCTCAAGCGCCTGCTCGATCGTCGGGTTGTGGCCGATCAGCATGACGGCGGCCTTATCCTGCGCATCGACGATCTCGACATAGGTATCGACCGTGGCGTTGTAGAGCGCGTCGATGTAATTCACGTCCAGTGCCACACCCATCGCCCGATGGACGGCATCGGCGGTGTCGCGGCAGCGCAGCGCCGTCGAACTGATCAGAAGATCGGGACGGTAGCCCTTGTCGGCGGCTTTGTCGGCGATAACCTCGGCATCGCCGTAACCTTTTTCGTTGAGCGGCCGGTCGAAATCGCGCTGTCCGGGTTCTGCCCAGGCGGCCTCGGCATGACGCAGGAAATAGATGCGATTGGGCGGAGGCAGCGGTACGGTCATGGGCAAATCCAGGATCGGCGGGTCTTTTCAGTAGCGGTTGCGATCCTCCGCCGTCAACCGCCAGCCATGCCGCAACGGCCCAAAACGTGGCCGAAAACACGGCGTTTTGAAGAGGAGACGAAAATTGCGGCGGCGAATAATCATGAGAAAATAGTCCGTTAGCTGAAAATTGTAACAGATTTAAAAATCTGTTTAGCTGTCGTATTTGGCTTGAATCGCGGCTAGCGCTTGGGATATACACCCCGCCAGATGAGATGTTCTTCAGGAGAATCGCGTTGAGTGAGAAGATCGATCTTAGCAATTACGTTCCCTCGGAAGAGGAAGAATTCATGAACGTAAACCAGCGTGCCTACTTCAGGGCAAAGCTGGTCGCCTGGAAAAACGATATCCTTAGAGAAGCGCGCGAAACACTCGACCATCTGGCCGAGGAAAGCGCAAACCATCCCGATCTCGCCGACAGGGCGTCGTCGGAAACCGACCGGGCGATCGAACTTCGCGCCCGCGACCGGCAGAGAAAATTGATCTCCAAGATTGACGCGGCGCTGCAGCGCATCGAGGACGGCACCTACGGCTATTGCGAGGAAACCGGCGAACCGATCGGTCTCAAGCGTCTCGACGCCCGCCCGATCGCGACGCTGTCGATCGAGGCGCAGGAGCGCCACGAACGTCGCGAAAAGGTCTACCGCGACGAATGACCATCCCCATGCAGAGATGAGACAAATTCAGCGCCGCGATCCGATCGCGGCGCTTTTTGTTGAGCCATCTCCCGGCGTGTCGAAGAAGAGGTTACGGGCGAGCGTCGGTCGCCAGAGCTTTCCAGATTGGTTCCCGCTCCGCCTGCGTGGGGAGATCGATTGTGACGAGGGTGCCATTCATGATCCGCCGTCGCATGATGTCGGCCCGGTCGGGCTCTGTTCGACAGAGGCCCCGATCGTGAAGAGCCTGGAGGCGGGAGCGTGACATCTGCAACTCGCCGGCCAGCAGCCGATCCAGGCGTATGCTCGTTGGAAACGGAGCCGCCAGTTCGATTTCCAAGCTCGTCCAGCCTCCGGTCTCGTGCCGGATTTCCTTGGCGATGTCGAATTCGGCGAACTCGTCCACACGCTGTGACTTGCGCCGCAGCGCATCAAGATTGAAGGTTTCCGCCCGAATCCAGTCCGGGTCGTTGGACTGCAGCGCGTCGAGAATCATCGGATCTACGTCTCGAATATTCCGGCGTTCGAAGATCGGGCGGTTCCATGTCCTTTCGCAGATCAGGCATTTGTAAATCAGCCAGGCGTCGAGCTTGCGACCGTTGGCATTGAGCCGGACCTTGCCGCTGGATCGGAAAGGTCTGAGGCCCCCGCATCCACCGCAGGTAATCCATGGCTGGGGCGCCGTTTTGGGAGTGATGGTCCATCGGACCCGAAGTGTCTTGCACATATCGTCTTGGTCTTCCGTTCGGAAGTCCACCAAGATGGTGCATGAGAAAACCCTTGTGGGCGCGGTATGGCGATGTTGTGGGGCGGCTGAAGAGCTGAGACAGCGGAGCTGCACATGGCACATTGTAACAATGCCAAACCGGTCTCTCGCCACCACCCGATGAACATGTTCGCAAGCCGCCAGCGCGTCACTTGCGGCTACACGGGTGAAACTGGGGTGAGACCGGTATTTACTTAGGCAAAGTCTACCTCGGATGCGCCAATGCTCTTCAATCTGACCGATAGCAAATGATCGGCGTGATAGGGAGTCCCCAAGGCGTCGGCGAGGTGAAAGCCGCAGCATTGCGGCTTTTATGCAACTTAATGACGAAGCTAACGGATGACAACCGAGATGTAAGCGTTTGTCTTACTTGTCGCGATTGACGCTCATTTCGCCGAAGATGCGGGCGACTTCTTTCTGCAGGTCGGTGTCGGCACCGGTGATGGGGGCAAGCTCGGGATCACGGCGCGGCTGGTTGGCCGGCTGCGGTGCGGCCTGGCGAGGGGCCTGGTTTGCCGGGGCCGGCACGATCCGCTCGGCCGTCAGATTGTTCGACATTTCCTCTTCCAACACCCGTTGGAAATCACGGCGGATCGCCGCTGCCGATTGCGCAGCCGCATCATCCTCGGCCGTAGCGGCAGCGGTGCGCGGCGCCGGCATATCCGGGGCGGAGACCTCGGGCTCGATCCGCTGCTGCGGCAGCACGCGCTGGCGGGCGGCATCCAGGATTTCGGCGGCGCTTGCGGTATCCTGGAACGATGCCGGTTGCGCGCTGGCGGGAGCAGAGGGGCGCTCCGGGGTGCGCGGCTGGGGCGAGGCAGCGCGCAGGGGTTGGTCGCGTTCGGCCGATAGAGGTGCCGTCGCCGGTTCTGGCGGAAGAGGGCTGGTGGCCACCGGCGGCGGCATGGTGGGCGGGGCCTCGGGGCGCGGCCGCGGCTCCGACGCGGGCGCAGCGAAGGAGGGCTCGGTGGCCGGCTCGGCGCGGGGGGTGACCGGCGCACGGGCGGCGGAAACAGGCGGTGTTTCCGGCCGCGGGACTGCGGTCGGCCGCTCGGCGGCAGGCGCCGGGCGTGAGAGGCTTTCCGGCTGTTCGGACTTCTCCGGCAGGATGCGGCTTTCAATGACGATATCGGTCGGGCCACCGATCATGATAAGATGCTCGACATCATCTCGGCGCACCAGCACCAGCCGGCGGCGGGCGTCGACGGCTGCCGCATCCAGCACCTGCAGGCGGGGCTGACGGTTGCGGCCGCCGCGTACGAAGGGCGAAGGGGCGCGACCTCGCATCAGCCAGAGTGCGAGAATGAGCAGGAGGAGCGCCAGGCCGACGCCACCGGCCGCAAGCAGGAAACGGCTGCCATAGGCTGCGACAAGATCATCGAACATGGTCACTCACTCCATTTCACATTCGGCACATATTGACGACTTTTCCGTTCCTTAGGCAAGGGCAGCCGGTCCTGTCCAGCCACGCACGAACGCGTTTTCGTGTTATGCGCCGAATTGCAGCTGCCGGCTTCGCGAGGGCCGCTGCCGGAAGTATTCGGCGCAGATGGCGCTCTTGCCTGTGAATTCAAGCGGTCTTGCCGGCGACCGGTGTTTTTGCCGGCGTGGCAAATTGCTAAGAAGGAAAGAGCGCCTGATTCCCGCTTCTTGTTCGTGCTACGAGGTGGGAAAGGCTTATGCGAGGAATATATGACGAAACCGCGTCAGGTCGACGACTATAACGCACCGCTTGTGGATCGTGGGGGGCGTTCTGGCACGGTTTTGCGCATTCTTCTCCTGGCGCTCGTGCTGATTGCGGCCGCAGGGGCTTTTGTCGTCTTCAAGCGATCGCTCGACAACGAGATGGTGCTCGGCGGTCTCGGCGTTCTCGCCATGGTCGGCATCTTCTTCCTGGTATCTTCCGTTATCGGCTTCATCGAGGTGATGCCGCAGCGCCAGTCCGACAGCCTGGCGCGCGCCTTCCTCAACAGCCACCCGGACGGCACGCTGATCACCGACGAAAAGGGCCGCATCATCTATGCCAACGCCGCCTATGGCGCGCTCACCGGCGCGCGCAAGGCAACAGAAGTGCAGACGCTGGAAACGCTGCTGTCGCGGCACCGTGAATCCAACGAGGCGCTCTACCGGCTGATCAATGGTCTGCGCGAGGGCAAGGAGGGCCGGGAGGAATTCCGCCTGCTGCGCGCCGTCGGGCCCGGCAGCAACAGCTCGGGCGCGCATTGGTACCGGCTGAAGGTGCGGCTGCTGCAGCCGGAGGATGGTGGCGGCAAGCCGCTGCAGATCTGGCAGATCACTGACATCACCGCCGAACGCGACGATCAGGAGCGCTTCTTCAAGGAACTGCAGAATGCGATCGATTATCTCGACCACGCGCCGGCCGGCTTCTTCTCCGCCGGCAGGAAGGGCGAGATCTTCTACCTGAACGCGACGCTTGCAGAGTGGCTGGGCCTCGACCTAACCAAGTTCCTGCCGGGCTCGATGTCGATCGGCGACCTGGTGGCGGGCGAGGGGCTGGCGCTGATCCAGTCGGTGCAGGCCGAGCCCGGTCTGAAGAAGACCGTGACGCTGGATCTTGATCTGCGCAAGACCAACGGCCAGAGCCTGCCGGTGCAGATCATCCATAGCGTCACCTCAATGCGCGACGGCGCGCCCGGTGAAAGCCGGACGATCGTGCTGGCGCGCGAAAGAAGCAGCGAGAGCGGCCAGTCGGCTTCGGCGGCCGCCATGCGCTTTACCCGCTTTTTCAACAATACACCGATGGCAATCGCCTCGGTCGACGGCGACGGACGCATCCTGCGCACCAACGCGCCGTTCCTCAAGCTGTTCTCCGGCATCGTCTCGCGCGACGACCTGGAAAAGGCGCCACATCTGGAAACGATCGTGCAGGAGAGCGATCGGCCGCAACTGGCCGCGGCGCTGACGGCCGCCAAGGACCGGCAGAGCGACATCCCGCCGCTCGACACCCGCACGCCGACAGACGAGGCGCGCTATTTCCGCTTTTATGTCAACGCCGTTATCGACCAGAGCGACGAGGCGCCGGAAGAGGCGGCGATCGTCTATGCCGTCGAGGTGACCGAGCAGAAGGCGCTGGAAGCGCAGATGGCGCAGACGCAGAAGATGAACGCTGTCGGAACGCTGGCCGGCGGTATCGCTCATGATTTCAACAACGTCCTGACGGCGATCCTGCTTTCTTCCGATCACCTGCTGTTGCAGGCGCGTCCTTCCGATGCAAGCTTCGCGGACCTGATGGAGATCAAGCGCAACGCCAACCGCGCCGCGGTGCTGGTGCGCCAGTTGCTCGCCTTCTCACGCAAGCAGACCATGCGGCCCTCGGTTCTGAACCTCACCGATGTCGTCGGCGACCTGCGCATGCTGGTCGACCGGCTGCTCTCCGGCACCAATGTCAAGCTCGATGTGCAATATGGCCGCGATCTCTGGCCCGTCAAAACCGACCTTTCGCAATTCGAGCAGGTGCTGATCAATCTCTGTGTCAATGCGCGCGACGCCATGCCTGACGGCGGCACGCTGACGCTTCGCACCCGCAATTTGACCGCAGCCGAGGTCGCGGCCTTCAATTATTCCTACATGCCGGCCGAGGACATGGTGCTGGTCGAGGTGGCCGATACCGGTACAGGCATCGCGCCCGAGATCATGGACAAGATTTTCGAGCCCTTCTTCACCACCAAGGATGTTGGCAAGGGCACCGGACTTGGTCTCGCCATGGTCTACGGCATCGTCAAGCAATCGGGCGGCTACATCCAGCCGGAATCCGAAGTCGGCAAAGGCACGACCTTCCGGGTCTTCCTGCCGCGCCACATCCCAGAACCGGCGATTGCCGCGGAGGCGGGTTCGATCGACAACGCCATCAATGAAGTCCCAGCCGCGCCGGCGGTGGCCGCGCAGCAGCCGGAGGACCTGACCGGCTCGGCCGTCGTCCTTCTCGTCGAAGACGAGGAAGCGGTGCGCCGCGGCGGCAAGCGCATGCTGGAAACGCGCGGCTACACCGTGCATGAGGCTGGCTCGGGCGTCGAGGCGCTGAGCATCATGGAGGAGCTCGAGGGCAAGGTCGACATCGTCGTTTCCGACGTGGTGATGCCTGAAATGGACGGCCCGACGCTGCTGCGCGAGTTGCGTAAAAACTATCCCGACCTGAAATTCATCTTCGTTTCCGGCTATGCCGAGGACGCCTTCGCCCGCAATCTGCCGCCGGATGCGAAATTCGGGTTTTTGCCGAAACCGTTCTCGCTGAAGCAGCTTGCCGTGGTGGTGAAGGAAACGTTGGATAGCTGATTACGGCTTGATGGTTGCGGGGAGGCACACGGCCAACCCTCTCTGAAAATCCTCAAGCCGATAAAACGAACCCACCAATTACTCACCCAACGCCACGGCAATCTCTGCCGCAAGCCGCGCATTGTTTTCCACCAGCGCGATATTCGTCTTCAGGCTCTGGCCGTCCGTCAGGTCGAAAATGGTCGAGAGCAGATAGGGCGTCACCGCCTTGCCGGTGATTTCGTCGCGTTCGGCACTATCAAGCGCCCGCTCGATATAGATCTCCATCTCCTCACGCGCGATTTCGTCGGCTTCCGGCACCGGATTGGCGACGAGCATGCCGCCGTCGATGCCGAGCTGTTCGCGCACCGTCTGGAAATTGGCGATGGCCGCCGGGCTGTTCAGCGAGAGCGGGCTGCGGATACCCGATGAACGCGACCAGAAGGCGGGGAATTCTTCGCTCTCATAGGTGACGACAGGTACGCCGCGGGTCTCCAGCACTTCAAGCGTCTTTGGAATGTCAAGGATCGCCTTGGCGCCGGCGCAGACGACGATAACGCCGGTGCGCGCCAATTCCTCAAGATCGGCTGATATATCGAAGCTTTCCTCAGCGCCGCGATGCACGCCGCCGATACCGCCTGTGGCAAAGACACGAATGCCGGCGCGGGCCGCCGCGATCATCGTCGCAGCAACCGTCGTTGCGCCGGTGCGCCGTTCGGCGATCGCGAAGGCGAGATCGGCGCGTGACACCTTCATGACCTCCTTTGCCTTGGCAAGCTGCTCCAGTTGCGCGGCTTCAAGGCCGATATGAAGGGTGCCGTGGATGACCGCGATCGTCGCCGGCACCGCGCCCTGTTCGCGAATGATCGTCTCGACGCTGCGCGCCATTTCGATATTGCCGGGATAGGGCATGCCATGGGTGATGATGGTCGATTCCAGCGCCACCAGTGGCGCGCCGCGCTGCTTGGCGCTGGCGACGTCCTTCGAATAGGCGATCGGCAGAAGAGGGGAGATGGGCTTGGTCATGGTCTTGTCCTGTGATCGGCAGAGCATGATACCAAAAGCGTGGGCGGCTTTCGAAACGGCATCTTGCTCAACTCTTTAATTCAGCCGCTTCAATGCAGAATTCTGACCTTGGGAACAAGGGCAAGCGCCTCATTCAAGAGATCCGGAGTCAGATTTTCGTTGACGGCGTGCCGTGACTGCACCGTGAGCGCTGCCGCCGCCGCGCCGTAGCGAACGGCCTCCTCAAGCGGCAGGCCTGATATCAAGGCGGCGAGCGTGCCGGCGGCAAGGGAATCGCCGGCGCCGGTAACATCGAGGACGGTTTCGGCGATTGGCGGCTGCAGCGCCACGGCGCGGTCTTTGCAAATCGCAACGAGCTCGCGCCGTCCGCGGGTGACGACGGCGTTTCTGATGCCGATCTCATTCAGGAGCGGCGGCCAACCGCCCGAATCCTCCGGCTGCAAGCCGGTAACGGCAGCGGCTTCGGCCTCGTTCAGGAACAGATAGTCGATATCCCTAATACAGGGTTTCAGCCGGACCACCTTGGCCGGCGAGATGGCGATGGCCGCAACGGGTTTGGCCAGGGAGTTCGCCTTGGCGACGATCGCCGCGATTGTCTCTTCCGGCAGATTGGCGTCGACGAGAATGAAATCATGCGTGGCGAAGGCCTCGCGCACCCAGCGGATGGACAGGCGCCGCGGCACGAAGAAACGGTAGAGATCCATATCGGCGAGGGCGATCACGAGGTCGCCGTTCTTCTCGATGATCGCCGTATAGCTCGGTGTCTTGCGGTCGAGGAAGACGAAGGGCCGGTCGTCGATTCCGGCGAAATCGGCAGCTTCGCCGACCATTTCGCCGAAGGGATCGCCGCCGCGCGGCGAGATCATCGTCACGTGAAAACCCAGTCTTGCAAGGTTACGCGCCGCGTTGAAACCGCCGCCGCCCGGCTCCTCGAACCAGGTGCCGGGATTGCTGGCGCCTGGCGCCGTTTCGCCGGAGATGCGGCCACGCCTGTCGATATGGGCACCGCCGAGAACGAGGATCTTTTTCATCAACTTACCCGGGATCATAAAGTGCGAAGGGCGAATCGATGCTCTTTGCCCGGCTGCGGCAAAGCTTGCGCAGAGGGCCTAAGTCGTTGCTTTGCATCGATAAAACAAATGTAGAACACGGGCCGTTTTACCTTTTTCTTTCAAATGTTTGTGCGCCTATTGCGGGAATGGAACAAATAGGGTACAAACTCGACATTGCTTGAGCGGCTTCAATAACCTAAAGGTGGATCGGATGTCTCAGAATACATTGCGGCTGGTAGAGGACAAATCGGTGGACAAAAGCAAGGCGCTTGAAGCGGCACTCTCACAGATAGAGCGGTCGTTCGGCAAGGGCTCGATCATGAAACTCGGCTCCAACGAGAACGTCGTCGAGATCGAGACGGTTTCGACGGGCTCGCTTGGTCTCGATATCGCGCTCGGAATTGGCGGCTTGCCGAAGGGCCGCATCATTGAAATCTATGGGCCGGAAAGCTCGGGCAAAACAACGCTTGCGCTGCAGACCATTGCGGAATCGCAGAAGAAGGGCGGCATCTGCGCCTTCGTCGATGCCGAACACGCGCTCGATCCAGTCTATGCCCGTAAGCTTGGCGTCGATCTGCAGAATCTGCTGATCTCGCAGCCAGATACCGGAGAGCAGGCGCTCGAAATCACCGACACGCTGGTGCGCTCCGGCGCCGTCGACGTTCTCGTCGTCGACTCGGTCGCCGCGCTGACGCCGCGCGCCGAAATCGAAGGCGAGATGGGCGACAGCCTGCCGGGCATGCAGGCCCGCCTGATGAGCCAGGCGCTGCGCAAGCTGACTGCGTCGATCTCCAAGTCGAACTGCATGGTGATCTTCATCAACCAGATTCGCATGAAGATCGGCGTCATGTTCGGTTCTCCGGAAACGACGACGGGCGGCAATGCGCTGAAATTCTATGCCTCCGTGCGCCTCGACATTCGCCGTATCGGCTCGGTCAAGGAGCGCGAAGAGGTGGTCGGCAACCAGACCCGTGTCAAGGTCGTCAAGAACAAGATGGCGCCTCCCTTCAAGCAGGTCGAGTTCGACATCATGTACGGCGAAGGTGTGTCGAAGACAGGCGAACTCGTCGATCTCGGCGTCAAGGCCGGTATCGTCGAGAAGTCGGGCGCCTGGTTCTCCTATAACAGCCAGCGTCTCGGCCAGGGCCGCGAAAACGCCAAAACCTTCCTGCGCGACAATCCGGATCTCGCCCGCGAAATCGAGCTGGCGCTGCGCCAGAATGCCGGTCTGATCGCCGATCGTTTCCTGCAGAACGGCGGTCCGGATGCCGATGACGGCGATGCCGCCGCGGAAATGTAATTTTCGCGCTTGCACTTGATCCGATATCTCAGCCGGCTGCATTCCCTCATCAGAATGCGGCCGGTTTTGTTTGTCGGCTGGACAGTGGCGGAGGCGAACGTTAAAAGCCGATGGATTTGAATTTATCTGCCTACGGCAGCATTGAAGGGCATAGAATGAGCGGCGTAAACGACATCCGGTCGACCTTCCTCGACTATTTCAAGAAGAACGGCCACGAGATCGTTCCGTCCAGTCCGCTCGTGCCGCGCAACGACCCGACGCTGATGTTCACCAATGCCGGCATGGTGCAGTTCAAGAACGTCTTCACCGGCTTGGAAAAACGTCCTTATGCAACCGCGACAACCTCGCAGAAATGCGTGCGCGCCGGCGGCAAGCATAACGACCTCGACAATGTCGGCTATACCGCGCGTCACCTGACCTTCTTCGAGATGCTCGGCAATTTCTCCTTCGGCGACTATTTCAAGGAGAATGCGATCGAGCTGGCCTGGAAGCTCGTGACCGAAGGCTTTGACCTGCCGAAACATCGCCTGCTGGTGACCGTCTATTCCGAGGACGAGGAAGCAGCGGCTTTGTGGAAGAAGATCGCCGGTTTCTCCGACGACAAGATCATCCGCATCCCGACCTCCGACAATTTCTGGCAGATGGGCGATACCGGACCCTGCGGACCCTGCTCGGAAATCTTCATCGACCAGGGCGAGAATGTCTGGGGCGGCCCTCCCGGTTCGCCTGAGGAGGACGGCGACCGGTTCCTGGAATTCTGGAACCTGGTTTTCATGCAGTTCGAGCAGACCGAGCCGGGGGTTCGCAATCCGCTGCCGCGTCCGTCGATCGACACCGGCATGGGTCTGGAACGCATGGCCTGCATCCTTCAGGGCGTTCAGAGCGTCTTCGATACCGATCTTTTCCGCACGCTGACCGGCACAATCGAGGATACGATAGGAGTCAAGGCGGAAGGCAGCGCCAGCCACCGCGTCATCGCCGACCATCTGCGTTCCTCGGCCTTCCTGATTGCCGATGGGGTGCTGCCGTCGAATGAGGGCCGCGGCTATGTGCTGCGCCGTATCATGCGTCGCGCCATGCGGCACGCCCAGCTTCTCGGCGCCAAGGAGCCGCTGATGTATAAGCTGCTGCCGACGCTGGTGCAGGAGATGGGCCGCGCCTATCCGGAGCTCGTGCGGGCCGAGGCGCTGATCTCGGAGACGCTGAAGCTCGAAGAAGGTCGCTTCCGCAAGACGCTGGAGCGCGGCCTGTCGCTGCTGTCGGATGCGACCGCTGATCTCGGCAAGGGCGACATGCTGGATGGCGAGACCGCCTTCAAGCTTTACGACACCTACGGCTTCCCGCTCGACCTGACGCAAGACGCCCTGCGCGCTCGCGAGATCGGCGTCGACATAGCTGGTTTCACCGATGCCATGGAGCGCCAGAAGGCCGAAGCCCGGTCGCACTGGGCCGGCTCCGGCGAGAAGGCAACTGAAACCGTCTGGTTCGAGCTTAGGGAAAAGCATGGCGCAACCGAGTTCCTCGGTTACGACACAGAGAGTGCTGAAGGCGTGGTGCAGGCGATCGTCAAAGACAGTGCCGTGGCCGACGAAGCCAAGGCCGGCGACAAGGTGCAGATCGTCGTCAACCAGACGCCTTTCTATGGAGAATCCGGTGGCCAGATGGGCGATACCGGCGTCATCTCCTCTGACCACGGCAAGATCGAGATATCGGACACACAGAAGAAGGGCGAGGGCCTCTTCGTGCATTCCGGCACGGTCGTCGAAGGTGCATTCAAGACCGGCGATGCTGTCGTTCTGACTGTCGACCATGCCCGCCGTTCGCGCCTGCGCGCCAACCATTCGGCGACCCACCTGCTGCACGAGGCACTGCGCGAAGTGCTCGGCACCCATGTCGCGCAGAAGGGCTCGCTGGTTGCGCCCGAGCGTCTGCGCTTCGACGTTTCGCACCCCAAGCCGATGTCGGCCGAGGAGTTGAAGGTCGTCGAGGACATGGCAAACGAGATCGTTCTGCAGAATGCCCCCGTCACGACCCGCCTGATGAGCGTTGATGACGCGATCGCCGAAGGCGCAATGGCGCTCTTCGGCGAGAAATACGGCGATGAGGTCCGCGTCGTTTCGATGGGCACGGGTCTGCACGGCGCGAAGACCGACAAGCCTTACTCGGTCGAACTTTGCGGTGGTACGCATGTGTCGGCCACCGGCCAGATCGGACTCGTCCGTATTCTCGGCGAAAGTGCAGTCGGCGCCGGCGTCCGTCGTATCGAAGCCGTGACCGGTGAAACGGCGCGTGAATATCTTGCCGAGCAGGACGAGCGCGTAAAGACGCTCGCGGCGTCGCTCAAGGTGCAGCCGTCGGAAGTCCTGTCGCGCGTCGAAGCGCTTATCGACGAGCGCCGCAAGCTCGAGAGGGAATTGGCCGACGCCAAGCGTAAACTCGCCATGGGCGGCGGGCAGGGCAACTCGGCCGATGCCGTGCGCGAAGTTGCCGGCGTCAAGTTCCTCGGCAAGGCTATATCGGGCGTCGACCCCAAGGATCTGAAGGGCCTGGCCGACGACGGCAAGACCAGCATCGGCTCCGGCGTCGTCGCCCTCGTCGGCGTGTCCGACGACGGCAAGGCGAGCGCAGTGGTTGCGGTGACGTCGGATCTCGTTCAGCGCTACAGCGCTGTCGACCTCGTCCGCATCGCCTCGGCTGCTCTCGGCGGCAAGGGGGGCGGCGGCCGCCCCGACATGGCCCAGGCCGGCGGCCCCGACGGATCGAAGGCTGATGACGCCATAGAGGCCGTGGCTTTGGCGCTCGCCGGCTGATCATCAGATCTGCGGGATTTTCAAACGGCGGAGGCTCGGCTTCCGCCTTTTTTCGTTTCAGCTTCCGCAGCAGGTCCGCAGGATTTGTCAATTCGATATATGGTTGTCTGTGGTCATTCGGTTTTGCATAAGGCTTTGACATGAACGGCGGCACGGCATGGGCGCTTTACGAGACCCGTCTAAGACGGGTTTCGGCCTACATTCACGACCATCTCGATGAAGAACTGGATATGGAACGTCTGGCCGAGATCGCCTGTTTGTCGAGCTATCACTGGCACAGGATTTACCGGGCGATCTATGGCGAGACGCTGGCGGCCACCGTCAAGCGGCTCAGGCTGCATCGCGCCGCGGGCGAGATCGTCCGCACGGAGCTTGCCGTCAGTGATATTGCGAAGCGATCAGGCTATCCCAATCTCCAATCTTTCAACCGCATCTTCAAATCGGTCTATGGCATGCCGCCGGCGCGCTACCGGAAAGAGGGAAGCCATGCAGCGTTCCAACCCTCACCTAACGGAAAGTCCAAAGCCATGTTTGATGTTACCTTGCGGCAGATCGAGCCGATCGAACTGATCGGCGTCGCCCACACCGGTTCCTACATGCAGATCGGCAAAGCCTTCGAAACATTGTTCGGCACGCTTTACGCCCGCGGCCTTGCCAAGCCGGATATGCGGATGATCGGCGTCTATCTCGACGATCCCGACATCGTGCCGGCCGAAAAACTGCGCTCCATCGCCTGCGTCACCAGCACCCCAGGAGTTCCCACCGAAGCGCCGTTCGAGCGACATACGATCGAGGGTGGCAACTATGCCGTCCTGCGCCATAAGGGTCCTTATGCGGACATGTATAGGGCCTATCAGTGGCTTTATTCCGAATGGCTGTCGAACTCGGGACGACAGTTGAAGGACAGTGTCATGTTCGAGGAATATCTCAACAATCCGCGCGATGTGCCGCCGACAGAACTGATGACGGATATTCACATGCCGCTTGCCTGACGGCTGATCCCAGCGCGGCGTTCCGGACGTCGCGCCGGATTCACAGTCAGGCAGCCTGCATCGTCTTGCCGGCCTCGTCGTCCAATGCGTTCGCGCGTTTGTAGGCCTCGCGCTCGCTGATGCGGCCGAAATAGTCGATGAAGGCCTGGCGCTTCTCGATGCTGCCGAAACCCAGACCCCAGCCGATATGCGCACCGACATAGACGTCGGCGGCGGTAAAGCGCTCGCCGGTGACGTAGGTCGATTGGGAGACCGCCATCTCAAGTGTATTCATGACGTCGCCGAAACCGCCGCAACCGGCCATGCGTAGGCGTTCCGCAGGGATTTCGAAGCCGAGCGCCTTCATCGTCACCGCCGATTCCAGGGGGCCGGCAGCAAAGAACATCCAGCGGTAATAGCGGGCGCGTTCCTCCGGCCTCGGCGCCAGGCTCTTTTCCGGGAAAGTTTCTGCCAGATAGGCGCAGATCGCTGCACATTCGGTGACGACGGTGTCGCCGTGGCGGATTGCCGGCACTTTGCCCATCGGATTGACCCGAAGATATTCCGGCGCCTTCATGGTTTCGCCGAAAGTCAGCAGCTCGGTACGATAGGGCTGGCCGATCTCCTCCAGCATCCAACGCGCGATGCGGCCGCGCGACATCGGGTTCGTATAGAATACCAGCTCTTCGCTCATGACGTCCTCCTCGTGACGCTGTTGTGCGGAATCAATAGCGCGGCGAAGTCTTTGTGCAAGCCCGGAGCTAGAGCGCTTTGCGGTACTGGATGAAACCCGAGCGCTCGGCGATCCTGTCGTAGAGGCGCCGCGCGGTCGCATTGCTTTCATGAGTCATCCAGTAAAGCCTGCCGGCACCCGTTGAGCGGGCAAGCTCGGCGACGCCTTCGATCAGCGCGGCTCCGGTGCCGAGCCCGCGTTGACTGTTTTCGACATAGAGATCCTGCAGATAGCAGGTCCATTGCGGCAGCCAGCAGGACCGATGGAAGATGGCATGCACGATGCCGACGAGGCGGCCGTCTTCGTCGAAGGCGCCAAGCGCATGCATGGGTTCGTCGGGATCGTGGAAGCGAGCCCAGGTAAGATCGGTCGTCTCGGCCGGGATAACCACTTCGTAGAACCGCTGGTAAGCTGCCCATAACGGCTCCCAGGCGGCACGATCTGAAGGTTTGAGCGGGTGCACGGTCACCGTCATTTTCTCTCCCAAATGAAAACGGCGGGGAAATCCCCGCCGTTCAATGCTATTGCGAAAAGACGGGCTTACGCCATTGCCTTCTGCAGGTTCTGGTCGATCTTGTCGAGGAAAGCGGTGGTCGAGAGCCACGGCTGATCGGGGCCGATCAGCAGCGCCAGGTCCTTGGTCATGAAGCCGGATTCGACGGTGTCGACGCAGACCTTTTCCAGCGTCGAGGCGAACTTGGCAAGTTCGGCATTGTCGTCGAGCTTGGCGCGGTGCGCGAGGCCGCGGGTCCAGGCGAAGATCGACGCGATCGAATTCGTCGAGGTTTCCTGGCCCTTCTGGTGCTGGCGGTAGTGGCGGGTGACCGTGCCATGAGCCGCTTCGGCTTCGACCGTCTTGCCGTCGGGCGTCAGCAGAACCGAGGTCATCAGGCCGAGCGAGCCGAAGCCCTGGGCGACGGTATCGGACTGAACATCGCCGTCATAATTCTTGCAGGCCCAGACATAACCGCCGGACCACTTCAGGGCCGAAGCGACCATGTCGTCGATCAGGCGGTGTTCGTAAGTGATGCCGGCTTCCTTGAACTGATCCTTGAATTCGGTCTCGTAGACTTCCTCGAAGATGTCCTTGAAGCGGCCGTCATAGGCCTTGAGGATGGTGTTCTTGGTCGAAAGATAGACCGGCCACTTGCGCATCAGGCCGTACATCATCGAGGCGCGGGCGAATTCGCGGATCGATTCATCAAGGTTGTACATGGCCATGGCAACCCCGGCGCCCGGCGCGTTGAAGACTTCCTTTTCGATGACGGTGCCGTCTTCGCCGACGAACTTGATCGTCAGCTTACCCTTGCCGGGGAATTTGAAGTCGGTGGCGCGATACTGGTCGCCGAATGCATGGCGGCCGACGACGATCGGCTGCGTCCAGCCGGGAACGAGGCGCGGTACGTTGCGGCAAATGATCGGCTCGCGGAAGATGACGCCGCCGAGGATGTTGCGGATCGTGCCGTTCGGGCTCTTCCACATTTCCTTGAGGTTGAATTCCTTCACGCGGGCTTCATCAGGCGTAATGGTCGCGCACTTGATGCCGACACCGTACTTCTTGATGGCGTTGGCGGCGTCGACCGTGACCTGGTCGTTGGTGGCGTCGCGATTTTCGACCGAGAGGTCGTAATAGTCGATGTCGAGGTCGAGATACGGATGGATCAGCTTATCCTTGATGAGCTGCCAGATGATGCGCGTCATTTCATCGCCGTCGAGATCGGCGACGGGATTAGCGACCTTGATCTTCTTCATGTATCTGCCTCGTTAAGCTTGGAAGGGGATATTGTCCCGGCTGGGTGATGTAATCCGGAGCGCTATAGCATTGTGAGCCGGGAACGCAAAGCTGCAACGGGCAGGGACATGACGTTTTTGCCTCCATTGCCAAGTGCTGGAAAATGGCTACCCTCCGCCGCCTGAGCCCCGAGTCCCGGACATTTACCATGAAGAAGATCGCCGTTCTGTTTGCCGGCCTGCTTGCCGCCGGGTCTGCCGCACCTGGCCTCTCGCTTGCAGCTGACGCGGCTGCGCCGGTGAAGGAAATCATGAAGGACATGCAGACGAACTGGGCGAGCGACGCCAGCGACTGGATCGATGTCTTCGAGGAAAGCATGCTCGGCCGGCTCTACAGCAAGGATTTCAGCGACAAGTACAAAGCAGCCGCTCAGAACCCCGCTGCGGACGAGGATGGCATTTCTCCCTTCGACTATGACGTGATCGTCAACGGGCAGGATGCCTGCCCGCTGCAGGATCTCTCTATCGAAAACGGCCAGCCGGCAAACGGCACGACAGAGGTGACTGTGAAATTCAAGGCAGCGACTTGCCTGGAAGGCGCCCCCAACAGAGATGACTTTACGACGGTGCGTTTCGAGGTAATCGAGGAGAATGGCAAATCCGTCGTCGACGACATCATGGTTCAGGGTGAGGAGGGGCAGGGGCCGATCTCGCTCAAGGCTACCATGGCGCAGATTGCCAACGGCCAGTAAGCGAGACATTCGAGCGGCGGTTTGATTTCCGCTCCCGCGGCGGTATCTTTCGATCGTCATGGCATGAGGGGCTCATGCATTTGTCTTCCAAGTTTCAGTTCCGCGACTGGCTGCTTGCCAACGATCCGGCGCTGTCACGCCTTCACATGGCGACGCGGGTGACATTGACGATCGTCCTTTCGGTCTTGATCCTGCTTGCCATCCAGGCGCTGATCGCACCACTGCCGAGGGCCGCCTTCGGCCTCGGTATCGTTCTGTCGATCGAGGGCGGGGTGGCTGTGCGCGACAAGGGCAATTCGCGCCAACTGGTGACGCGGCTTCTCGGTTGTGGCGCAAGCATTGCAGTTGTGGGCATCGCGGCCGGGCTGGAGGATCACCGATTTTTCTCCGATCTCGTCTTTCTGGCAGTGATCGCGCTGGCGTCAGCCGCACGGGTGTTCGGGCCCCGCGGCTTTGCGATCGGCATGTTCGCTTTCACCTCCTATTTCATGGGCGCCTATTTCCAGCCGTCGTTTGCCGAGCTGCCTGAAGTGGCGTTCGGTCCTATTGTCGCGGTGCTTGTCGGCCATGTGGTGAGGGCGGTGCTGCTGCCGGACGATTGGCGGCGCGATCTGCTGCGCTCGCTCGAAAGCGTCCGCGGCCGGATCAACCAGATCCTCTTCAAGCTTGCTGCCCTTGCCGGCGGCGATGTCGGCGACGACGACCGGCAGGAGCTGCGCCAACTGGAAGATCGGCTGAAGGAGGCGGTGCTGATGGCCGAGACCTTCATCCCGCGTCCGCCCGGGGGCGTGTTCGACGGCGCCGCAGATCCGGCCGCGGAGCTGGCGATCCGGCTCTTCGATGCCCATCTTGCCGCTGAAAGCGCAATCGTGCTGAGCGTTCAGAGCCCGCCGCCCTTTGCACTCGTCCACGCAGTGATCGAAGCGGATACGGCGGAGCTGGCAAGATATGAGGGTATGGCCGACGCCATCAAGGATCAGCCGCAGGGTGAAACCATGCGGGCGCTTCTCTGGCTCGGTGAGGCGCGGCAGCAACTGAGCGAAGTGATCAACCAGGGTCAGGCCCACTTTTTTTCCAGTATCGATGCGGCCGAGGACACTGGACAATCCCCGGTGGTCGATTTTTCGTTGGCCAACCCGCTGCTGAGAGCAGCGTTGCAGATCACGATCGCCGCGGCGATCGCCATGAGTTTCGGCCTGCTTTTGTCGCGCGAGCGTTGGTTCTGGGCAGTGCTTGCCTCCTTTCTGGTCTTCACCAACACCAATTCGCGTGGTGATACGGCGATGAAGGCGCTGTCGCGTTCACTCGGCACCGTGCTCGGAATTGCCATGGGCCTCGTGCTTGCAACGCTCATTTCAGGCCAGTCGGCGATCGCCATTCCAGTCGCGGTCATCTGCATCTTCCTCGCCTTTTATTTCCTGCAGGTTTCCTACGCGACGATGACCTTCTTCATCTCGATCGTGCTATGTCTGGTCTACGGCATGACCGGTGTGCTGACGCTCGATCTCCTGAAGCTGCGTATCGGCGAGACCATGATTGGGGCGGCGGCCGGAACGGCGGTCGCTTTCCTCGTTTTCCCCACCCGCACGCGCGGCGCGCTCGATACGGCGCTCGACCGCTGGTTCCTAGCGCTGCGCGCCCTGCTCGATGCGATCGGCGAGGGCAAGAGCGGCTTCGAGCTGATCGCCCTGTCGCAGAGGATCGATGCCTGCTACCGCGATGTGACGGTGGCAGCCCGCCCGCTCGGCTCCTCCTGGTCGGTGGTGACGCGGCCGGGCCAAATCCGCCAAACGCTGGCGATCTTCCTCTCCTGCACCTATTGGGCACGCATCCTGGCGAAGAATTACGAAGCGACGGCTGTCACTGATCAGGAGAAGCTGATCGCTGCGGATCTGGCGCTGATCGCTGATGCGGCGCCACGCGGCTCTGCTTGTTTCTTCATCAAGCGCAAGGCGTCGCGAACGACGGGAAGGCATTTGCTGGTGTCGCGCGAGGGCGCCAGGATGGGGCTCGAAATGATCGGTTCGGCGCTGGAGAGGCTCTATCCGCAGCCTGACGTCTTGCCGTTTGCGCCGGGCGAGGCTATTGCGCGCTCGAAACAGGGATAAGAGCATGGCAGGCACAAACAGCGAGCGTCAACTTTTGGCCGAGGGACCGGCCATCATTCTGGTCGAGCCGCAGATGGGCGAAAATATCGGCATGGTGGCGCGCGCCATGGCGAACTTCGGCCTTGCGGAACTGCGCCTCGTCAATCCGCGCGACGGCTGGCCAAACGAGAAGGCGCAGGCGACTGCCTCCAAGGCCGATCACGTGATAGAAGCGACGAAGGTCTATGACACGCTGGAGCAAGCGATCGCCGACCTCAATTTCGTGTATGCGACGACGGCGCGCAGCCGCGACAACTACAAGCCGGTGCGCTCACCGGTTTTTGCCGCGCAGACGCTGCGCACAAGGTTCCGGGCAGGCGAGGCAACAGGTATTCTTTTCGGCCGCGAGCGTTGGGGCCTGACCAATGAGGAAGTGGCGCTGGCGGACGAGATCGTGACCTTTCCGGTCAATCCCGCCTTTGCCTCGCTGAATATTGCTCAGGCCGTGCTTCTGATGTCCTATGAATGGATGAAGTCCGGCATGGAAGATCTGGAGGCCGTGCCGTTCCAAGCGATCGAGCAGCGGCCTTCCACCAAGGAGCAGCTCTTCGGCCTGTTCGACCAGCTGGAAGCAGCGCTCGATTCGCGCAACTATTTCCATCCGCCCTCGAAAAAGCCGAAAATGGTCGACAACCTTCGCGCTGTTCTCTCCCGCCGGGCCTTCACCGAACAGGAAATCAGCGTGTTGCGCGGCGTTATCTCCTCCCTCGATCGCTTTTCGCGTAACACTCCGCGCAAAGGCGGTTCCACCAGATCCGGCAAGGAAGCGCCAACCGATGACAGCGCCGACCAATGAGCTGAAGCCCGTCCTCGTCTTCGATTCAGGCATAGGCGGGCTGACCGTGCTGCGCGAGGCGCGTGTCCTGATGCCGGAGCGGGGCTTCATCTATGTCGCCGACGATGCCGGCTTTCCCTATGGTGGTTGGGAAGAGCAGGCGCTGAAGGAGCGCATCATCGGGCTCTTCGGCAAGCTGCTTCAGGAGCACGATCCCGAAGTCTGCATTATAGCCTGCAACACCGCCTTCACGCTCGTCGGCGCCGAACTGCGCGCGGCCTTTCCTCAGATGACCTTCGTCGGCACCGTACCGGCGATCAAACCGGCGGCGGAGCGGACGCGTTCGGGCCTGGTCTCGGTGCTGGCAACCCCGGGTACCGTGAAGCGAGCCTATACGCGCGACCTCATTCAGTCCTTCGCGCAGCAATGTCATGTGCGTCTTGTCGGCTCGGAAAACCTTGCCCGCATGGCCGAAGCCTATATTCGCGGCGACGCCGTATCCGACGAGGCCGTGCTCGCCGAGATCGACCAGTGCTTCGTCGAGAAAGAGGGTCACAAGACCGATATCGTGGTGCTTGCCTGCACGCACTATCCCTTCATGGCAAACCTCTTCCGCCGGCTTGCACCCTGGCCGGTCGACTGGCTCGATCCGGCCGAGGCAATCGCGCGCCGCGCCCGCACGCTGGTGCCGCTGATTGCCGATGCCGTGCATCCGGATAATTTCGACTTTGCACTCTTCACATCAGGCAATCCCGATTTTGCCACGCGGCGGCTGATGCAGGGATTCGGCTTGAGGGCATGAGCGGAATTGTCCTGTGGGTTGGCGAAATCCGGCCCTGAAAATCAGCAGATTCTTTGATAGACGGGGCGCTGCCGTTTCGGAAGAATGGCACTTCATTCATGTGAGTCTCTTCGCCGCGAGGATCAGCATTGCAGGTTGGCATCGATATGGGATTGGCGTCCGGCGCTCCGGCGACGCTCGATATCGAGGAGCTGCTGGCGACCCGTCTGCTCGTGCAAGGCAATTCAGGCTCCGGCAAATCGCATCTCCTGCGCCGCCTGCTCGAGCAATCCGCCCAATGGGTGCAGCAGGTCATCATCGATCCCGAGGGTGATTTCGTCACGCTTTCAGACAGGTTCGGTCATATCGTCGTTGACGGCGAACGCACCGAGGCGGAACTGGCAGGCATCGCCAACCGCATCCGCCAGCATCGCGTTTCCTGCGTTCTGACGCTCGAAGGCCTGGATATCGAGCAGCAGATGCGAGCTGCCGCTGCCTTCCTCAACGGCATGTTCGATGCCGATCGCGAATATTGGTATCCCGTTCTGGTCGTCGTGGATGAGGCGCAGATGTTTGCGCCGTCGGTTGGCGGTGACGTCTCGGAAGATGCGCGCAAGATGTCCTTGGGCGCGATGACCAACCTGATGTGCCGCGGCCGCAAGCGCGGTCTTGCCGGGGTGATCGCGACGCAGCGGCTCGCCAAGCTCGCAAAGAATGTCGCGGCCGAAGCTTCGAACTTCCTGATGGGCCGCACATTCCTCGATATCGACATGGCGCGCGCCGCCGATCTGCTCGGCATGGACCGGCGCCAGGCGGAAATGTTCCGGGATCTGAAGCGCGGCAATTTCGTCGCCCTCGGGCCGGCCCTGTCGCGCCGGCCGCTGCCGATCCAGATCGGCGCGGTGGAGACCTCGGCGCGCTCATCGAGCCCCAAGCTGATGCCGCTGCCGGATGCGCCGCAGGATGTCGAAGACCTGATCTTCACGCCCGACCCGGAGGAGTTCCAGCGCCCTCTCGTGCGCCGCGCGCCGCCGGCGCCGCGGCCGACGACCGATATCCTGGCGGAACTCTCGCGCTCGACGCCGGCCGCATCCCCAGTGCCGGTGGAGGCGAGGGCGAGCCAGGCGGAGATCTCCCCCGAGGAACGGGAGGAGCGCCTGGCCGGCGTGCTTGCCGAAATTCTTGACGATCCCGCATCCGGCTTTCGCACCGACTCCGTACTCTACCAGGATTTTCTCGTCCGGCTGCGCATGCGTCGTGTTCCGGGACCGCCGATCGCGCTGCCGGATTTTCGAAGGCGCGTGGCGATCTCCCGCTCCGGAGTCGATGCGGCGACGGCCGGAACGGAGGCCTGGGCAACGGCACTGTCGCTATCGGCGCGAGTCACCGACGACCTGCAGGGCGTCTTCCTGATGCTCGCCAAGGCCGCGGTCTGCGATGAGCCGTGCCCGTCGGACGCACGCATCGCCCGCGCCTATGGCACCCATTCCGCACGCCGCGCCCGCCGTTTGCTCGGCTATTTCGAGGAGCAGGGCATCGTGGTCGTGCATACGGATTTTTCCGGCAAGCGCATCGTCGCTTTCCCCGACATGAACTGCCAGACGGCGCCTGGCGACGCAAACGCGCCGGATACGGGCGATCAGCCTCTGGCTGCGGAATAGTAGCCTTACCGCGCTTCGGCGCTGTTGACATTTTCATGACGGGCCTCTAAAGACCGCCCCAAGCACCGGGCAGCAATGTCCGGTGTTTCATTTGACATGTCCCGTGGATCGTTTCTGTTCGCGTAACCGAAACATCCTGTCAGGCCTCGGAAGAGGTCAGAGGAGGGCGTGTTTCCTTCGCGCGGTTTGGCAACAAGCCGGCATAAACCTTTGAAAGGAAATACGATGAGCAAGCGCGAATCGTCCAAGTATAAAATTGACCGCCGTATGGGCGAAAACATCTGGGGCCGTCCGAAGTCCCCGGTGAACCGCCGCGAATACGGCCCGGGCCAGCACGGCCAGCGCCGCAAGGGCAAGCTGTCGGACTTCGGTGTGCAGCTGCGCGCCAAGCAGAAGCTCAAGGGTTACTACGGTGACCTGCGCGAGAAGCAGTTCCGCGCGATCTTCGCCGAAGCCGCCCGCCGCAAGGGCGACACCTCGGAAAACCTGATCGGTCTGCTGGAATCCCGCCTCGACGCGATCGTCTATCGCGCCAAGTTCGTTCCGACGGTCTTTGCTGCCCGTCAGTTCGTCAACCATGGCCACGTGACCGTCAACGGCGTCCGCGTCAACATCGGCTCCTACCGTTGCAAGGCTGGCGACGTCATCGAAGTTCGCGAAAAGTCGAAGCAGCTGGTGACCGTTCTGGAGGCCGTCAGCCTCGCTGAGCGTGACGTGCCCGACTATATCGAAGTCGATCACAACAAGATGGTCGCCACTTACGGCCGCGTTCCGACCCTCAGCGACGTTCCGTTCCCGGTCGTCATGGAACCGCATCTGGTCGTCGAATTCTATTCGCGTTAAGAAAACCCAGGCGTTTCGCATATGGAAAAGCCGCTCTTTCGGGCGGCTTTTTTGTTATCCGGAGAGAAGCGATGGCGGATTTGCAGGCGACCCTTGATAGCATCTACAGCGATATCCTGCCGCGTATCGGCGAGGGGAAGGTCGCCGACTATATTCCCGAGCTAGCCAAGGTGGACCCGCGGCAGTTCGGCATGGCGATCGTCACCGTCGACGGCCAGGTCTTTCGTGTCGGCGATGCCGATATCGCCTTTTCGATCCAGAGCATATCCAAGGTCTTCATGCTGACGTTGGCGCTCGGCAAGGTCGGGGAGGGCCTGTGGAAGCGCGTCGGGCGCGAACCATCGGGATCGGCCTTCAATTCGATCGTGCAGCTCGAACATGAGAGCGGCATTCCCCGCAATCCCTTCATCAATGCCGGCGCGATCGCCGTCACCGACGTCGTCATGGCCGGCCATGCGCCGCGCGAGGCGATCGGCGAGCTGCTGCGTTTCGTGCGTTATCTTGCCGATGACGAGTCGATCACCATCGATGACAAGGTTGCGCGGTCGGAGACGCAGACCGGATACCGCAACGTGGCGCTTGCCAATTTTATGCGCGCCTATCGCAATCTCGACCATCCCGTCGACCACGTGCTCGGCGTCTATTTCCATCAATGCGCTCTGTCGATGAGCTGCGAGCAACTGGCGCGGGCGGGGCTGTTCCTGGCGGCGCGCGGCAGCAATCCGATGACCGGTCACTCCGTGGTCTCGCCGAAGCGGGCGCGGCGCATCAATGCGCTGATGCTGACCTGCGGCCATTATGACGGCTCGGGCGACTTTGCTTATCATGTCGGCCTGCCCGGCAAGAGCGGCGTCGGTGGCGGCATTTTTGCGGTGGCGCCCGGCATCGCCTCGATCGCGGTATGGTCGCCGGGGCTGAACAAGGTCGGCAATTCACAGCTTGGCGCCGTGGCGCTTGAGATGCTTGCGGCCCGCACCGGCTGGTCGGTTTTCGGCGATTGAGACTGTGTTGCCGGATGACTTTCTGCTAAGGCAGGCAGACTTTCGATAGGACGGAGCAATGAATATCGCAGCCAACATCGCTGATGATCCGGGGACTGGCGAAATCGACGACGGCGCCGGCCCTGCACTCTTTGCCGATGCGCCACGTTCGGTCTCCTTCAACAAGCTGCGCAAGCGCCTGCTCAGGCAAGTACGTCAGGCTTTCGATGACTTCGACATGCTGAAGGGGCAGAAGCGCTGGCTTGTCGGCCTTTCCGGCGGCAAGGATTCCTACGGTCTCTTGGCGCTGCTGCTTGATCTCAAATGGCGCGGGCTGCTGCCCGTCGAGCTCGTCGCCTGCAATCTCGACCAGGGACAGCCAAACTTTCCAAAGCATGTGCTGCCGGATTATCTGACGAAGATCGGCGTCCGGCATCGCATCGAATATCGCGACACCTATTCTATCGTGAAGGAGAAGGTGCCCGAAGGCGCCACCTATTGCTCGCTCTGTTCGCGGCTGCGGCGCGGCAATCTCTACCGCATCGCGCGGGAGGAGGGCTGCGACGCCTTGGTGCTCGGCCATCACCGTGAGGACATTCTCGAAACCTTCTTCATGAATTTCTTCCACGGCGGGCGGCTTGCCTCGATGCCGGCAAAACTTCTGAACGACGAGGGCGACCTGATGGTGCTTCGGCCGCTCGCCTATGCCGCCGAGGACGATCTTGCCAGGTTTGCCATCGCCATGCAGTTCCCGATCATCCCCTGCGATCTCTGCGGCTCCCAGGACGGGCTGCAGCGCAATGCCATGAAGCACATGCTCGCCGATATCGAACGGCGCATGCCTGGACGCAAGGACACGATGCTGCGGGCGCTTTCGCATGTGAACCCGTCGCACCTGCTCGATCCGAAGCTCTTCGACTTTTCCAGCCTTGGTGTCACCGATCCTTCATGAAAGGCCGGCTAAGCAGGCTGGCTCTTTGCATGAAGGACAGCAATTCGCATGACTATTTCAGATCAGGATATTCTCTTTCTCGGCGAATGCGTGAGGGAGGCGGCGCGCGCGGAAATCATGCCGCGCTTTCGCAACCTCGGCGATACGGATGTTTCTGAAAAGACCTCGGCAACCGATCTGGTGACGCAGGCGGATCTGCTTGCCGAACACCGCATCACCGCGGCCCTGAAAGAGCGCTTTCCCTCAGCGCTTGTCGTCGGCGAGGAAGCCTATGACGCCGACAGATCGGTGGTGCCGGCGCTTGCCGATGCCGGGCTTGCCTTTGTCATCGATCCCGTCGACGGCACGTTCAATTTCGCTGCCGGGCTTCCCGTTTTCGGAACGATGCTTGCGGTTACCGTCAGGGGCGAGACCGTCGCCGGCATCATTCACGATCCCGCTCTTGGCGACACGGTGACGGCGATCAAGGGGGCGGGCGCCTTTCTGGTTCGCCAGGATGGACAATCGAGCAGGCTGAAGGTGGCTGAGCCTGCCGCCTTGAACCAGATGGTGGGCGGCATGTCGTGGGGCCATATGGAAGAGCCCGATCGCTCGCGCATCTGCGCCAACATGGCAAAGGCGCGGATGACCTTCGCCTTCAACTGCTCAGCCTACGAATATTGGATGGTCGCGTCCGGCAAGATGCACTTCATCGGGCATGCGAAGCTGATGCCCTGGGACCACCTGGCCGGCGTGCTCGCGCACCAGGAGGCGGGCGGCCACACGGCGAAATTCGATGGCACGCCCTATCGTCCGGGCGAGACAGTCGGCGGCATCATCTCGGCGCCTGATGAAGAAAGCTGGCAGCTGATCCGGCGCGAAATCGTCGGCATCTGAGTTGAGGCTTCGGCCGCAGTGAGAGGATTTGATATGACAACCAGTATTGACGTGACTGTTCTTGCCGATCTCTTGCGCCGCGCGGCAAAGGCCGAGATCCTGCCGCGTTTCCGCCGGCTCGGCCGGGACGAGGTGCGTGCCAAGAGCGAGGCGACCGATCTTGTCACCGAGGCCGACGAGCGGGCCGAGCGGATGATCAAGGCGGAAGCGCAACAGCTCTGGCCGGACGCGCTGTTCGTCGGTGAAGAGTCAGTCGCGGCCGATCCGGCGCTGCTTGGGAGGCTTGCCGATGCCGATTTCGCGATCGTGGTCGATCCGGTGGACGGAACGTTCAACTTCGCCGCCGGCATCCCGGCCTTCGGTGTCATGGCTTCGGTCATATCAGGCGGCGAAACCATTGCCGGCATGATCTACGACCCGATGGGGGACGATTGGGTGATGGCGGAGAAGGGTGGCGGCGCCTGGTTGCGCAGGCCGGAAGGCGAGGCGCAACGATTGCGCGCAGCCGAGCCTGTTGCGCTCGACCAGATGGTCGGCATGGCTTCAACCGGCTACCTGCCAGCGGAGAAGCGCGCCGAGGTCCTTGGCAATCTCGCCAAGGTGCGTTTCCTCACCAACTACCGCTGTGCTGCCCACGAATACCGCACCCTTGCCGGCGGGCACGTCCATTACCTGATGTACAACAAGCTGATGCCTTGGGATCATCTTGCCGGCACGCTGATCTCGCAGGAGGCCGGCGCCTATGCGGCCCGCTTCGATGGCTCGCCCTACCTGCCGCAGCATCTCGACGGCGGACTGCTGATTGCGCCGGACAAGGCATCCTGGGACACGCTGCGGCGTGAGGTCGTTACCGTCTAAACCTATGCGACCGGCCGTCGCAAGCCGGTCGCAAAATGACAATTCAGGCGCAGAATTTTTCCATCAAAAAGTTTTCCAGGTCCTGTCCGCGCTTTTTGACGATTTGCCGGGTTATCACGCGAAATCCTTTGCGTTCAAAAAACGGGCGAGCAGTTCTGCTTGCTTCTGTATATATTCGGCGAAACCCCAGCGTGAGAGCCTCTTCTTCGACTCTGCCCAATAGGCGGGTTGCTACGCCGATCCCTTGATAGCCAGGGTGCACGAACATCATGTCGAGGCACCCGTCGCTGGTGAGATCCGAAAAACCCACGCGGTTTCCGGCAATCTCTGCCATCCAGGCCGGCCTGCTCATCCTTCGTTCCGCCCACAGGCGGCGATCCTCCACCTCTGCCCAAGCTTCGATCTCGGCGGCGGAATAGTCTTTTGACGAGACTTCTCGGATGGAGCGCAGAAATATCTCGACCGTGGCGTCCACGTCACTTGGCGCATAAGGCCTGATCAGAATTCGTTCGTCCATCGAGGATGCCTTGAATTGACCGGGTTCACCTGCCTCAGAAATGGGCGGCGCCCGGATCGAGTTGCGGACTGTCGCCCGGATGGGTGAAGAGCTTGCCGTTCTCAGCCCATAGCGTGGCTGCGATCGTCAGCAGACCGAACAGCGCGAATCCGCCGAAGAGTGGCTGCACCGTGCCGTTGAACATCTGCCCGACCAGACCGCCGAGGATGGCGCCGAAGGTCGTCGAGACAAAGCCGGTGATGGCGGTCGCAGTGCCGGCGAGATTGCCCATCGGCTCAAGGCTGATGGCGGTGAAATTGGTGGCGATCACCGCAAACATCATCAGAACGATTGTGAAGATGCTGTAGGCGGTGGCGAAATCCGGCTTGCCCGCCAACGCGGTGACGAAGCCGAGTGCCGACAGCGCCGTGAAGATCAGCAGCGCCGCGTGCGAGATCCGACGCATGCCGAATTTGCGGACGAAGAAGCCGTTGGCAAAATTGGCGACGGCAATGCCGCCGGCAGTCGCCGCAAAGGCAATCGGCAGCCAATCCCCAAGGCCATAGACTTCGCCGAAAACCTGCTGCACGGAAATCACATAGGCGCTGATGACGCCGGTGAACATGGTCAGACCGATCATGTAGCCGCAGGTGATGCGGTTGGTGAGCACGGTCTTGAAGCCGTCCGCGACAGAGCCGATCGACAAAGGCAGGCGTTCTGCCGGGGGAAGCGATTCCTTCAGCCGCAGAAGAGCCCAGACGAACAGGATGCTGGCGACGGCGCCGAGCAGGATGAAGATCCAGTGCCAGTTGGCATAGAGGATGATGAGCTGGCCGACCGAAGGAGCAACGATCGGCACGATCATGAAGACGATCATGACATAGGACATGACGCGGGCCATTTCGCGGCCGCCGAAGCAGTCGCGGACGATGGCCATGGTGGTGATGCGCACGGCCGCGCCGCCCACGCCCTGAATGAAGCGCATGAGGAGCAGCATTTCGAAGCTACCGGTTGCGGCAGCGGCAAACATTGCGACCACATAGCAGGCGAGGCCGCCGAGCAGGATATTGCGGCGGCCGAACGTGTCTGAAAGGCTGCCGAAGAATATCTGCGAGACGCCGAAGCCGAGGAAGAACACGCCGATGATGAGCTGGGCGTCGTTGGTGTTGGTGACGCCGAGTGAATGGCCGATATTGGGCAATGCCGGCAGCATGCTGTCGATCGCCATGGCAATGCTGGCGGTCATGACGGCGATGGTGACGACGAATTCGCCGAAGCCCATGCCGATGCGGCGGGACCCCTGGTTTTCCTGGTGCGGTTTGTGCGGCGTCATGCGGTGAAATCCTGGATGCGGAAGGGACCGGCCGTTCAAACGGCCGGATTATGCTGATGGAAGAGCCGGCCCTTCTCGGCGATCAGCACGAAGAAAAGGCCGATGATCGAGACGATGAAATAACCGGCGACCATCGGCAGCGCCGTGCCGTCGAAAGCCTGGCCGATGCCGGCGCCGATAAGGGCGCCGCCGACCGTGCTCATGAAGCCGAGAACGGAGGAAGCGGTGCCGGCGACGTGTCCCAGCGGCTCCATGGCCAGCGAATTGAAGTTCGAGCCGATCCAGCCGAACTGGAACATGGCAAGCCCGAAGAAGGAGATGAACAGTGCAAAAGGCATAGGCTCGGAGCTTGCCATCTGGACGATCAGCCAGATGGTGTTGATGGCGATGAAGCCGATGAGCGAGCCGTGTGACAGGCGGCGCATGCCGAGCTTGCCGACAAAACGGGAATTGAAGAAGGACGACAGCGACATGAAGATCGCCACGCCGGCAAAAGCGAACGGGAAATACACGCCGAGGCCGTAGATGCCGACATAGATCTGCTGGGCGGAGTTGATGAAGCCGAACAGCGCACCGAAGATGAAGGTGCTGGCGATGGTATAGCAGAGCGCCACGCGGTTGGTCAGCACCAGCTTGAAGGCGCCGAATATCGAGCGGGCGGTGAAGGGGCGGACATTCCGCGGATGCAGGGTTTCCGGCAGGCGGACATAGGCCCAGACGCCGATCGCCGTCGCCATTGTGGCGATGAAGAGGAAGATCAGGTGCCAGTTGCCGAAGAACATGACGACCTGGCCGGTGCCGGGCGCAATCACCGGCACGATCATGAAGACCATCATGATGAGCGACATGACCTCGGCCATCTGTCGGCCGCCATAGATGTCGCGGACGATGGAGATGGTGATGACGCGGGTGGCGGCCGAGCCGACGCCCTGGATGAAGCGCAGCACCAGCAGGCCTGCGAAGGAGGGAACGAAAACGATTCCGATGGCGGACGTGATATAGACTACGAGGCCGATCAGCAGCGGCGTGCGGCGGCCGAAGCGGTCGGAGAGCGGACCGTAGAAAAGCTGGGCGCAGCCGAAACCGAGCAGATAGGAGGAGACGACGAATTGCCGGTGATTCTCGCTCTCGACTCCGAGGCTCGCGCCGATCTGCTGCAGCGCCGGGAGCATGATGTCTATGGCAAGCGAGTTGATGGCCATCAGGAAGGCGGCAAGCGCGATGAACTCACGCTTGCCCATGGGCAGGCGGCCCGCGGACACGGCTTGTGATGAATCTGTCACAATGAAATTCCCATAAACAGGCCAAGGCGCTGCTCACCGCAGCGCCTCGGACTCGAGAAACAGATTTGGAAACCGGGCGGACGTCCGGTGACCGGTCAGGCGGCGCCGCGAACGGTGACGCCGTTTTCCTGGAGATGCTGCTGCAGTTCACCGGCCTGGAACATTTCCCGCACGATGTCGCAGCCGCCGATGAACTCGCCCTTTATGTAAAGCTGCGGAATCGTCGGCCAGTTGGAATAATCCTTGATGCCTTGGCGGATTTCCGAATCGGCGAGCACATTGATGCCCTTGTAGTCGACGCCGATGTAATCGAGAATCTGCACGACCTGGCCGGAGAACCCGCACTGCGGAAACTGCGGCGTGCCCTTCATGAAGAGGACGACGTCGTTGCTCTTGATTTCGTTGTCGATGAATTCGTGAATGCCGCTCATGGGATCTGATCCTTTCAACAGGCGAGTTAAAGGCCCGCCGTTTCAATCGTTTTCCTTAGATAGCATGTGACAACAGGAATTCCAGCCGCCCGATCCAAAAAAACCAATGTGGTGAGACCACTTCGGGATTGTTGCCGTCGCGTTACGGCCGAAGTGTTGCCGCGTGTCTCAGACGCGACGCTGACGGCTGCGGCCGGCGGCGGTTCTGCGCTTGCTGATCTGCTTGCGGGCCGGCTTGCGCTTGGGCGCCTTGCGGGCAGCCGTCGTGGTCGCGGCAGGGCGCGCCTTGCGCCTCCTGCGCTTCGTCGTGACGCGGCCGGTGGTTTTCTTCAGAATTTCCTTCAGAACGCTATCGACGACGCCCGATATCAATTCTTTGACAAGATCAGCCACAAAACCCCTCCATTCGCCGCGAAAACAACGTGGCTGCTATTGAATTCCAGAAGAGTTCGGTTAGCAAGGCGCCCTTGAGACCATGCCTGCTTTTTGCCGATATCAGAGACCAGCAGCCGTATCGCAGCAATAGACCGGCCTTAGCCGGGCGGAACACCGAAATGAAATTGATAAAGAAGCGGGTCGTCCTGCATTTCCCGGGCTTCGAGCCGCTCGACGGCCTTGCCCACCGAGCGCGATACGAACGCTCAGCCAGACAGAGTGCTGCCGTCTGGGGCTACTCGGTCGAAACAGGCGCGCCGGAGGCGGGAAGCGATCCTCTCAGCTTCGAGGTCACGACCGGCAGCGCGGGAGCCTACGAGGCGGCGCCTGCGGCCGAGACCAGTTCCGCCGGCTGGCGGACGAAGAGCCGGATTCATATGGTTGATCACGACATGCTCGTGCGCGGGCTGCGCAGCCGCAACACGCTGAGCCGGATCATTGCAGGCTTTCGAAGCTGCGCCGAGATCATGCTCGAAGGTGGCATGCGGGGATATTTCAGGCATGCGTGGCGTTTTGGCCTGTTCTTCCTCTTTCCATTCCTGCTGACGGCGCTGGCAATCGCGCTGACGGCAGAGATCGTTATCCTGCCCTATAGTCTCGGCCTCTCCGCCTGGCATCTGCTCTGGAGTGGGCCACTGGCGCTTTGCTTCTTCATCTTCGCCTTCCTGCCTTTTTCCGAGCGTTTCCATACGCTGCATCTTTTTGCCGATTGGGAAATGGCAGTGGCGCTCGGCCGTATGGATCGGGGCGACTTCAACGGCTGGCTAGAAGAGCGGGCGACCGCGGTGCGCAAGGCGCTCGCCGAGGAGGCGGACGAGTACGTGATCTCCTCGCATAGCATGGGATCGAGCGTCGCCGCCCATGTGATCGGCATATTGCTTGAAAGGGAGCCGGAGATATTCAAGGGCAGGCGCGTCGTGTTTGCCACACTCGGCAGCGCCATTCTGCAATGCGCCCTGCTGTCATCGGCAACATCGCTTCGCGCCCGCGTCGGCCTCATCGCCCGCTGTCCGGAGATCTTCTGGCTTGACGTGCAATGCCTGACGGATTCGATCAATTTCTACAAGGTGCCGGTCGTTGCCATCTCCGGCCATGCAGATGCGCCCCCGGCGAAAATCCTTCTTATCCGCGTCAAGCAGATGCTGACGAGCGAACATTACCGGAAGATCCGCAAGGACCAGCTGCGGGTCCATCGGCAATATGTGCTAGGCCCAGATCTCAAGGCGTCCTTTGATTTCACCCTGATGACGTCAGGACCGATGCCGGCCTCGGTCTTTGCCTCTCCGGAGCAGAATAAGCTGCCGGCTTGAAGGCTGGCCTCCAGCGCTGTTGGCTGGTTACGATATTGCCGATCTGATCCCGCCACAGCCAGCACGCGTCCAAGAGCCGAGGACGTTACGTTACGGCGCTCCAGCGCTTGCATTCAGACGGTGTACGAAATCCGCAAAGAAGGCTGAGGCATGAATGGCTCTTCGGTGGACGGCGATCGTCTGGGGAATTTCAGAGAACGCTCCCTCTACCAGTCGGAAGCCGGAAATTCGCTCCGAACTCTGAACGAGGAATTCGGTCAATCCTGCAGCCGCGTCGCACTGCGATCTGACAAGACGATCGATTGCAGCTGCCGGACTGTCAGTATGCGAGACAGTAGCTTTTTCAAGAATACGCTCGAGCTGCTTCGTATAGGCGGCGCTTTTTGCGGAGGCTATCCGCACTCCTTCAGCATCGACGTCTCCGACGGATCGGAACGCCGAGCCCTCCGGCACCAAATAGGTCGCTCTGACTGAGATGTAGGGGGGTGAAAAGGAGAACCGGTCGGCTCTCGAGGGATCCGAGGCAATAAAAGCAATGTCCCACTCGCCGCGATCGGAAGCGGCGAGGATGTCGGCGGCTGAGCCGTACTGGATCAGCGACAGGCCGCAATCCAGTTGCTCGGCAATCTTGTGACCGATCTGAGCGCTTGGGCCGACCAAGGCGCCGGCCTGATCGTCCCAACGGACCAACGCTGCATTCGACATGTTGACGGCGGCCCGGATTATGCCCGCCGGTGCTATCTCGGACAGAACTTTCTCGCGCGTCGACATCGGCGCGAACTCCTAAGATGCAAACCGGGCTGCGAGCGCCTCCGATCCTCTTGCAAGGAGGGCGACGTCTACGCCAACGGCGGTGAACAACGTCCCGAGCGAAATGCAGCGGGCGGCGAAAGTCTCGTCCGGCGTGAGGATGCCTGCCGGCTTTCCGAGAATTTTCAGGCGTCCGATCGCATCTTCGATCGCCGCGACCACCTCGGGGTGTCCCGGTTGTCCAGGATGGCCAAAGCTGGCCGCCAGATCGGCGGGACCGATGAAGACACCGTCGACGCCTTCGACCGCTGCGATCGCCTCCAGCCGACCGAGTGCCTCTCGGGTCTCGACCTGCAGAAGCAGGCAGATCTCCTGTTCGGCAACCCGCGCGTAGTTCGGCACGCGCCCGAAGCGGGTGGCGCGCGTCAAGGCGGAGACCCCGCGAACCCCGTGCGGCGGATACCGTATGGCGGCGACCGCTGCCTTCGCTTCCTCCTCGTTCTGCACATAGGGAATGAGGAGCGTCTGGACGCCGATGTCCAGAAAGCGCTTGATCAGCACGGGATCGTTGAATGCCGGGCGTACGACTGGGGAAACGTCGTAAGGCGCGACCGCCTGCAATTGCGGCAGGACGGTAAGGACGTCGCTTGGAGAGTGCTCGGTATCGAACAGCACCCAGTCGAAGCCCGACGGCGCGACGATTTCTGCCGCGTAGCTTCCGGGAAGGCCGCACCAGAGACCGATCTGGCTCTGACCGGCTCTCAATTTTCGTTTGAAGTGATTGATAGGAAGTTCCATCGGCGCCTCACACGAACGAGACGCCGATCGAGCCGACCGGACCATAGTCGGCTTGGATGACATCGCCCTTGGCTATGTCCACCGGGCGAGTAAACGAGCCTGCAAGAACGATCTGGCCCTTCTTCAACCCGGCTCCGACGGCATGAAGCTTGTTCACAAGCCAGGCGACACCCGCGGCCGGATGCCCCATGATAGCTGCTGAAACACCCGATTCCTCGATGATGCCGTTTTTTGAAAGGGTCGCGCCAACCCAGCGGATGTCAAGATCCATTGGCCGGATGATACGACCACCCACGACGATCGCTCCAAAAGCAGCGTTGTCGGCGATCGTATCGGTGATCGCTCTGGGCACCTCGGTTCGGTAGTCGATGATCTCAAGCGCAGGGACGACAAACTCCGTCGCGCGCATGACATCATAGATCCGAGTGCCCGGCCCCTCGAGATCCTCACCCATCACGAAGGCAAGCTCGACTTCGAGGCGAGGCTTGATAAAGAGTTCCGCTCTGATCTGCGCGCCGTCGTTAAAAAGGGCATCGTCGAGAATGACGCCGTAGTCGGGCTCCGTCATTTTCGAAGCCATCTGCATCGCCCGCGATGTCAGTCCGATCTTATGACCCGCGATCCGCGCCCCCTTGGCAATCCGGGCCTGCGCCCAGAGTGCTTGGATCTCGTAGGCGTCTTCAAGTTCCAAATTCGGATATGTCCTGCTCGGCTGGACGATCGGCTTGCGTTCGGTTTCTGCCTTCAGCAGTGCGTCGGCTGCCGCCTGGCGTTCCTTTTGCGTAATCATGATGTGGCTCTGTTGGTTTCGCTATTTGATCGGGGGACGCGGCAGGATGGCCTCGCCCGGCACCATGACGTAGGTGTAGTCGAGCGAGAACCAGGGCCCACTGACGTCCGTGTCGGATGGGTGCGGCTCGTCATGACGGACAAAATCGCCCGTCAAAGCCGCGGTGACGCCGAACTGCACATCGGAATCAATGTTCGGATCGCTCGGGTCGAAGACCTGGGAGATGAGGGTTTTGTATCCCTCTTTGAAGATCAGGGCGTGCAGATGCGCCGGTCGGTAAGGGTGGCGGCCTTGCGCTTGGAGAAGCCGACCTACGACCCCGTCGACAGGGATGGGATAGCCCACCATCTTGACCGTTCTAAACCAGAACCGACCCTTGTCGTCCGTAGTGAACTTGCCGCGCAGGTTCATTTCCGCCTGATCAGGATCCTGGTTCTCGTAGAGGCCGACAGGCGAGGCGTGCCATACGTCGATCTCGGCGCCTTGGATGGGCTTGCCTCCTCGATCAACCACCTTCGCGTGGACGAACAGGGGTGTTCCGGGCGTTTCCGAGCGGATGATGGTTCCGCCGTTCTCGACCCGCGGTGAGTTGAGCCGCCAGAAGGGCCCGAGCAGCGACTGTGACGTCTCGGTCTGCCCGTTGTCGCCGTTGTTGAGCAGGCACACGAGCGACGAGACGCCAAGCGATCCGGCCATGAGCACGAACTCATTGTGGCTGTCGGTCTGCAACTGCCCAATTTCGTTGAGGATGGCGGTCGCTTCGCGAAACTCGACTTCCGACAGCCTGACCTCCCGCACGAATGCGTGGACGTGCTTCACCATTGCAACGAGTATCTCCCGGAGCCGTGGATCCGCGGTGCGGTTCATCACGGCGAGAACGGCAGGCGTCAACTCGCTTTCGGTTCTAATTGCCATAGGGCTACCTCCCAATGAGGTTCGACTATCAGAATAATCGATTATCTGTCAACCGACGACCGAGCGATCCATACTATCGGCAGGGGAGGGTTCGTGATTTATGTCGAGTGAACATGCGGAAATAAATAGATAAATGTGTTTCGATTAGGGCGCTGACGCAGACGTCTGGTGGTTTCTGGCGTATTCATGTTGACATCAATAATCGTTTATCATATCGATTATCGAAACTTTGGCAGGTTGCTTTGGGAGGGAAGATGGACTCGGCCGACGACAGCTCTCTTGCGCCGTTGACAGAAGACGCGCCGTCGGCCGGCTTCCTGGACGATGGCAAGAACACCATCGGCAGTCAGCTCGCATCGCGCCTTCGGGAGGCGATCATTTCCGGTGAACTGGAAGCGGGCAGCAAGATCAATCTCGACAAGGCGCGGAAGACTTTCAATGTCAGTCTGAGCCCGTTGCGGGAGGGCTTGGCCAGGCTCATTTCAGACGGTCTGGTCGAGTTTCAGGACAACAGAGGCTATCGCGTCGCGCCGATCTCCCTGGCCAATCTCGAAGAGGTCACCAGCCTACGCGAGGAACTCGAAGTGTTCGCGCTGCGTGAATCCATGCGTCTCGGAGACGTCGATTGGGAGGGCAACGTCATGCGTGCACTTCATCGTCTCAACCGCACGGAGCGCGACGCCGCGCATCCAGAAACGCTGGAGCACTGGGAAGCGCTTCACCGCGAGTTCCACCTGACACTGATCTCGGGCTGCGGGAAACCTCTGCTACTTCATTTCTGCAGTCTTCTGCTCAATCTCAACGACCGATATCGCCGCGTCTTCCTGATCCGTACGTCGGGCGATCGCAACGTCGGGCAGGAACATAGCGAGATTGCCCAGGGCGCAGTCGCGCGTGATGTCGACTATGCCTGCGACAAGCTCCGCCAGCACATTCATCGGACCGGCACCAATCTGCGCAACCATCTCGCGACGAAGGGAATCGTGTGATGGCCGCCGCAACAGCGAAATCGGCGCCCCCAATTGGCGTCGCGCACTTCTCATCGATATTGCTGCCTCCCGCGGAGTTTGCGAAGGCCGCAGCGCGTGCGGGGTTCTCCAGGGTCGGGCTCAGGCTGCATCCGGCGTTCCCCGGTGCGCCTTACTACGAGCTGCCTGTCGGTGGTTCGGCTGCAGGCGAGTTGAAATCCGTGCTTGCCGGTGAGGGCGTCGAGGTTTTCGATATCGAGTTCTTCGTAATCGACCCCTCGTTCGACGCGCCGTCGATGGAGGCGACAGTCGCCGCGGCTGCGAACATTGGGGCACGCCGGCTCAGTGTCTGCGGAGATGATCCTGATCAAGCCAGATTGGTATCGAACCTCTCGGATTTCTGCAGCCTCGCGGACCGATACGGCTTGGCTGTCGACATCGAGAACATGGGTTGGCGGGTGACTAGAACCTTCCAGGACAGCGTCGGTCTTGTGAAGGCGAGTGGCGCCCGCAATGCCGGCGCCCTCGTCGACGGAGTACATTTCTTCAGGAATGGCGGCACGCTCGCCTCGCTCCGGACCGAGATTGACCGGGTAAAGCACGTTCAGTTGTGCGATGTCACTGGGCCAGCGCCGGTGACACCAGAGGAGATGATCACTGAAGCTAGAGGCGGGCGGTTCGCACCGGGGGAGGGCGAATTGCCGTTGAAGGAGCTTGTTGCAGCGGTCGATCGCTCCACGGCGATCTCGGTGGAAGTCCCACTCGCAGGGTCTGCCGCGCCCGAGACGCATTTGAAACATCTGTACGACAGGGCCGAAGAATTATTCGGGCCGGATCGCTGATCCGGCGCCGGCAAGGTGTGAGCCGCGCCGGAGGGAGGAAGTCAACATATGGGCTATACGTTCGATTTTGGTGCGGTCTTTGACCGCGCCCCGGAATTGTTTTGGGGTTCGCTTGGGACGCTCGGTCTCGCGGTTGCCGGAATGATCCTTGCGCTCGCCATCGGTATTCTCGGCGTCGCTGCAAGAACATCCAGGAACAAACTCGTTCGATCTCCGGTGATTGCCTTCGTCGAGATCGTTCGAAATACACCATTCCTGGTACAGATATTCTTCATCTATTTCGCCCTTCCGCTCATGGGCATCCGGCTGAACCCCACCGCTACCGCCATTATCGCGCTGGGGATCAATGGCGGCGCCTATGCGATTGAGATCATTCGAGGCGGCGTGGAAAGCGTGAGCAAGGGCCAGGTTGAGGCAGGTTTCGCGTTGGGCTTGCATAAGGCCGATGTGTTCCGGCTGATCGTTTTGAAGCCGGCTCTGCGAGCGATTTATCCGTCCCTGACCAGCCAGTTCGTGATGCTGACCTTGACGACTTCGGTCTGCACTTCGATCGCCGCCTACGAGCTGACCTCGGCGGCGCAGCGGATCGAATCCGACACCTTCCGAAGCTTCGAGGTCTATTTCAGCGTGACTGCAATCTACCTCGTCATCTCGAGCCTGATGATGGGCATCTTCGCCCTTATCTCTCGGTCCTACTTCAACTACCCGACCCGATAGGAGGCGTTCATGGGTCCCATCGGCGAAAACGAGCTGTTTTTCCTCTTGCAGGGTCTGAAGTGGACCGTGCTGCTGGCCGTCATCGGCTTCGTCGGAGGAGGTGTATTCGGAATTCTGATCGCTCTGGTGCGCACGTCGAAGAACCGCTTCGCACGTTTCGTATCGTCGGGCTACATCGCGCTCTTCCAGGGCACACCGCTCCTGATGCAGCTCTTCGTCGTCTACTACGGCGTCGCGCTATTGGGAGTCGACGTCAATGCATGGATCGCTGTGGCCATCGCGTTCACCCTCCATGCGAGCGCCTTCCTGGGCGAGATCTGGCGCGGCTCGATCGAAGCCGTTCCGAAGGGCCAGACCGAAGCCGCGAATGCACTCGGGCTGCATTACATCTCCCGAATGAAGGACGTTGTCCTGCCGCAGGCACTGAAGATTTCGATGCCTGCAACCATCGGATTTCTCGTTCAGCTCATCAAGGGCACATCGCTTGCAGCAATCGTCGGTTTCATCGAGCTGACCCGTGCCGGACAGATCATTTCGAACCAGACCTACCGCCCGCTGCTCGTCTTCGGGATCGTCGGAATGGTCTACTTCATCATTTGTTGGCCTCTCTCCCACATCGGGAGCGGCCTCGAAAAACGGATGGCGAAAGCCGCCCGCTAACCTTGCTTCGCCCGAAGCAAAGACCACAGAGGAGGAGAATGGAATGTATAGCAATCGCAGACAATTTCTTGGAATGGCCCTGGCTACGGCCGCCTTCGCCACAGTAGGGGCGGCAGCGGCTTCCGCGGCGACCGTCGAGGAGATCAAGGCCAAGGGCACGATCGTCGTCGGCATTCAGGGCGATAATGCGCCATGGGGCTTCGTCAACACGAGCGGCAAGCAGGACGGGTTCGATGCCGATGTCGCGACACTCTTCGCTAGGGAACTCGGAGTTAAGGTCCAGTTCCAGCCGCTCGCCGTCGCCAATCGCATTCCGGCCCTGACCACTGGCAAGGTCGATATCCTGTTCGCCACGATGGCGATGACGGAAGAGCGCGCCAAATCAATCCAGTACAGCAAGCCATACGCGGCGAACACGATCTCGCTCTATGCGGCAAAGGCCGATACCGCGAAAACGCCTGCCGATGTTGCCGGCTGGGAAATCGGCGTGCCGAAGTCCAGCTCGCAGGACAAGGCCATTACCGACGCCGTGGGATCGACGGCGACCGTCCGCCGCTTCGACGACGACGCCTCGACCATTCAGGCGCTGGTCTCCGGACAGGTCAAGGCCGTCGGAGGCAACATGTTCTACGGACAGCGGCTCGATGCCGCCAGCCCAGGCACCTATGAGCGCAAGATCGACTTCCTGACGACTTACAATGGCGTCGGAACACGACTGGGCGAGAAGGACTGGAACGAGGCCGTCAATGCGTTCCTCGACAAGATCAAGGCCAATGGCGAACTTGCAGCCATTACCAAGAAGTGGATGAAGATCGATCTGCCGAAGTTCCCGGAATCCATCCCCAACATCCCGTTCACCGTCAAGTAAAGCATACATGGAGGGCGCCGTGCTCAGTTCCGCTAATGATCAGTCGACATTGATATCCCTTGAGAAGGTGGAGAAATGGTACGGCTCCTTCCATGCGTTGAAAAACATCAGCCTATCGGTCCGCAAAGGCGAGAAGATCGTCCTTTGCGGGCCTTCGGGTTCCGGCAAGTCGACGTTAATCCGCTGCATCAACGCTCTCGAGTTGATCCACGAAGGCAGGATCGTCGTCGACGGACAATCGCTCGACGGCACGAGCAAGGCGGTTGACGCCATTCGGCGCGAAGTCGGGATGGTGTTCCAGAACTTCAATTTGTTCCCCCACATGACCGTTCTGCAGAACTGCGCGCTTGCGCCCATGAGGGTCCGCGGAACCAGCCGGGCTGACGCCGAGGGGCTGGCGAGAAAATACCTGGAACGGGTTCGAATCCTTGATCAGGCGGAGAAGTATCCCGCGCAGCTCAGCGGTGGCCAGCAGCAGCGTGTCGCTATTGCCAGGGCGCTTTGCATGGAGCCCAAGGCGATGCTGTTCGACGAACCCACATCGGCGCTCGATCCGGAAATGGTCAAGGAAGTGCTGGACACGATGATCGGCCTCGCACGCGACGGCATGACCATGATCTGCGTGACCCATGAAATGGGTTTTGCCCGTCAAGTTGCAGACAGGGTCATCTTCATGGCTTCCGGCGAGATCATAGAGGAGGCCGAGCCCGAGGTCTTCTTCAAGTCTCCGACGCATGAGCGCACCAAGGCTTTCCTTGGCGAGATCCTCGCACATCACTGAGCCGATTGGGTCTCCAAATGAACAACAACACATTCCTCGTCGGTCTCATCGGGGCCGACATCCAGATGTCGAAGTCCCCCGCGATCCATGAAACCGAGGCGCGGCACCTGAAGCTGGATTACCATTACGAGCTCGTCGACCTCGCGGAGCGCAGTTTACCCGCTTCTGCGCTGCCTGAATTGCTCGTAGAACTCGAAGACCGCGGCTTCGCAGGAAGCAACATCACGCACCCGTGCAAGCAGACGGTCATCGCTCATCTTACGAGCCTGTCCGAGGACGCCGAGATGCTCGGAGCGGTCAACACAGTCGTGCTTCGGGACGGAAAGCGGATCGGGCACAATACGGACTGGTATGGCTTCTATAAGAATTTCGAGCGGGGTATGCCCGGTGTCGCCAAAACGCATGCTGTCCTGCTCGGCGCAGGCGGCGCAGGAGTCGCCGTCGCGCACGCGGCCATCAAGCTCGGTATCGAGATGCTCTCGATCTTCGACCAGGACACAAATCGCGCCGCCGCGCTTGCCGATCAGCTCAACCGGCGCTTTTCAAGAACCTGCGCGCAGCCGATCAGAGACGTCGGCGCGGCGCTCGATTCTGCGGATGGGCTGATCCACGCTACCCCGACGGGCATGCGAAGTCACCCGGGTCTCCCGATCGACCCGGAATGGCTTCACCGACATCACTGGGTCGCCGATATCGTCTACATGCCGCTCGTGACCGAACTTCTGGCCCTGGCGGAGGAGAAGGGGTGCAGGACCTTGCCGGGCGGCGGCATGACCGTGTTCCAGGCCGCGGCGGCCTTTGAACTGTTCACGGGTGTAAAACCGGATGCGGAACGCATGTCGCGCCACTTCGAAGAATTGTGTCGAGCTCCAGCCTGACCGGGAGGACATGTCTTGCCGCACATCATCATCGACTATAGCCGGGGTGCTGCCGAAAGGGTGGCGATTGATGAATTGACCAGAGCCGTCCACTATCGGGTGCGCGACGGAGGCCTGGTGAAGCCCACTGCCGTGCGGACCTTCGCCAGGGAGGCGACCTTCTCCTGCGTCGGCGACGAGCACCCGGACAATCACTTCATCCAGATAATTGTGCGCATGGCGCCTGGCCGGCCGGCAGAAACGAAGCGGGAGTTGTTGAAGGCTGTCTTTGAAGCCGGGCGCGATGTAGCGGCCCCCGCGCTGCAAGCGGGACGGCTGGGCCTGCGGGCCGACCTTTACGAATCCGATCCGGATTTCGCATTCCAGGAAATAGCGTTCGCCTAAACTTGGCAACGCCCTCACAAGGACAATTGCAATGAGCCTGATCTACGTTCTGAATGGCCCAAACCTCAATTTGCTCGGCAAGCGTCAGCCTCACATCTATGGTCACGAGACGCTGGCCGACGTCGAGGCAGACTGCCGGAAACTGGCCTCTGAACTCGGCCACGAGATCCGTTTCCACCAGAGCAACCGTGAATATGAAATCATCGACTGGATCCACGAAGCACGCGAAGACGGAGCCGGCATCGTCATCAATCCGGCCGCATTCACGCACACATCGCTTGCAATCCTCGACGCCTTGAACACGTTCGAGGGTCCCGTCATCGAGATTCATATCTCCAACGTGCATAAGCGCGAAAGCTTCCGTCATCATTCCTTCGTTTCCCATCGCGCCGACGGCGTCATCGCCGGTCTTGGTACGGAAGGTTATCAGCTCGGAATTCGCCGCGTCGCGACGATGCTCAAGGCGCCGAAGAAGGACTGACCATGGCTCCCGCAGTCAAACTGGCGGTCCTCGGCGCGGGGCTTATCGGAAGGCGTCACATCAAACATGTGCTGGACGAACCGATGGCGGAGCTTGTCGCCGTCGTCGATCCGACCCCGGCTGGAGAGGCGATCGCAAGCGAGGTCGGCACCAGATGGTTTTCGAGCTTCGCTGAGATGGTCGCCACGGGGCGCCCCGACGGCGTCATCGTCGCGACGCCCAACCAGATCCATGTCAGAAACGGGTTTGAGGCCGTAGAGGCCGGCATCCCGGCCTTGATCGAGAAGCCAATCGCCGACGATATTGCCGCTGGCGAGAAGCTCGTTCAGATAGCCGAGGCCAAAGGCGTTCCGCTGCTGACCGGACACCATCGCCGACATAATCCGATGATGCAAATGGCTAAACAGATTATCGAAAGCGGAAAGCTCGGGCGAATACTGGTCGTGAATGCCATGTTCTGGCTATTCAAACCAGACGAATACTTCGACACTTCCTGGCGGCGCGAACGCGGCGCGGGACCAGTCTTTCTCAATCTGATCCACGACATCGACAACCTTCGTTACCTGTTTGGAGATGTCGCTGCCGTCCAGGCGTGCGAATCCAACGCAGTTCGCGGAAACGCCGTTGAGGAAACCGCGGTGATTCTTATCGAGTTCAAGAACGGAATTCTCGGGACTGCTTCCGTTTCGGACTCCGTCGTCGCGCCATGGAGTTGGGAGATGACGACCGGAGAAAACCCCGCCTATCCTAAAACAGAGGAGGCCTGCTACATGATCGGCGGCACCCACGGGTCGCTGTCGGTGCCGTCGCTCAACATGTGGAGCAATCCCGGCAACAGGGGCTGGACGGAACCGTTCGAATGCCATCGCGCCGAAATCGAGAACGAGGATCCGCTAGTCCTTCAGATACGCCAGCTTTGCAGGGTCATCAGAGGGGAAGAAGCGCCGCTGGTCAGCGGACGTGAGGGACTAGAAACCTTAAAAGTTATCGACGCCCTGAAGCGATCCGCCGCGGCGGGCAAGCATATCAGCCTGACCTAAATCGTTCGCGCCAGGTTACGGCGGTCGGGGAGCATTAGTCATTTCACCGAGCTGAAGCGCGGTGGCGGCATTCCTGGGATGTCCCTTGGGTCAAGCCCGAGGGCAGGAATTAGGGAGGTTGAAGCACGGCGCATGCGAGGCCGGAGACCGTTGTCATGCAGAAACCGCTTTGCAGAGAACTAAAGACCCGGAAGGAAAGAATCCTTCCACCCGGGCCTCTTTATTTCAAAGCTTCGACCGGCCGAAGCCGGCATGTCAATCCGGTGCGGAGGTCTGCAAAGCGAGGGCGTGCAATACGCCGCCCATGTTTCCCTTCAGCGCCTCGTAGACCATCTGGTGCTGCTGTACGCGGCTCTTGCCGCGGAAGGCTTCGGCGACGACTTCGGCGGCGTAGTGATCGCCGTCGCCCGCCAGATCGCGGATCGTCACCTTGGCACCGGGAATCCCAGCCTTGATCATGTCTTCGATATCGCCGGGTTTCATGGCCATGATCGTTACTCCTTGCGCATCATTCCGCGGCAAGCTCGCCGCGGCCTTCCATGAAGTCAGGGAACCACGATTCATGGGCATCGCGCAATTGCTGAATCGGCAGTGAAATAAGATCGCCGACATCAAGTGTATCGCCCCCGACCGTGCCGAGGCGACGGAAGGGAACGCCGGCGCCTTCTGCATTGACGCAGATGAAATCGGCGACATCGGCCGGCACAGTCAGCACGTAACGGGCCTGGTCTTCGCCGAAGAGCAGCGCATGCGCAGCACCCTTGCCTTCGCCCAGATCGATCTTCATGCCTTTGTCCGAGGCCATGGCCATTTCGGCGAGCGCGACGGCCAGACCGCCCGAGGATATGTCGTGGCAGGCGGTCGCCTGGCCGTTGCGGATGACGGAGCGGACGAAATCGCCGTTGCGGCGCTCGGCGAAGAGATCGACTTCTGGCGCCGGCCCTTCACGACTGGAGAGCAGGTCTCTGAGATAGACGGACTGACCGAGATGGCTGCCGTCGACGCCGATCATGATCACCTTGTCGCCGTCATTGGCGCTGCCGATGCGGACCATCTTGCGCCAGTCCGGCAGCAGGCCGACGCCTGCAATCGTCGGCGTCGGCAGGATGGCGACGCCATTGGTCTCGTTGTAGAGCGAGACGTTGCCGGAGACAATCGGAAAGTCGAGCGCGCGGCATGCTTCGCCGATGCCCTTCACCGCCTGCACGAACTGGCCCATGATCTCGGGCTTTTCGGGGTTGCCGAAGTTCAAATTGTCGGTGGCGGCAAGCGGCTCGGCGCCGGTCGCGGTGATGTTGCGCCAGCATTCGGCGACCGCCTGCTTGCCGCCCTCGAAGGGATCGGCCTCGACATAACGCGGCGTCACGTCGGAGGAGAAGGCAAGCGCCTTGCTCTTGTGGCCATCGACGCGCACGACGCCGGCGTCGCCGCCGGGGAGCTGCAGCGAGTTGCCCTGGATCAGCGTGTCATACTGCTCATAGACCCAGCGGCGGCTCGACTGATTGGCGGAGCCGACGAGCTGGAGCAGCGCCTGGCCGTAATCCTTAGGCGCCGCGACGAGATTGGCGGGCAGGGGCGCAGGCTTGCCGGATTCACGCCAGGGGCGGTCATATTCCGGCGCCTGGTCGCCGAGATCCTTGATCGGCAGGTTGGCGACTTCTTCGCCCTGATGCATGACGCGGAAGCGCAGGTCGTCGGTCGTCCTGCCGACGATGGCGAAGTCGAGGCCCCATTTGACGAAGATCGCCTTGGCCTGCTCTTCCTTTTCCGGCTGCAGCACCATGAGCATGCGCTCCTGGCTTTCCGACAGCATCATCTCATAGGCGGTCATCCGCTCTTCACGGACCGGCACCTTGTCGAGTTCCAGCAAAATGCCGAGATCGCCCTTGGCGCCCATTTCGACAGCCGAGCAGGTGAGGCCGGCCGCACCCATGTCCTGGATGGCGATAACGGCGCCGGTCTGCATCAACTCGAGGCAGGCTTCGAGCAGGCATTTTTCGGTGAAGGGGTCGCCGACCTGAACTGTCGGGCGCTTTTCTTCGATCGATTCGTCGAATTCGGCCGATGCCATTGTCGCGCCGCCGACGCCGTCGCGGCCGGTCTTGGCGCCGAGATAGACGACCGGAAGGCCGACGCCCTTGGCTTCGGAGAGGAAGATGGCGTTGGATTTGGCGATACCAGCGGCAAAGGCGTTGACGAGTATGTTGCCGTTATAACGCGCATCGAACTCGACTTCGCCACCGACCGTGGGAACGCCGAAGGAATTGCCGTAACCGCCGACTCCGGAAACGACGCCGGAGACGAGATGGCGGGTCTTCGGATGATCCGGTTCGCCAAAACGCAGCGCGTTCATCGCGGCGATCGGGCGCGCGCCCATGGTGAAGACGTCGCGAAGGATGCCGCCGACGCCGGTCGCAGCACCCTGGTATGGCTCGATATAGGAGGGGTGGTTGTGGCTTTCCATCTTGAAGACGACGCAATCCCCGTCATCGATATCGACGACGCCGGCATTCTCGCCAGGCCCCTGGATGACGCGTGGCCCCTTGGTCGGCAGCGTGCGCAGCCATTTCTTCGAGGATTTGTAGGAGCAGTGCTCGTTCCACATGGCCGAGAAGATGCCGAGCTCGGTGAAGGTCGGCTCGCGGCCGATCAGATCCAGGATGCGCTGGTACTCGTCCGGCTTCAGGCCGTGGCTTGCAATGAGTTCCGGCGTGATCGGGATGGTGTTTGGAATGGTCATGAGCGGAAAGTCCCTGGCGCGTTTTGCGCTGTCTTTAGCTTATGTAGCGGCGACGCGCGACAGAAAAAAGCCCGCCGTCAACAGAGGGCGGGCAGGCTTTTCTCGTAAAGGCGGCAATCGCTCAGAACTTGTAGCCGATCTGGATGCCGGCGCGCGTCATTCCGTCATTCGGGCCGTCGCAGAGATCGGCATGAGAGGAGTGGGCGATCTGGGCCATCACGTTCCAATTGCGGGTTAAACGGTAACCGGCGCCGACATATTCGTGGAAGAGGACGCGGCAGCCGAGTTCCGGGCCGTCATCATTGTCGTCCAGCTCGCCGGTATGGATGACGCCGCCGAATCCGGCTTCGGCAAAGAGTTTTGCATTGAGATCGACTGTCCAGGTGAAGCCCGTGAAGAATTGGGTTGCTTCACCCGAAGTTCCGATCGACGTGCCGAGATGGACACGAGGATGCAACAGCTGTTGCTGCCAGCCGACAGCCTCCTCATATCCGAAAGGATCGAAGAGAGCGGTAATCTCCGGAAAGACGCCATCTTCCCCGGCACGACCCGATTGCACCGAGGCGGAGGCCCCGAAACGCAATTCATCGAAGATCTGCTCGCCGGCATTGGCCGAACCCGCCATCGAGGTGACGGCTACGGCCGCCACGGATGCCAGCCCCAAGAAGCGTAACGCGATCTTTCCGAACTCGACCCTCATCTGCCGTCCTTTGATTCGCACCAAGCGGGAATAACAAAGAGGTAGCATGGGGGTCGCAGTGGTAAAGCGCTCTCGTCAGGCGTGTGCTTTTTTTCGGGATTATGGCGTGTATTTGCAACAGGTCATATTTCGCCATCATAGGCGGATCCGCCATTTTCCAGCAGCCGGCGCAGGATCATCAGGCCTGCGGTCAATTCCTGGCCCGTTTTGGGTGAGGAGAAGCCGATGCGAATGCGGTAATAGGTTTTCTCGCTGCGAGCCGCCTTGAATTCGTCTTCGTCATCGACCAGCACGCCGTCGCGAAAGGCTGCATTCTTGAAGGTGCCGGACATCCAGGGCTCCGGCAGTTTCAGCCAGAGGAAGGGCGCATGCGGGTGCGACGCGAAGTCGAAACCCTGCAGATACTCGCGGGCGAGGTGGGCGCGCCAGGAGAGTTCTCCGATAACTTCCTTGCGGATCTCGTGCGCCCGGCCGCTTTCGACCAGGCGGGCACAGGTCTCCGCCAGAATGAAAGGCAGGCCGCCCGTGACCATCCTGTGCGTCACCTTGATGCGCTGGGCAAAGTGTGGCGGGCAGGCGACCCAGCCGCCGCGCACACCGGCGGCGACCGATTTCGACAGGCCATTGACCAGGAAGGTGCGGTCGGGCGCAAGCGCGGCGATGAGCGGCGTCTCATCGTCGGCCATGCCGCCGTAGAGGTCGTCCTCGATTAGCCAGACGCTGTGCTTTCTGGCAATTGCAGCAATCGCTGCGCGCCGCTCGTAGGGCATGATCGTCACTGTCGGATTATGAACCGTCGGCATCAGGAAGGCGATCTTCGGATGCTGCTGCTGGCAGAGCCTTTCGAAATCGTCGGGAATGACGCCGAATTCGTCCGAATCGACCGTCACCGTGCGGCGGCCGAGAAGGCGGGCGCTGCGGCTGACCTGGGTATAGGTCAGATTTTCGAAGACGATCTTGTCGCCCGGCGCCGAGACAGCGGCAATAACGGCGACCGCCGCGGCATGGGCGCCGAGCGTCGGTACGATGTTTTCGACCTCCGGTGTCCAGCCGCTGCGGGCAAGCCAGCGGCGGCCGGCGTCGAACCAGTTGCGCGGAAAACTACGGGAATAGGAGGAAATCTCGGTGAGATGCTGTTCGCCGATCTCGGCGAGGATGGCTGAGATGATCTTGCCTTGGCCGAGGTCTGGGGCGGCTGTCGTATCGAAACGGATCTTGTCGGCGGGCGCGTCCTGAAAGCGAGTGCCGCCGAGCGAGACGGCCAGTGCATCGGTTTGTTCGCCGGGCGGCGTCTCGGCGCGGTTCAGCACATAGGTGCCCCGGCCCACCTCGCCGGCGACCAGGCCGCGCTCGTGCACCAGTGCATAGGCGCGGCCGATCGTGCCGATCGTCACGCCGATGTCGTAGGCAAGATTGCGCTGCGGCGGCAACTTGCTGCCGGCGGGAAGGGCGCCGCTCGCAATGGCGGATTCGATGCTGTCGGCAAGTCGGAGATAGACCGGCCCGGAGCCGCGGGAAAGATCAGGAAGCCAATTTGTCATGGTGACAATTGCTTATATTGTCACCGCGTGCCTGTCAAGATTAAGAGTCAATCCCAAGGATGAGCCGAGAGGATCCCTGAAATGTCTGCATTGCCGGAAATCAACACGCCAATTGTACCTGTTGTCTCTTATGAGGACAGGCGCGTCATCCTTCCCAGCCCGCCTGCCGAAGCGACGACGCATCTGGGACGGATCTGGGCCGCCATTCGTCTCTGGCATCAGAAGCGGGAGGGCCGGCGCGCGCTCAGGGAGCTTACTGCGGCAGGACTCAAGGATATCGGGGTTTCGCAGTCCGAAGCTGCACGCGAAATCAGCAAGTCATTTTTCTGGGACTGATGCTGCGGGCGACCGCAGCGGTCATTTGCAGGCCCTGTTGCCGCCGGACCAACGATTGACGTCGGCGGCGATGCGGCCGGCGACAGGCTCCTGCATCATCGGACCAAAGGCCTGCAGATGGGCAGGGCTTCCCTCGGCCTGCACGACGAGCAGCGGCCGGCTTTCCGGGCTGCCCTTGTGGACGAGCAGGATGCGCGGCCGACCGGAGAAGGAATTGAGTTCCGGAGCGAGCTTATAGGCTGCAAAGGCCGGATCGCCAGATTTGAACCAGCAGGCATTGGCGCCGAGCGCTACGCGCTCCATCGTCGGCAACGCCGCCCGGTTTGGGCCTGCCGCCGGTGCCGGCGACTGGCAGGCCGCGACAACGGTTGCCAGAGCGGTCAACAAAGCGGCGTTTGCGACGGTGAGGCGAGGGCGCATTGATCTTGCTCCAGTGATCCGGATGAAGGTCTCCTCGGCTGCATGCCGTTGCCCGCGGTAGGCCTGCGGGCGGCATGGCTGAGGTGAGGTCAGGCGGCGACGACGTCGAGCGCCGAGGCGAAGAGGCCCCGGCCATCCGAACCGCCATGGGCGGCCTCGATCAGGTTTTCGGGATGCGGCATCATGCCGAGCACATTGCCCTTTTCGTTCATCACGCCGGCAATGTCGTTGATCGAACCGTTCGGATTGGTGCCCTCGGCATAACGGAACAGAACCTGACCATTGCCCTCGATCTTCGCCAGCGTCGCTTCGTCGGCAAAATAATTGCCATCGTGATGGGCGACCGGGCAACGGATGACCTGTCCTTGCGCGTAGGCGCGGGTGAAATCCGTCTCGGCATTGACGACTTCGAGCTTGATCTCGCGGCAGACGAATTTCAGCGAGGCGTTGCGCATCAGCGCGCCCGGCAGCAGGCCCGCTTCGACGAGGATCTGGAAGCCGTTGCAGACGCCGAGCACCTTCACGCCCTTTGCAGCCTTGTCGATGATCGCCTGCATGACCGGCATTCGGGCGGCGATCGCGCCGCAGCGCAGATAATCGCCATAGGAGAAGCCGCCGGGGATGACGATCAGGTCAACGTCGGGGATTTCCGTCTCCGTTTGCCAGATCGTCACCGGCTGGTGACCCGAGATCTTGGCGAGAGCGGCGATCATGTCGCGATCGCGGTTGAGGCCCGGAAGTTGAACGACGGCTGATTTCATAGAGTCCCCGCATTTCGCGAAAGATATTGGACTGGAACGCTCTCGGCGAGCCATACTCCATTGTCCGCGACAAAGAAAGAATGGCCTTCTGAAAACATGGCGGCTGCGTCGACACGCAGAATGATATAGTCGCCCTTGCGGCGCACGGCGACAATTTTCGCCGTATCGATGTCGGCCGACAGATGGACGTGGTGCCGCTCCATCTTCTTCAGGCCTTCGCGCTCGATCGACGGCCAGTTCGTGAGTGACGTGCCGTGAAAGAGAACTGCCGGCGGTTCAACCGGGGCTAACGCCAGATCGACCGCGACACTGTGACCTTGATTGGCGCGGATCCTGTTATCGACAAGCGTGAAGCGCTTCTTCGGACTGTTGTCGATGATCTCGACGATATCGGCGCGGGAGACGCCGTATTTCGACGTCAGCACCTTTTCGAGATCATCGAACGATACCCAACCCTCGGCATCAAGCGTCAAGCCTGCGGCATCCGGCGCATGGCGCAAAACATAGCTCATGAATTTTGAGACTTCCGTCTCCAGCTTTGTCTTCAGCATGACGCTCAATCCATAAGACCCGCCGGTTGACGGGCAGGTCTGCAGGTCAGTCGATCGCGATCGCGTAATTCTCGATGACCGTGTTGGCGAGCAGTTTTTCGCACATCGCCTTGAGGTCTGCCTCGGCGCTGGCCTTGTCGGCGCCTTCGAGCTCGAGGTCGAAGACCTTGCCCTGCCTTACATGGCCGACGCCCGAAAAGCCGAGGGCGCTGAGCGCCCCTTCGATGGCCTTGCCCTGCGGATCGAGAACGCCGTTTTTCAGCGTGACGGTGACACGAGCCTTGATCACTTTGTCTTTCCTGCCTTACTTGACCAGACGATCTTTACTTAACCAAAACGGGGCCGGTGCCGCGCACAGGCTCGTTTTCATTGATGATGCCGAGGCGGCGAGCGACTTCGGAGTAGGCTTCAAGCAAGCCACCGAGGTCGCGGCGGAAGCGGTCCTTGTCCATCTTCTCGCGGGTTTCGATATCCCAGAGCCGGCAGCTGTCCGGCGAGATCTCGTCGGCGAGGATGATCCGCATCAGATCGCCTTCGAAGAGGCGGCCGCATTCGATCTTGAAATCGACAAGCTGGATGCCGACGCCGAGGAAGAGACCGGTCATGAAATCGTTGACGCGGATGGCAAGTGCCATGATGTCGTCGAGCTCGGCCGGATTGGCCCAGCCGAAGGCGGTGATGTGCTCTTCGGAGACCATCGGATCGTCGAGCGCATCGGACTTGTAATAGAACTCGATGATCGAGCGGGGCAGCACGACGCCTTCCTCGATACCAAGGCGCTTGGCGAGAGAACCGGCAGCGACGTTGCGCACGACGATCTCCAGCGGGATCATCTCCACTTCCCTGATCAGCTGCTCGCGCATATTGAGCCGGCGGATGAAATGGGTGGGAATGCCGATCTTGTTCAGGTGGCTGAAGATATATTCGGAAATGCGGTTGTTGAGGACGCCCTTGCCGTCGATGACTTCGTGTTTCTTCTTGTTGAAGGCGGTGGCATCGTCCTTGAAGAACTGGATCAAAGTGCCCGGCTCCGGACCCTCATACAGAATCTTTGCCTTGCCCTCGTAGATACGGCGGCGACGGTTCATCTTGGTCATTCTCTGTTGTTGGCGCTCTTGGGATAGCGCGAGTGGATCGATCTCGTGGCGTCCCCTTAAAGGAAAAGAGAGTGTTTCACAATCCGCCTGTCGCTCCTTCCCCGGTTTCCGGACTCGTGGCCGCGGTTCCCGGATTTGGTGGCCCTATTTCCGGATTTTACGGAATAGCGCCAAGAGAATCGAATGAATTCGCTTTACGAGTCTAGCGGCTTTTCCTCTACGGTGGAATGAAGGCGAAATGGCGGGCCGCTTATACAGGATTTATTTGACTCTTCTGCTTGGCAGCGCGCGGCGAAGATGCGTCTGCAGGCCGCGCGCGGCGGTCAGCCCGAGGCGCCAGCATCCGGCGCGAATGAAGGAGGGGATCTGCATGGCCGGCATCGGCCGGGCGAGCGCATAGCCCTGCAGCGTGTCGCAGCCGAGTTGCTCCAGAATGCGGACATGATCCGCCGTCTCCACGCCCTCGGCAATGACGAGAATATTGAGCGAGCGCCCGATATCGATGATCGCGCCGACGAGTTTACGCTGCTCGGCCGATTGCGGCAGCATGCGGATCAGCTCGCGATCAATCTTCAGCGTGTTCGGGCTCAGGCGCAGAAGGCTGACGATCGAGGCGTGGCCGGTGCCGAAGTCGTCGATATGGATGTCGATGCCGAGCTTGCGCAGCTTTTTCAAATTGGCGGCCACCGCCTCGTCGCAATCATCGAGCGAGATCGATTCCAGCAGTTCGAAGGCGATGGCGCCGGGTTCGATCTTCAGGGCGCGGAGCTTTTTGCCGAGGTCGGGATCGGTCAGCCGCCGGGCGGAAACGTTGACCGATATTTTGGGGATCGACAGCCCATCCTTGATCCAGGCACGCCGGTCTGCCAGCGCGCGCTCCAGGATCAGGGCGTCGATCGTCGAGACGACGTCGAGATCCTCGGCGATATCGAGAAAGCGGTCCGGCGTCAGCAGCCCGTGCACGGGGTGTTGCCAGCGGGCGAGCGTCTCGATGCCTGTGACATCGAGCGTGCGGGCGTCGAACTGCAACTGATAGAACGGCACGAATTCATCGCGCTCCAGGCCGATGAGGATTTCATCGGCGAGCTGCTTGGCGGAGACGATATCCTTGCGGGCCGATGCCGAGAAGAATTCGAAGCGGTTTCGGCCAAGACCCTTGGCGCGATAGAGCGCAATGTCGGCGTCGAGCAGCGTCTGCTTGCCGTCGAGCTTGGCGCCGCCATCGACCGCGATGCCGATGCTGGCGCCGAAACGGCAGTCATGCCCCTCATATCTGACGGGCCGGCGCAATTCGCGGATCAGGCGTTCGGCCAGGCTGGCGATCTTCTTCGATGCAGCATCGACGGCGCAGAGGATGACAAATTCGTCACCGCCGATACGCGCGACGAAATCAGCGGCGCGAACGGAATGTCTGAGCACATTTGCGGTGTGTTGCAGCATTGCGTCGCCCGCCCGATGGCCGAGGGTATCGTTGATCTGCTTGAAGCGGTCGAGATCGATATGCAGAACCGCCAAAGCGAGACCGTTAACCCGGCATTCCGCCGCGCGGTCGTCCAGCATCTTGTCGAGATAACGGCGGTTCGGCAGACCAGTGAGATAATCGTGCAAGGCCAGATGCTCGATGCTCTCCTTGGCAGCTTCGAGTTCGCGGTTACGGGCTTCCGCCAGTTCCTTGGCGCGCTGCAGCTCGTTGCGAAGCGCGACCTCCTCGGTGACGTCCCAATTGGCGCCGATCAGTTTGCGTTGGCCATTGCCGTCGACGAAGAAGGCCGAGCGGGCACGGATGATTCGTTCGACTCCGTCGCCGCGGATGATGCGGTATTCCTGCTGAAAATCGCTGCCGCTTTCGACGCTGCGATCGGCGAGGCCGAGCACGCGTTCACGGTCATCCGGATGCAGGCTCTTGGCCCAGGCGTCACCGCCGATCTTGCGTGCCGCACCCTGCAAGCCGTAGATGGCAATCAGGCGATCATCCCATTCGACGACGTCGTTTTCGATATCGGCCTCGAAGACGCCGATGCGGGAAACTTCCAGCGCCAGGTCGAGCCGGCGCGATAGGCGCGACAGCGTCTCCTCGGCTTCCTTGCGGGCGGTGATATCGGTATCCGTTCCAACGACGCGCGTCGGTACGCCATTCTCATCCCACTCGACGCAGGCCCCACGGCAGTCGATCCAGACCCAGTGGCCGTCCCTGTGGCGTTCACGATATTGGAAGATCTGATAATCCGGATCGCCGGCATTCTGCCGGTCGATCGCATGAGCGACGAAGTCGCGGTCGTCCGGATGGACGAGTTGCAGCCAAGCCTCGTAGTCGCCGGCGACGTCCTCGTCCGGCGCCATTCCCCGGATGGTTTTCCACGTCGGCGAATAATATTTCCGGTTTAGACGGTAATTGTGGTCCCATACGCCGAGGCCGGAACCAACAAGCGCATGGTTCCAGCGGCTCTCGCGCTCAGCCAGATCAGAATCGTCGGTCGACCCATCGCCGGCCTCAGCCGCTGCAGGATCGCCATGCGCTTCATGGGCCCCTGAATGGGCTTTCCTCACGGGCATTCTCGCTGATTTCATCTCGGCGCAGTCTGCGGCACTTCTATTAAGAAAGCCTTAGAAAGTAGTCGCTGAAATGACGAGCGCCGGGTCTCCCAAATCAGACAGAGAGGCGGCTGAGGAACTGGGCGAAGACCATTGTTCCTTCCGGCCAGGGGCCGTGCCCGGATTCAGCGCTGATATGTCCCGCCTCGCCGGCATCGACGAGGAAGGAACCCCAGCAACTGGCGATATCGTCGGCATGCTCGTAGCTGCCGAACGGATCATTGCGGCTGGCGACGGTGATGGAAGGGAAGGGCAGTGGGTCGCGCGGATAGGGCCCGAAGGTCATCAGGTGCTTGGGGCGGATATCCGGATTGGTGACTTCAGGCGGAGCGACGAGGAAAGCGCCTGCCACCCGCTTGCGGAAATGCGGGATGGCATGGATTGCCGAGGGCACGCCGAGCGAATGGGCGACGAGCACAACGGGGCGGGTCGAGGCGTTCACCTCTTCGGCGATACGGGCGATCCAGTCCTCGCGGACCGGCTTCGTCCATTCGGCCTGTTCGACGCGCCGCGCCGTGCTGAGCTTCGCCTCCCAGCGGCTCTGCCAATGGCCGGGGCCGGAATTGGTATAGCCGGGGATGATAAGGATATCTGCGTCTGAGGCTTTCATAGTGCCGCCGATGTGAGAAAGCCCGCCCAAGATGTCAAGAGGGGGCGGCAAGGGAGAGAGCGACACGGGCGATGAATTTTGTTATGTTGCTCGAGTGCCGGTTGCGGATTTCGTATCGGCTTGCCCGCCGATGCGTATCCGCGGCCGACCAAAGTCTCGGCTGAGGAGGAGAAAGCCATGGCGGCATTTCATGTCATGACGGGTGCCAGTGAAAACCTGGCGCGGCCCGTGGTCAATCGCATCGGTATCGCCGACGTCTTCGACGCGCTGAAGCGCGGGCTCGACGATTTCAGTGAAAAGCCTTCCCACTATGTGTTCTTGTGCCTGATGTATCCAATCGCCGGCGTCTTCCTGACGCTGTGGACCTCCGGCGCCAACCTGCTGCCGATGATATTCCCGCTGATGTCCGGTTTCGTGCTGATCGGTCCGATTGCGGCGATCGGTCTTTATGAGATCAGCCGCCGACGCGAGGAAGGCCTCGATACGTCATGGACGCATGCGCTTGAGGTGCGCCATTCGCCGGCGCTGCCATCGATCATCGCCGTCGGACTGATGCTCTTTGCCCTTTTCGTCGTCTGGCTGGTGACGGCACAGACGCTGTACGCCAATCTTCTCGGTGATGTGTTCCCGCGCACCATGACGGACTTCACCCGCCAGGTCTTCGGTACGGCCCAGGGCCTGCAGTTGATCATCTGGGGCAATCTCATCGGTTTTGTCTTCGCGCTCGTCGTGCTGGCGATATCGGTCATCACCTTTCCGCTTCTGCTCGACCGCGACGTCGGAGCGGTTGCCGCCGTCGTGACCTCGATTCGTGCGACGATCGCCAATCCGGTACCGGTGCTGCTCTGGGGCCTGATCGTCGCCGGACTTCTCGTCGTCGGCACCATCCCGGTCTTTGCCGGACTCGCACTCGTTATCCCGATCCTCGGCCACGCGACCTGGCATCTCTACCGCAAGCTGATTGCGCGGGAAGCTGTGTAGCTTCGGTCCTGCCCGCGGGAAAACCTTCATACCGTGGGATCCCCCGATTTTCGGGAACCTGGAACCTGCCTCGGAGTTTTTTTACTCCGAGGAGAGATTTCAGAGGTGATGATGACGCATCTGTTTGCCCGCTTCGCAAGCAAGACATCGGAATGGGCGGGTAAGCCCGTCATCTTCATCCTGGCACTGTGCGTCGTTATTATCTGGGCCTTGCTCGGACCTTTCTTCGACTATTCGGAAACCTGGCAGCTCATCATCAACACGGGAACGACCATCATCACCTTCCTGATGGTCTTCGTCCTGCAGAACGCCCAGACGCGCGACACCCGGGCAATCCAAGCCAAACTCAACGAAATCATTTTGACAAGCCATGCGGAGAACCGCTTTATCGGCATCGAAAATCTCGACGAGGAAGAGCTGAAACATCTCGACGAACTGGTCGCCAAGGCCGCCAAGGGCAGGGGGCAGACGGAGGCCTGCCAAACGACCGAGATTGAGCTAGCGATGCCACCACCGAAAAAGGCGCAGGCGCGCAAACGCTCTGCGAATGCCAAAGCATCGAAGCAGAAACAACGGCCACTTGAGAAAAGCTAACCATCATCCATTCTGCAATCACAAAAAGAAAAAGACAGAAATGAAAACGGCGCCTGCGAAGTCCCCGTCAGTCTGTTAAAAAAGTCTCGTCCGTCATGCTCGGCCTTGTGCCGAGCATCTAACCACTGCAGTTTCTTGACAGGAAAACATCTATTTTCAGTCACTTAATTGGGTCGGCGCAGATCCTCGGCACAACAAAGCCGAGGATGACGTCGCGGCTTTCGCAGTAGTTTGTCAACAGTCTGACGGCGGCTACAAGACGCCGTCACATCGTTGCAGTCCGCTCAAGCGTTGCCGAAGACGCGGCGGAAGATCGTGTCGACGTGTTTGGTGTGATATCCGAGATCGAACTTCTCCCGAATATCCTCCTCGGACAAGGCAGCCCTGACCTCAGCATCAGCCAGCAGCTCTTCCAGAAAATCCTTGCCCTGTTCCCAGACTTTCATGGCATTGCGCTGCACCAGCCGGTAGGCGTCTTCGCGGGAGGTGCCGGCCTGGGTCAGCGCCAGGAGGACGCGCTGGGAGTGGACGAGGCCGCGGAACTTGTTGAGGTTCTTCTCCATGTTTTCGGGATAGACCAGCAGCTTTTCGACGATGCCGGCCAGACGCGACAGGGCGAAATCGAGGGTGACTGTGGCGTCCGGGCCGATCATGCGTTCGACCGAGGAATGGGAGATATCGCGCTCGTGCCAGAGGGCGACGTTTTCCATGGCCGGCAGGGCGTAGGAGCGGACCATGCGGGCAAGGCCGGTAAGGTTTTCGGTCAGCACCGGGTTACGCTTGTGCGGCATGGCCGAGGAGCCCTTCTGGCCGGGCGAGAAGTATTCTTCCGCCTCCAGCACTTCGGTGCGCTGCAGATGGCGGATTTCGGTCGCGAGCCGCTCGATCGACGAGGCGACAACACCGAGGGTCGCGAAATACATGGCGTGGCGGTCGCGCGGGATGACCTGGGTCGAGACCGGCTCGGCCTTCAGGCCGAGTGCTTTGGCGACATGTTCCTCGACGCGCGGATCGATATTGGCGAAGGTGCCGACGGCGCCCGAGATGGCGCAGGTCGCGACTTCCTCGCGGGCAGCGACGAGACGCTGGCGGCAGCGCTCGAATTCGGCATAGGCAAGCGCCAGCTTGACGCCGAAGGTGGTCGGCTCGGCATGGATGCCGTGCGAGCGGCCGATGGTGACGGTGTCCTTGTGTTCGAAGGCGCGGGTTTTCAGTGCTGCGAGCAGCCGGTCGAGATCGGCGATGAGGATATCAGTGGCGCGCACCAGCTGGACGTTGAAGCAGGTGTCGAGCACGTCTGATGAGGTCATGCCCTGGTGGACGAAGCGCGCATCCGGGCCGACGATTTCGGCGAGGTGAGTCAGGAAGGCGATGACGTCATGCTTGGTGACCGCCTCGATTTCGTCGATGCGGGCGACGTCGAAGGTGGCCGCACCCCCTTTTTCCCAGATCGTCCTTGCCGCCGATTTCGGGATGACGCCGAGTTCGGCCAGCGCGTCGCAGGCATGCGCCTCGATCTCGAACCAGATGCGGAACTTGGTTTCGGGAGACCAGATGGCGACCATTTCGGGCCGGGAGTAACGCGGGATCATGGGCGGCTGCCTTCACTTCGAGAGGTTTGCTTCATTGAGTTAGCGCCCCTGTAGCAAAGACCGGCGGCAATCTCAACGCATGCGTTTGGTGAGATGATAGCTGCTGACGACAAGGCAGACGAGGCCGAGCGGCAGGAAAAGGCGAAGGCCGATCACCAGGAACTGGTAGACGGCACTGATGCCGGTGAAGACAAACTGGAAGGCCCAGGCGACGCTGCCGAAGGGCGCGTGCCAGCGCGAATAGAAGATCCGGTATTCCATGGCGAAGAGGAAGGCGGTCATCAGGATCGTGGCTGCCGTCAGCGTCACGAAAAAGGCGGCGAAGCGCGCTTCCGGTGGCTTGTTATAGGCAAAAAACCGAGCGACCGGCAGGGCGAAGGGCCAGGAGAGCAGGCCGCCGAGAAAATAGAGTGCCGCCACCTCGGCGAGCCGGCTCGTCTCGAGGCCGTTGCGGAGGTAAAGGCCGAGCATGGCGGCGGCCAGCATCTGCACGCCCCAGAGCAACGCGCCGGCAAAGAGATCGGAGGAGGGCGGCTTTGCCGCCCTTAGGCGATCCATCCTGGGGCGATCCATGCTCAGGGATGGACCGGGACGGCGATCCAGCGTCCGTTCCTCTCAGCATCGAAGGCGAGAACCAGCGCAATGTGAATTTGATTTCCGTCTTCAGGCTGGTAGACCACCGCGCCGCCGATCCTGAATTCGACCGAGCATGTGCGCTCGGCCGGAACAGCCGTTGCCTGCCGCGCAGCCTGACGGTTCGGGACACCTTCCTTCTCGATCATCTGCAGGCTGAAACCAAGGACACGCTTGTCGACCGTTGCGCATTCCTTCGGCGTCGGCACCGGCATCTCGCCGAGTGAGAGCGTATAGGGCGTCTTCGGTGGCCCATCGATCGCAAGTGTGGTGTAGCGAAGTGTCTTCGAGGGCGAGCCGAGCTCGGTTGGTGGGTTGAAGGCGGCAATCAGACCCGGATTTGTCAGAAGGTCGTACTTATCCATCTGGCTGCGCGCCGCCGTTAAGTTCTGCCGGCGAGCCCTGGAAAGATTGGCGTCCTTATCCGTCAGTTCGGTGCGAAAGGGGGTGCCTTCGAGATATTGGCCGCCGTCGGTATTGATGAAGTAGGTTTCCGAATAGGGAGTCTTGCTGTTTTCTTTGATGCCGAATTCCTGAAATGCGAAGACCTTGCCGTCAGCGGAAAAGCCGATCGGCTGGATGCTGGCAATGTCTCCGGCCAGCGACAAGCCGGGCAGGCCGGCCAATGCGGCGGCAATCATGCCACCAAAGATCAGACGCTTCCTCATGCTCGTGCCCCTTCGGCTGCCTGACGCAATTCGGCGACGGTCTTACGATAGCTGTCGACCGTACCGCCCTTGAAAATTGCCGAGCCGGCGACGAGCACGTTGCCGCCGGCGCGCGCGATATCAGGCGCCGTTTCTACGGTGACGCCGCCGTCAACCTCGAGTTCGATCGGCCGGTCACCGATCAGAGACTTTGCCGCGGCGATCTTGGCCGTCATCGCCGGAATGAATTTCTGCCCGCCGAAACCGGGATTGACCGACATGATGAGGATGAGGTTGACGTCGTCGACCACGTTCTCGATGGCGCTCAGCGGCGTCGCCGGATTGATCGTCACGCCGACCTTCTTGCCAAGATTGCGGATGGTTTGCAGCGAGCGGTGCAGATGTGGCCCGGATTCGGCATGCACGGTGATGCGGTCGCAGCCCGCCTTGGCGAAGGCTTCGAGGTAGTCATCGGCCGGAGAGATCATCAGATGGCAGTCGAAAGTGGCATTCGTATAGGAACGCAGCGACTTGATGACATCGGGACCGAAGGAGATGTTCGGCACGAAATGCCCATCCATCACGTCAAGGTGGATCCAGTCGGCGCCGGCGGCCGTTACGTCGCGCACCTCCTCGCCGAGCCTGGCGAAATCCGCCGCGAGGATCGAAGGGGCAATGCGAATGGGCAGCGTCATCAAGTCTTACTCCCGTATGGGCGCCATCTGCGCACGGCGCCGGAATTCAGGGCTGGCGGCCGCTCATTGCGTCGGCGCAGCAGGTGGAAAAAAGCCATTGCCCCGCCATTCAAGCAGGCGGTAGGGGTTTTGCGAAAGCTCGTGCGCGCCGGTGAAGGCGACCGCGCCGATTGGTGTCTGGAACGTCGTGCCGACAAGGGTCTCCCGCAGCGGCTTGCCGGCGGCAGCGGCGGCTTCGGCCGCCTGGCCGGCAATCAGGGCCGCCGCCAGGGATGGCAGGACATAACCTTCAGGCTCGGTGCCCTTGGCGCGCAAAGCGCCGGCCGCCGGCGCGCCTTCTGGAAAAAGAGCATATTCGGGCAGGGCGACGGCACGCACCCCGGGGGCGAGAGGCTGCGGCTGATCGGCGGCGCGCATAGCGTCGCCGCCGAGGATCGACAGCGGAATGTTTTCCGCCTTGGCGTCGCGGGCCATGACGGCGACATCGTTGCGATCGCCGCCAACGAAGACCCTTGTGGCGCCGGCCCGTTTCAGGCGGCGGACGAGGGCGATCTGCTGCTCCTGTCCCGGCCGGTAGGTATCGGTGAAAACTGGCTTCAGGCCGTTCTGCTCCAGCGCATTGCGCACAGCTTCCGTCAGTTCGCGGCCATGAATGGTGCCGTCCTCGATCAGCGCGATGGGGTCGGCTGCCCAGTCCTTGAGGATCACCTCGATGATCTTTGCCGCCTCAGTGCCGTCGGCCGGTGCCAAGCGGAAGAGCGGCCAGCCGTTTTTCAGCGCATCCTCCATCAGGATGCGCGAACGTGCCGAAACGGTGATCGCGGGAATATTGGCGTCCTTCAGCTTCGGCAGTGCGCCTTCCAGCGTCTCACTGCAGAGAAAACCAACGGCAATCTGCACCTTGGCACTCACGAGCGCATCGGCGACCGCCGCGCCGCTATTGTCCTCGCAGCTCTCGTTGACGGCGACGAGCGTATTGCCTGATTGCTGGATCTCGAAACCGGCGCCGGCGGCGATCTGCGCGCCGAGCAGGCCGAGCGGCCCGCCCTGCGGGGCGACGACGCCGATCGTCACGCCGGCCGCATGACCTTGCGCCGCCGTTCCGAGCAGCGTCAGAAAGGCTGCTATGCCACGCAGGTTGATCATGAAAGGCGAAGATCCCTAGCCATCGTCCATGCCCTTTTATCCGTAAGGCCGCAATCGTCAAAGAAAAACAAGCGGAACCCAGCGCTTTTCACCGGTCCTATTGTAGAAAAGGTAACCGATGCTCGCCATATTGGCGCGATAGCAAGTCGAACTACGGTGCCGGACCTCATTTCAGTCGCGCAAAGGACACTGTAGCATTTTGAATTGCTGCATAGTTCTCCTAAATCGATCCCGATTTAAGGAACGACGCAGGCAGAAGAGCACGCGGGAGAAGCACGTGTTGAACAGGCAGCATATCGACCCCGGCCTTTATCGCGATGCCATGAGCCGTTATGCCGGTCATGTGCAGCTTGTGACGACGGCAATGGAAGGTCTGCGCCGCGGCGTCACCATCACCGCCGCCTGCTCGGTCTCGGACAACCCGGCTTCGGTGCTGATCTGCCTCAACAATACCAATCCGAAGAACGAGATCTTTTTCCGCAGCGGCATCTTCGTGCTCAACACGCTCGGCGCCCACCACCAGGCCGTCGCCGACGCTTTCTCCGGGCGCACCGCGATTGCCAATGACGAGCGCTTCGCCAGCGGCCGTTTCGACACGCTCGTCACCGGCGCCCCCGTTCTTGCCGATGCGCTCGCCGCCTTCGATTGTCGGGTGACCGACATCAAGGAAATGCCGACACACAATGTCATCTTCGGTGAGGTCGCCGCCGTCCGCTTCAGCGAGAAGCACCCGGCGCTCATCTATATGAACCGGGATTATCACACGCTGTAATGCGGCTGGCGGGTAAGGAAACAGAGAATGGATAATGCCGGAATCGAGGAAATGTTTCAGGGGCTCGGCCCCGTCACGATCAAGCGCATGTTCGGAGGCAAGGGCATCTATCATCTCGGGCGCATCGTCGCCGTCGAAGTGCGCGACGAGATGCTACTGAAAGCCGATGAGACGAGCGCTCCGGAATTTGCTGCCGCCGGCGCCACGCAATGGGCCTATGAAGGCAAAAAGGGCAAGCCGGTGAAAATGCCCTACTGGTCGATTCCCGAAGAGGCTTACGACGATCCCGATCTGATGGCGAAGTGGGTGCGGCTCGCCTATGAGGCGGCGCTTCGCGCCGAAAGTTGAGCGGGTGGCAAGGCTGCGATCGCCGCCTTGGTGAAGGCTGACAGCGGTTCCGGCAAATCCGTCAAGGGAAACCAGCCGAAATCCGAAAGCTTGTCCGGCTCGGTCAATTGCGGCTCGCCATCGACGTCGCGCGCGAGATAAAGGATGGAGATCCAGTGCTGGCGGTCGGCATCGATGATCTGTTCGGTCATGCCGATGCGCTCGATCCGGCCGATCCTGAGGCCGGTTTCTTCCTCGGCCTCGCGGCGCGCAGCTTCTTCAGCCGACTCCATGTGATCGACCTTGCCGCCGACGATGTTCCAGTAGCCGGCTTCAGGTGGGCGCATGCGCTTGTAGAGAAGGATCCTACCTTGGCGTAGGATCACCAAGCCGACGCCAAGGCCCGGGAAGTCGACGCCAGGCTTGCCCAATGGATGCTAGACCTTGGCGCTGCCGGCGATCAGCATGAAGGCGGGGATATCGTCGCCGAAACCGACCGGGGTCGGGCCGTCGTCGTGATCACGATGACGGCGGCGGTCGCGGCTGTCGTCATTTGCCGGATAAGGCCGATTGTTGCGCGCATTGTTTTGCGGCTTCTGCTCTGCTTTGCGCTCGTTCTTCACGACTTCGGCCTTTGCTGGTGCTGCTGTGATCACTTGGACGTCATTATCCTGTATGTCGTTATCAGATTTATGACTCGCAGTACTGTGTCTGCCGCGTCCGCGCCCGCGATCCTTGTCGCCACGTTCGCGTCCGTTGCGGCGAGGACGGTCGCTGTCCTTGCCTTCTTCCGCCGGTGGCAGCGAGTTCAGGTCGCCATTCAGCCATTCGACATTTTCGCCGATCAGCCTCTCGATGGCGTCAACGAACTTCGTGTCGCGCTTGGTGACGAGAGTGAAGGCGGCGCCGGATCGGCCGGCGCGGCCGGTGCGGCCGATGCGGTGGACATAGTCCTCGGAGTGGATCGGCACGTCGAAATTGAAGACGTGGCTGACATCGGGAATGTCGAGACCGCGGGCGGCAACGTCGGAGGCCACCAGCAACTGGAGGTTACCGTCACGGAAGTTCTGCAGCATCGTCGTGCGGGAACGCTGGTCCATGTCGCCATGCAACGCACCGACGGAGAAGCCGTGGCGTTCGAGCGAACGGAAGAGATCGGCGACATCCTTCTTGCGGTTGCAGAAGATGATCGCGTTCTTGAGTTCGGTCTGGGCGCGGACCAGCTCACGTAAAACCGCGCGCTTCTCGTAATCCTTGCTGTGCGAGGCGACGAAGCGCTGCGTCACGGTCTTTGCGGCCGAAGCGGGCTTTGCCACTTCGATGCGCTCCGGGTTCTGCAGGAACCGGTCGGCGAGCTTCTGGATCTCCGGCGGCATGGTGGCCGAGAAGAACAGCGTCTGGCGGGTGAAGGGGATGAGCTTGGCGATGCGCTCGATGTCGGGAATGAAGCCCATGTCGAGCATGCGGTCGGCCTCGTCGATGACAAGGATTTCAACGCCGCTCATCAAGAGCTTGCCGCGCTCGAAATGGTCGAGCAGGCGGCCGGGCGTGCAGATCAGCACGTCGGCGCCGCGCTCGAGCTTGCGATCCTGGTCCTCGAAGGAAACGCCGCCGATCAGAAGCGCGACATTGAGGCGGTGGTTCTTGCCGTACTTCTCGAAATTCTCGGCGACCTGAGCGGCGAGTTCGCGCGTCGGCTCGAGGATCAGCGTGCGGGGCATGCGGGCGCGGGCGCGGCCCTTTTCCAGAAGCGACAGCATCGGCAGGACAAAGGATGCCGTCTTGCCGGTGCCCGTCTGCGCGATGCCGCAAATATCGCGGCGTTCGAGCGCAAAAGGAATGGCTCCCGCCTGAATAGGCGTGGGGGTCGAATAGCCCGCATCGGCAACGGCCGATAGCACTTTTTGGCTCAAGCCAAGGTCAGCGAATGTCGTCAAAGGGAAAACTGTTTCCGTTCCGGTTCGGCCGAGCTCTGAACGAGTCGGCGGGATTGCATGCCGCAATGCAGCGCGACATAGCTCCGAATGGCCGGCAAGTCAAGAAATAGAGAGGCCGCACCCTGTGCAGAGTGAAGCTTTGGTTACCGGGCGGGTATTACTTGATATAGGTGGCGAGTTTAAGGCCCGCATTCATGAAATATACTGGATCGACCGCATGGCCGTTCTGGCGCACTTCATAATGCAGATGGGTACCGGTCGAGCGGCCGGTGCTGCCGGCAAGGCCGATGACGTCGTTGCGGTCGACCGTATCGCCGGCCGTGACCAGAACCTGGGACATGTGGCCATAACGCGTCGAGATGCCGTTGCCGTGATCGATCTCGACCATATTGCCGTAACCGCCTGTCCAGCCGGCTGATATCACCTTGCCGGGCGCTGTCGGGCGGATCTTTTCGCCCGGCGAAAAGCGGAAGTCTACGCCGGAATGCAGCGCCAGGCGGCCCAGGAAAGGATCGCGCCGGTTGCCGAAGGGGCTGGTCATTTCCTTGCCGACGGCAGGGTTGCGGAAGGGCAGGGATTCGGCGGTATTACGCACAGCTTCGAGCCGTGTCAGCGCGCCGTCGAGAGCGATCAGCGAATTGTTGAAATCGTCATTGCTCTCCGGCTCGACGAACGGGCCGCCAACGGCGCTGTCGTCCCAGTCCTGCTTGGTAGCGGTCTCGGGCATCGGAATCTTGAACCGGGTCAGCACGCTCTCGATGGCATTGGCGGCATTGCCGGCGTCGCTCGTCAGTTGCTCGACGCGGTTGCGCTGGTCCTGTTCGACATCCTTCAGCGACAGCGTCACCTTGGAGAAGATGCGGTCGGCGCGATCGCCGACCGTCTCTGTGGCCGGCACGTAGGCAAGAGTCGTATTGTCGGGAGTGGCGTCGGCTGGTGCGCCGCCTGCGAGCTGTTTCTCGATAGCCTCGATGCCGCTTTCGCCGAGCGAAGCGCGCTTGTCCTTAATGGCCGGGGCATAGGATTGCGCAGGCGAAGACGGCGCGCTTTCCTTATCTGTGAGCCCGGAGCTTTCGGCACGATCGAGCAAGTTGTCGAGCTTGCCGTGGCGTGAGGTGAGCGCCATCTGCTGCTCCATCAGCTTGTCGACTTTGTCTTCCACTACCTGTTGGTCAAGAAGTTGACGGGAGGTGATGCGGTCGACCTGGGCGCGAAGGGCGGCGATGCGGTCCTCATAGTCGTGCTGCATGCGGGCCTGGCGCGCCATAGTGGCGCCGATCAGGTCGTCGCGCAGGACGAGATAGGAGGTCGCCAGGAGATAGCCGATGGAAAAGACGCCGAGGAAGCAGAAGGCGAGAGCGGCCATCCACGGGCGAACTGTCATGTGGCGGACCTTGTCACCGCTTGCCAGGATCAGAATATGTTCCTGCGCCCGCTTGCCGAATACCCGGTGCTGATGTCCGCCGTTCACGCAGGCTCTCCCGATTGATGCTCTACGCCTCTTTCGGAAAATTAGACACGTTTATGGTTAATGAATGCTTTCGTCGTCGCGGTTTACGTTAGAAAATCGATCAGCTCATGCATGGCTGATCGATGCCAGGGAGCGGTAGAAGGATGGCGTCAGCCCGGCTTCGGCGCGAGCGAGATCGTTGAAAGGCGGCTTCAGCGGCCCGCGGAAATTGGCGCGCACCAGTTCCTGAAAGGCCTTTGCCGGATCGCGTTTCTCCCGCGCGCAGAGGAAGCGGAACCATTTGGCGCCGACGGCGACGTGACCTTTCTCGTCGTTGTAGATGACATCGAGCACCGCAGCGCTTTCGAGATCGCCGGTCTCACGCATCTTCGCCTGCAACGAAGGGGTGACGTCGAGACCGCGGGCTTCCAGAATGAGCGGCACGACGGCGAGTCTCGCCGTGAGATCATTGCGCGTCGAATGAGCCGCCTGCCACAACCCGTCATGGGCGGGAAGATCGCCGTAATCGGCGCCGAGATCGTTGAGGCGGGCGCGCACCATGCGGAAATGCTTCGCTTCCTCGAAGGCGACCTGCATCCAGCCGTCGAAGAAGGAATTGGGCACAGGCTCGGTCGCGAATCGTGCGACGATATCGAGCGCCAGATCGACGGCGTTGAGCTCGATATGAGCAATGGCATGGAGAAGGGCGATCCGGCCTTTCAGCGTGTGCAGCGAGCGCCTTTCCACCTGGGTCGGCGGCGTCAGTACCGGTTTCTCGGGGCGACCGGGCCTCTCCGGCAGGGCTGCGTCGAGCGGTGAGCGCAGCGACACCCGGCGGGCGAACCAGCGGGTGGCGCTTTCCTGCGCAAGGGCGGTCTTGCGGTCGAGATCGGCTGAGCGGATGGCGTCGATAGCGCCGCCGCGCAGCGAGCTTATCGCGAGATCACCGGTCACGCGGCCAAGTTCCTGACGGCTTCGAGGACGGTCTCGGCATGGCCCTGCACCTTCACCTTCTGCCAGATCGTCGCGATCGTGCCGTCCTGGCGGATGAGGAAAGTCGTGCGCTCCACGCCCATGAAATTGCGGCCGTACATACTCTTTTCCTTCCAGACACCGTAGGCCTGGAGCGTCGTCTTCTCTTCGTCGGAGGCGAGCGCCACCGAAAGACGGTGCTTTTTGATGAACTTGTCATGGCAGGCTGCCGAATCGGGTGACATGCCGATAACGGCAGCACCTGCTGCTTCAAACTCCGGCGCCAGCGCTGTGAAAGCCAGCGATTCAGCCGTGCAGCCTGTCGTGTCGTCCTTGGGGTAGAAGAAGATAACGAGGGGCCGGCCGTGAAAATCGGAAAGCGAGACACGGCCGCCGCCATCGCGGGGGAGGTTGAAGTCGGGGGCCAGGGCACCGATGCCGGGAACCGCCATTGGGAAAACCTTTCTTTTGCCGGGTTTATGGATGACACTCTCTGTCCCCGAATTATATATTGGACGGAAACCCGTCCAGCATGGCCGGGTTCAATTCTTCGATTTAAGGGAGAGCCCGAGGGCGCATGTCAGCCATCCGCGGCGAAAAGGTCACGTTTCGCAAGAAGGATATCGTTGCGCTGGACCGCTTGCCGTCCGCTCAGGCCGAGGATCCGATCATCGTTCATTGCCCGCCGCCGCGTTCGCCGATGCGCCGGACGGCGAAGCTGACGTCAGTTTTTCTAGGACTGATTCTCATTATCCTTGCTGCCATCGTGTTCACCATCGAAGGCGGCATGTTCGACAAGCCGCTGTCTCAGCAGGCGCAGGCGGCGCTTGATGGCGTGGCGGGACCGCGTTACCGAGCCGAAGTCGGCTCCACCGTCATCCGGTTCACCTCCGACTTCCGACTGGCGCTGGAAGCGCGCAACGTCAATATGATCGACCAGAAGAGCGGCCAGCACCTGTCGACGACGGGTTCGGTGCGCCTGGGCCTCGATCCGCTGCAGCTTTTCCGCGGCCGCATCGCCGTTGCGGATATCGAAGCGGAGGATATCGCACTCGACACCGCGCTTCTGCCCTCCGGCAACCCGGTCAAGCTTGACGATCTGCGCCTCGACGCCATGCCGGCGGCGATGGAGACGATCTTCGCGCAACTCGACGTGTTCGACAGCATCGTGACACGCGGCTCGACGAATTCGGTGCGCATCTCCGGCATCGACATCAAGCTTGCCGATACCGCGAACGGCCCGCTGTCGCTCGTCGTCGACAATCTGGTGTTTGCTCTTGGCGGGCCATCCTCGCTGCAATTGAGAGGCGAGGTGGCGCTTAACGACGAGGTGGCGGAACTCGACGTGCTGGCCGAGAAGGAAGACGGCCAGGTGTCGAAGGTGACGGCAACGCTCAAGCATGCGAACCTGACGCCGTTTACGCTGAAGCGCAACGATCAGGGCGTGATACGGCAGGGACTTAATACTTTTGCCGATCTGACGGTGTCGGCCACCAGGGCGCGCGATGGCGTCGAGCCGGCGCTCGCGGCGACGATCGACGTCGATCCCGGTCTGATCTATGCCGACGGCGATCCGCAGGAACTGTCGGGCGGGCAAATCAATCTGGCCTATGACTTCGTCAAGCAGACAGTCGAGATCGCTAAATCGAATCTCCGGTTCGGCGCAACCACGCTGCCCCTCAACGGCGCGCTGATCGATCTCGACAAACTCGATCCTAAAGCCGGCAAGGGCTTCGGCATCGATCTGCTCGTCAGCGGCGGCACTGCCGCCCCGAGCGGCTCCGGCGAAGAGCCTGTTGCTTTCGACGTCCAGGCGACCGGACGCTATATGGTCGCCGGCCGGGAATTCCTGTTTCCCAATATGACTGTCTCCAGCCCGCTCGGCGCGCTCTACGGGGCGTTGCACATCAGGCTCGGTGACAAATCGCCGGAAATCAGCTTTGCCGGCCAGTCCAGAGAGCTGCAGACGACGGCGATCAAGCAGCTCTGGCCGTTCTGGATGGCGCCCAAGGTGCGCACTTGGGTGCATGGCAATCTCTTCGGCGGCACCGTGACCGATGCCTCGATTTCAGTCTTCATTCCCTTCGGTCGGCTTGACGAGGCAGCCGGCGGCAAAGGATTGAAGCTCGACACCAATCAGATCCGCATCGGCTTCGATATTGCAGGCGCGCGGATGAACGTCGCCGGCGACATTCCGCCGGTCCGTGATACGGCGGCGCATTTCGATCTGACCGGTCCCGTTGCAACGATTTCGATCAAGAGCGGCATGTCCTATTTTCCTTCCGGCCGGTCCGTCGGCCTCGGGCAGGGAACGTTCGTCATACCGTCCGCCTACGACAAACCGCTGATGGCCGATATCGATCTTGCAGTCTCGGGCGCGGCGGACGCCATAGGCGAGCTCCTCACCTATAAGCCGATCCGGGTGCTGCAGCGCGCCGGCTTTACGCCCGACGATTTCAAGGGGCATATCGACGCGAATGTGAAGGCGCATTTCGGACTACTGTCATCACAAAACCCGCCGCCGGCCGAGTGGAAGGCCGCCATGAAGCTCGCGGACGTCGATCTTGCCAAGCCGTTTTCCGGCCGCACGATCAGCAATGTCAGCGGCATGCTGAACGGCGATCCGAAGCAGATCACGCTCGACGCCAAAGGCGAGATCGACGGCATTCCTGCCGATATCGATCTGACCGAGCCGGTCGAGGCGTCGTCTGGTGTGCAGCGGCAGCGCGTGATTACGGCGACGCTCTCCGATGAGCAGCGCAGCAAGGTGATGCCCGGGCTTTCCGATATCGTCAGGGGCAACCTGAAGATGGTGCTGACGCGGATCGACGATGACCGGCAAGACGTTCAGCTCGACCTCACCAAATCGATGCTCGACCTGCCCTGGATCGGCTGGTCGAAAGGCAGCGGCATTGCCGCCTCCGCGGAATTCGAAATGTCCGGCCCGCCCGAGAATACCGAGATCAAGAGTTTCCGGCTGAAGGGTGATGGCTTCGGCGCCAGCGGATCGCTTGTTGTCGGCAAGACCGGCCTTATCTCGGCGGATTTCGACAGCGTCAGGCTCTCCTCGCTCGACGATTTCGCTTTGTCGGTCAAACGCAGCAAGGGCAATTTCGACGTCTCCGTTTCCGGCGACAGCGCCGATGCGCGGCCGATCATCGCCCGATTAAAATCGGGCTCGGAGGGCGGCGAGGACGGCGATCGCGACAACACCGGCGTATCGATGCGCGCCAAGCTGAAAAACGTCGTCGGCTTCAATGACGAGAAGGTCGGCAATTTCCAGGCGCAGGTGTCACTGCGCGGCGACAGGCTGCAGACGCTGAATTTTTCCGGCATCACGGACAGCGGCGAGGCCGTTGTCAGCCAGATGAAGGACGGCGGTGTCATCAATATCACCAGCGGCGACGCCGGTGCGGTATCGCGTTTTGCCGATCTCTATCAGCACATACAGGGCGGCCTGCTCAACCTGGCTATCCGGCTTTCGCCGCAGGGCGGATGGGACGGCTCGCTAGATGTGCGCCGCTTTTCGATCGTCAACGAACAGCGCCTGCATTCGATCGTCTCGACACCTGTCGGAAACGAGCAGCGAAGCCTCAATGAGGCGGTCAAACGCGACATCGACACCTCTTCGCAACGCTTCCAGCGCGGCTTTGCCCGCGTCATCTCGCGCAATGGCATGGTCGGTATCGAGAACGGCGTGCTGCGCGGCGACCAGATCGGCGCGACTTTCCAGGGCGTGGTGCGCGACCGCAAGGGCAATATGGATATGACCGGCACCTTCATGCCGGCCTATGGCCTCAACCGCCTCTTTGCCGAATTGCCGCTGATCGGCGTCATCCTCGGCAATGGCAGCGACCGCGGCCTGATCGGCATCACCTTCAAGCTCACCGGCAAGTTCGACCAGCCGAACCTGCAGATCAATCCGCTATCGATAATCGCGCCTGGTGTTTTCCGGCAGATTTTCGAATTCCAGTGAGGAAAAGCGAGGCTTAGATATCTTTCCGCCTGAGGAGATAGTCGAGACCGCCGACCCGATACCAGCGGTAGCCATAGGCATCGAGCATGACCGTATGGCGCCCTTTGCCGTCGGCTTCGCTGCTTGCCCCATCGGCAATATCGATCAGCAATCGCCCGAGCTCGCCAACATCAGGATCGAAGGTTACTTCCGTCGGGTGCGGATGCAGGTTATGCAGGATCAGCACCGAATTGCCGCGCCAGTCATAGCGCAGCGCCAGCACGCCGTCGTCACCTGTGTCGACCGTTGAGAAATCGCCCCAGCCGATCTCGGGAGCCTCCTTGCGCATCCGGATCATCCGCTCGGTCCAGTTCAAGAGCGAATTCGGATCGCGCCGCTGGACGGCGACATTGATATGTTCGAAACCGTAGGGGCCGTCCTTGATAACAGGCGAAACGGACTTCGCGCTTTTGGTGAAACCGCCTTCCGGCTCCGTCGACCATTGCATCGGCGTGCGCGCGCAGCTGCGCTCCGGCAGGCACAAATCGTCGCCCATGCCGATTTCATCGCCGTAGCGGATGACTGGCGTTCCGGGCAGCGAGAACAGCAGGCTGTAGGCCAGCTCGATCCTGCGACGGTCGCCGCCGAGCATGGGCGCGAGGCGCCGGCGAATGCCCCTGTCGTAAAGCTGCATGCCCTTTTCGGGGCCAAACGCGGCGAATACTGCGTCGCGCTGCTTATCCGTCAGGCGACCGAGATCAAGTTCATCGTGATTGCGAAGAAACAGCCCCCATTGTGCGGTCGCCGGGCGCGGCTTGGTGGCATCCATCGCCTTCTTCAGAGGCCGCGTGTCGGCGGTCGCGAGCGCATAAAACAGCGTCTGATTGACTTGGAAATTGAACATCATCTGCATGCGGTCGCCGTCGTCGCCGAAATATTCGAAATTGTCCTTCGGCAGGATATTGGCTTCCGCCAGCACGATGGAGTCTCCCAGGCGCCATTGCAGGAATTCGCGAAACTTTCTCAGCATGTCAAACTGCTCGACCGGCTTGGTGACCTCGGCGCCCTTCGTGGCAATGATGAAAGGGGCAGCGTCCATTCGGAAGCCCGAGACGCCGAGCTGAATCCAGAAGCCCATTATCTTGAGGATCTCCGCCTGCACCTCAGGATTGGAGGTGTTGAGATCAGGCTGGTGATCGTAGAAGCGGTGGAAATAATAGGCCCTGGCTTTTTCGTCATAGGTCCAGGTCGTCTTCTGGACACCCGGGAAGACCATCCCCTGATCAGCGTTTGCAGGCTTTTTGTCTGACCAGACGTACCAGTCGCGATAGCGTGACTGTGGATCGCTTCTGGCGTCTTCGAACCAGGGATGATCCTTCGAGGTGTGATTGATCACCAGATCGATCAACACCCGGATGCCCCGCTGTTTGGCACCATGGGTGAACTCGACGAAGTCGCCGAGCGAGCCATAGCGCGGGTCTACATTATAGTAATCGGAAACGTCGTAGCCGTCGTCGCGACCGGGCGAAGTTTGGAACGGCATGAGCCAGATCGCCGTCACGCCGAGTCCGGAGAGATAGTCGAGACGGCGCATCAGACCCTGAAAATCACCGACGCCGTCGCCGTTCGCATCCATGAAGGTCTCGACGGACAGGCAGTAGATGACGGCGTTCTTATACCAGAGGTCGTTGATCATGCCGGCGCTCCAAATGCATCTGGTCGCAAATCCCGTCGGGCGGAAAAGGTTCCGGGAAGGCGATATCGTGGCGCGGCCAGTTGGATAATTCGCAGCTATAGCGACAGGCTGGTCATTGATACTTTGATTATTTTAGAGAATTCTGATGTAGTGTTGGCGCCAGCTGCGGCAGCGGCCGGCGCGCAATGTCGGAGGATGCCATGCAGTGCGCCCGGACAGTCTCTTTTCTATCGGCGACCATGATGGCCGTGACAGTTGGCGAGGCTTCGAATTCTGCAGAAAAGGGCGCACGGCTGAAAGCGCTGAAGAGCATCCCCTTCGAGCATGTCCTCCTGGTTCCCCTCGACGCAAAGATGACGCCACCGATTTTCTCGATCGGCTGGTGGTCGCGCGTGCGACCTGCTTCGGAGGTCAATCCGCCCGGACCTTTCCTTCGAGAGACGAAACAAGACGAAGCGGAATACCGATCGCGGGCCGACTGATCCCGCGCCAAAGGAAAAGCCGGCGCGGGGGCCGGCTTCAAGATCCGTCTAATTTGAAGCCACCTACGCCGCGCGGCGGATCAGGATGTGCTTCTTCTTGCCGAGCGAGAGCTTGATGACGCCGTCGGCGGTGATTTCGCCGCTGCCGATCAGGCGGCGTTCGTCGCTGACAGCCTCATCATTGATGCGCACCGCGCCGCCCTGGACGTGGCGACGAGCCTCGCCGTTGGAGCCGGCCAGGCCGGCGCGGACCATCAGCGAGAGCAGGCCGATGCCGCCGTCAAGTTCGGTGGCGGGGATCTCGACCGAAGGCAGGTTTTCGGCAACACGGCCTTCCTCGAAGGTGGTACGCGCCGTTTCGGCGGATGCTTCGGCCGCCTGGCGACCGTGGACGATCGCGGTCGCTTCCGTGGCGAGAATCTTCTTCGCCTCGTTGATTTCGGCGCCGCCGAGGGCCTCGAGTCTGGCGATCTCGGTGAGCGGCAGGCGGGTGAAGATCTTCAGGAAGCGGCCGACATCGGCATCCTCGGTGTTGCGCCAGTACTGCCAGAAATCATAGGGGCTGAAGACGTCCTCGTTCAGCCAGACGGCGCCGGAGGCAGTCTTGCCCATCTTGGCGCCCGAGCTCGTGGTCAGAAGCGGCGTCGTCAGGGCGTAGAGCTGCGGTGTCCCCATGCGGTGACCGAGATCGACGCCGTTGATGATGTTGCCCCACTGATCCGAACCGCCCATCTGCAGACGGCAGCCGTAGCGGCGGCTGAGCTCGACGAAGTCGTAGCCCTGCATGATCATGTAGTTGAATTCGAGGAAGGAGAGCGACTGCTCGCGGTCGAGGCGCAGCTTGACGCTGTCGAAGGACAGCATGCGGTTGACCGAGAAATGCCGGCCGACATCGCGCAGGAATTCGACGTAGTTGAGCTTCATCAGCCAGTCGGCATTGTTGACCATGAAGGCATCGGTCGGGCCGTCCCCGAAACGCAGGATGCGCGAGAAGATCTTTTTGATACCTTCGATGTTGGTGGAGATCGCCTCCGGCGTCAGAAGCTTGCGCTGCTCGTCACGGAAGGAGGGGTCGCCGACCATCGAGGTGCCGCCGCCCATCAGCGCGATCGGCCGGTGGCCGGTCTCCTGCAGCCAATAGAGCATGGTGGCGGAGATCAAATTGCCGATATGCAGGCTCGTCGCCGTTGCGTCGTAGCCGACATAGGCCGTCACGACCTCCTTCGCGAACAGGTCGTCGAGGCCGCTTTCATCGGAAACCTGATGAATGAAGCCGCGCTCTTTCAGCGTGCGGAGGAAATCGGACTTGAACTCGGACATGGTTTTCGTCTCTTCGTGCCTGCGCTGCGCCCACCGGGCTTCGCGCAACTTCGTTGTTGTTGATCTGTCGCGGCGCGTTTAGCACTGTTTTTACAAAAGTGCATCCGGGAATCGCATGGGAGGCAAGCCTCATGGATGTCGTCAGAACCGCGATCGGCCTGATGAGCGGCACGTCGATGGACGGAATCGATGTCGCGCTGATCAGAACTGACGGCCGCGGCTTCATCGAGCGCGGGCCGTTCCTGGGCGTGCCGTATGATGCTGAGTTTCGTGCGCGTCTCAAACGGGCGCTGGAACTGGCACGGCCGCTTCGCGACAGGAACGAACGGCCGGGGGAACTTCGCGAAATAGAGGACGAATTCACCCTACGGCATGCCACTGCCGTTACGGCATTCCTCGAGCGTTTCGGGTTCACGGCCAATGGCATCGACGTTGTCGGTTTCCATGGCCAGACGGTGCTTCACCGGCCGGACGAGGGACTGACGATCCAGATCGGTGACGGCCGGGAACTGGCGCGCCGAACGGGCCTGCCGGTGGTTTACGACATGCGTGCCAACGACATGGTGCATGGCGGGCAAGGTGCGCCACTGGTGCCGGTCTATCACGCTGCCCTTGCGGGAAAATTCCAGCAGGCGGGAGAGGCGGTGTGCTTCGTCAATATCGGCGGCATCTCTAACCTCACCTATGTCGGCGCTGACGGCCGGATTGCCGCCTTCGACAGCGGCCCTGGCAATACGCTGATCGACCAATGGATAGAGATGCAGACCGGCAAAAGCTATGATCCCGGCGGCCAGATCGGCAGGCGCGGCAAGATCGTCCCGGCTCTGGCGGAGCGGTATCTGGACAGCCCATTCTTCCGCGGCAATGTCCGCCGTTCGCTCGATCGCGGCGATTTCGCACCACTTCGGCCTGGCGATGCGAGCCTCGAAGACGGCGCTCGGACGCTTGCGCATGTCGCCGCCGCATCGATCGTCAAATCCGCCGGGTTCCTGCCCGAACGTCCCTCCGCCTATATCGTCTGCGGCGGCGGACGGCTGAACGGCACCTTGATGGCCGAACTCTCGGCGATGGCCGAGGGATCGAAAGTGTTGAGCGCCGAGGCCGCGGGCTTCGACGGCGATGCGATGGAGGCCGAGGCCTGGGCCTATCTTGCCGTACGCTCGCTGGACGGGCTGCCGCTGACCTTTCCCGGCACGACGGGAGTTGCGGCTCCCGTCAGCGGCGGCGTGCTGGCAACGCCATGACAAGCGAAGAACCCAGCGCGTGAGGATGCCGGTGGGCAGACGCCGGCGCCATGCGGTCAGCGGATCCGCTTGGCCGCCGGCTCGGGCACGAGCTCGCCGTTGAGGCGACGGTCGAGATAATCCTCGCATTCGCTCATCAGCGTCTCCACCTGACCATTGAAGAAGTGGTTGGCGTTTGCGACGGTGCGATGGGTGATGAGGATTCCTTTCTGGGTTTTCAGCTTTTCGACCAGGCCGTTGACATCCTTTTCCGGCGCGACCTTATCGGCCTCGCCGTTGATGATCAGACCGGACGAGGGGCAGGGCGCCAGGAAGGAGAAGTCGTAAGTATTCGGCTGCGGGGCGATGGACATGAAGCCCTCGATCTCCGGCCGGCGCATCAGAAGCTGCATGCCGATCCAGGCGCCGAAGGAATAACCGGCGACCCAGCAGGTCTTGGAATCGGGGTGCAGGCTCTGCACCCAGTCAAGCGCGGAGGCGGCATCCGAGAGTTCACCGGCGCCATGATCGAATTCGCCCTGGCTGCGGCCGATGCCCCGGAAGTTGAAGCGCAACGTCGTGAACCCGCGCTTCTGGAACATGTAGAAGAGTTGGTAGACGATCTGATTGTTCATCGTGCCGCCGAACTGCGGATGCGGATGCAGGATGAGGGCGATAGGCGCGCTTTTTTCCTTGGAGGGCTGGTAGCGGCCTTCAAGTCGGCCGGCTGGGCCGTTGAAAATAACTTCGGGCATTGGTACTCCGGGTTTTATTTCGCGTTCGCGCTGCGTTGGACGACAACATGACTTGACTAATGTTGTCAGCTTTTCTAAAACGCAGTTTAGAACAATTCGAAACTTGCATGGCGATCCACGCTTCGTGGAACGTGTCATACGGCAAGCCCGGCGGAAATTTCAAGAAAAATGCACCGCGGCCGCTGAAGCAAGCTCGTCAAGCGCAGGACTGAAGATCATGGCGGCGCCACGCCTTTATCTCGACTGGAACGCCACAGCGCCGCTGCACCCCGCAGCCCGCGAGGCGATCATGCGCGCCATCGACATATTCGGCAATCCGAACAGCGTGCATGGGGAGGGGCGTGCCGCCCGCGCCGCCATCGAAGGCGCACGGCGCAAGGTGGCCGCCCTTGCCGGCACCGATCCGGGCAACGTGATCTTCACCAGCGGCGCGACGGAAGCCGCCAATCTGGTGCTGACGCCGGATTTTCGTATGGGTCGCACGCCGCTTCAACTCGGCCACCTCTATTTTTCCGCCGTCGAGCACCTCGCTGTACGAGAGGGAGGCCGATTCCCGAAGGACCGCACGACCGAGATCCAGGTGACGGACGCCGGTATCGTCGATCTGCAAGCGCTGGCCGCATTGCTCGACGCCCATGACAAATCGACGGGCCTTCCGATGGTGGCGATTATGTTCGTCAACAACGAGACGGGCATCGTCCAGCCGGTCGAAGAAGCGGCCAAGATTGTGCGGGCGCACGGTGGTCTCTTTGTCATCGACGCCGTGCAGGCGGCCGGTCGTCTGCCGATCGAGATCGAACGCATCGGCGCGGATTTCATCATCGTCTCCTCTCACAAGATCGGTGGACCGAAGGGGGCGGGTGCACTGATCGCGCGCGGTGAGGCACTGATGCCGAAGGCGCTGATCCGCGGCGGCGGGCAGGAGAAAGGTCACCGCTCGGGAACGCAGAATTCGCTGGCGCTGATTGGCTTCGGAGCTGCGGCGGAAGCCGTGCTTCAGGATCTTGAGGAACGGAACGCTGCGATTGCTGCGCTACGCGACAGGCTGGAAGCCGGCATGCACGCTACCGCGCCGGATGTCATCATCCACGGCGCCGGTGGTCCGAGGGTCGCCAACACGATTTTCTTCACGCTCCCTTGCCTGAAGGCGGAGACTGGGCAGATCGCTTTCGATCTTGAAGGCGTTGCCCTTTCGGCGGGCTCTGCTTGCTCATCCGGCAAGGTCGGCGAAAGCCATGTGCTGACGGCGATGGGGCGCGACGCCAAGCTCGGTGCGCTGCGCATCTCGCTCGGCTTTTCGACCACTGAAGAGGATATCGATAGGGCGATTGCCGCCTTCACGAAGATCGCTTGCCGGCGCAGGTCGGCGGGCGAGGCGGCTTGACCGCCTCATAAACTTGCGGAAATGCAAATTTCCGCTTGCCAATCGGGCTGAAAAGTCCCTTTTGGCCTCTTACATCAGGGCAAGGTGTTGCCCCATATGACGGGCAAAGACGATTGCCCATATGCTACAAGCTGCCGGACCTTGTATCCGGCGAGATTGGAGAATGAAATGGCTGCCGTGCAGGAAACGATCGACCAGGTCCGCCTGATCGATGTGGACCAGTACAAATACGGTTTCGAGACCGTCATCGAAATGGATAAGGCGCCGAAGGGCCTATCCGAGGATATCATCCGCTTCATTTCGGCCAAGAAGCAAGAGCCGGAGTGGATGCTGGAATGGCGTCTCGAGGCTTATCGGCGCTGGCTGACGCTGGAAGAGCCGACCTGGGCGCGCGTCAACTATCCGAAGATCGATTTCAACGACATCCATTATTACGCCGCGCCGAAGAGCGCGCCGGGTCCGAAGTCGCTCGACGAGGTCGATCCGGAGCTGCTCAAGGTCTATGAAAAGCTCGGCATTCCGCTGCGCGAACAGGAGATCCTGGCCGGCGTCGAGAAGCCGAAGATCGCCGTCGACGCTGTTTTCGACAGCGTCTCGGTCGTCACCACCTTCAAGGCGGAGCTGAAGAAGGCCGGCGTGATCTTCATGTCGATCTCCGAAGCCATTCGCGAGCATCCCGAACTCGTTCGCAAATATCTCGGCTCGGTCGTGCCGACCTCGGACAATTATTATGCGACGCTGAATTCGGCTGTTTTCACCGACGGCTCCTTCGTCTTCGTGCCGAAGGGCGTTCGTTGCCCGATGGAGCTTTCCACCTATTTCCGCATCAATGAGAAGGGCACCGGCCAGTTCGAGCGCACGCTGATCATCGCCGAAGAGGGCGCCTACGTCTCCTATCTCGAAGGCTGCACCGCGCCGCAGCGCGATGAAAACCAGCTGCATGCGGCCGTGGTCGAACTGGTTGCGCTCGACGATGCCGAGATCAAATATTCCACCGTCCAGAACTGGTATCCGGGCGACAAGGAAGGCAAGGGCGGCATCTACAACTTCGTCACCAAGCGCGGCGATTGCCGTGGTCACCGCTCGAAAATTTCCTGGACGCAGGTCGAAACCGGCTCGGCGATCACCTGGAAATATCCGTCCTGCATCCTGCGCGGCGACGACAGCCGCGGCGAATTCTACTCGATCGCCGTTTCGAACGGCCATCAGCAGATCGACAGCGGCACCAAGATGATCCATCTCGGCAAGAACACGTCGAGCCGCATCGTCTCCAAGGGCATCGCCGCCGGTGTGTCCAACAACACCTATCGCGGCCAGGTCTCGGCTCACCGCAAGGCGTCGAATGCGCGTAACTTCACCCAGTGCGATTCGCTGCTGATCGGGGACAAGTGCGGCGCCCATACCGTGCCTTATATCGAGGCGAAAAACTCGACGGCGCAGTTCGAGCACGAAGCGACGACCTCGAAGATTTCCGAGGACCAGCTGTTCTACTGCCTGCAGCGCGGCATCCCCACCGAGGCGGCGATCGCGCTGATCGTCAACGGCTTCGTCAAGGAAGTCCTGCAGGAACTGCCGATGGAATTCGCGGTCGAGGCGCAGAAGCTGATCAGCATCTCGCTGGAAGGCAGCGTCGGCTGACATGAATGAGGCGGACAAAAAGCGCATTTTTGGACGTCTGGAGAATATGCGCGGGGAGATACTGGCGAAAATTCGTTCCCGCGAGAGGAAATACGAGACGGAGACGCCGTCGGAGCAGCCTTATGTGTTTCTCCGACAGCGGGTGGAGAAACCAGGAGAGGTCCTCTTGGCTCTACCCGCGTGGATCGAATGGCTTCGGTTCATAACAGTCGCGGTTTTCCGTCTGATCCATTCTTGGCGATAGCGCCAAGCACAACATTTCGATGCCCTTAGAAATTGCGCGAGGCTCAGACGAGCTACGCGGAGGAACGCAGGAACCAAAGATGCTTGAAATCAAGAACCTTCACGCTCGTATCGCCGAAGATGGCACCGAGATCATCCGTGGCCTGAACCTCACGGTGAAGGCCGGCGAAGTGGCGGCGATCATGGGGCCGAACGGCTCCGGCAAGTCGACACTCTCCTACGTGCTGTCGGGCCGCGAAGACTATGAGGTGACCGAGGGCGACATCCTATATAACGGCGAGAGCATTCTCGAGCTCGATCCGTCCGAACGCGCCGCCAAGGGCATCTTCCTCGCCTTCCAGTATCCGGTCGAAATCCCCGGTGTCGCCACCATGCAGTTCCTGAAGGTGGCGATGAACGAACAGCGCAAAGCGCGTGGCGAGGACGAGTTGACGACGCCGGATTTCATGCGCCGTGTCAAGGAAGCAGCGGCCAAGCTGCAGATCAATACCGAGATGCTGAAGCGGCCGCTCAATGTCGGTTTCTCCGGCGGCGAGAAGAAGAGGGCCGAAATTCTGCAGATGGCGCTGCTGGAGCCGAAGCTCTGCGTGCTCGACGAAACCGATTCCGGCCTCGACATCGACGCGCTGAAGATCGTTGCCGACGGCGTCAACGCGCTGCGTTCGCCCGACCGCGCCGTCGTCGTCATCACCCACTACCAGCGCCTGCTCGACTATATCGTGCCTGACACCGTCCACGTCCTTTACAAGGGCCAGGTGGTCAAGTCCGGCGACAAGACCTTGGCGCATGAGCTGGAAGCCAATGGTTACGCCGACATCATCGGCGCAGCAGCGGCCTGAGTTCGGGTGGAAAGGACAACGTCCATGAACATGCAGACGACGAGCCGTCTCACCGCGGCCGAAACGGCGCTGATCGAGGCCTTCAACCATCAGATTGGTGACCTGCCCGGCAATGGTGCAGTGACGGCGCTGCGTGACCGGCTTCTCGACGATCTCAAGAAAGCCGGCTTGCCGACGCGCCGAATCGAAGCCTGGCACTATACCGACCTCAAGAATCTGCTGCGCGCTGTACCGGCGCAAGTGGGTGATGCCGGCTCCAACGCACTCGAGCCGATCGTTGCCGGTTCCTCGGTGCTGGCGGTCATCCAAGGCCATGCCAATCAGAAGGCTACCATCGATGGTCTTGGGCTTTCGGCCTATTCCGAACGGCTGATCGACGGTTCGGCTGTCGAAAGGCTCGATGCATTGGGCAGCGACGATGCGGTCGGCCGGATCAACGGCAGCTTCGTGCGCGACGGCTATGTCGTCGATGTGCCCGATGAAACCGAGCTTGAAAATCCGCTGGAAATCCAGTTCATCCATGCCGGCGGGCAGACGCATACGCGTCTCCCGGTTTCCTTCGGCGCCGGCGTCAAGGGAACGGTCATCGAGCGTCACCGTGCGGTGACGGGCGATGCGGCCTTCGTGTCCCACGTCAGTGACATCGCGGTTGGCGAGGGCACGGAGTTGACCTGGATCATCCTGCAACAGCAGGGCGCCGACGACACGCATCTTGGTCAGATCCGCGTCGATCTCGGCGCTAACGCCAAGCTTCGCCTGTTCGTCATCAACGCCGGCGGCAAGCTGGTGCGCCAGGAACTGAATATCAAGGTGACGGGCGAAGGCGCCGATCTGACGCTGCGCGGCATCAATCTGCTCGGGGCCGAGAGCCATACCGATGTGACAATGGTGCTCGGCCACGATGTGCCGCATACCGGTTCGACCGAAGTGATCCGCAACGTCGTCTTCGACCGCGCAAAGGGCGTCTTCCAGGGCATGATCCGGGTTGCGCCTGACGCCCAGAAGACCGACGCCAAGATGGCCTGCAACACGCTCTTGATGTCCGACGACGCCGAATTCTCGGTGAAGCCGGAGCTCGAGATCTTCGCCGACGACGTGCAGTGCGGCCATGGGGCGACGGTGACCGATATCGACGCCAATCATCTCTATTACCTGATGGCGCGCGGCATTCCGGAAAACAAGGCGCGGGCGATGCTCGTCAATGCTTTCGTCGCCGAGATTGTCGAGGAACTGGAAGACGAGGCCCTGGTCGAAGCGCTGGAAGGCGTGATCTCGGCCTGGCTCGAAAAGCACGCCTGATCGGATAAATGCCATGGACAAGATAGTTCCGGCCACTGAGTACGACGTCGAAGCCATCCGCCGGGATTTTCCGATCCTGGCGGAGAAGGTGCACGGCAAGCCGCTGGTCTATCTCGACAACGGCGCGTCGGCGCAGAAGCCGCAGGCGGTGATCGACGCCATCTCGCATGCTTACGCCCATGAATATGCGAATGTGCATCGCGGGCTGCATTACCTCTCCAATGCCGCGACGGATGCTTATGAGGGAGCGCGCGAGAAGGTCCGCCACTTCCTCAACGCGCCTGATGTCAACGACATCGTCTTCACCAAGAATTCGACCGAAGCGATCAATACTGTCGCCTATGGCTGGGGCATGCCTAAGATCGGCGAAGGCGACGAGATCGTCCTGACGATCATGGAGCACCATTCCAATATCGTGCCCTGGCACTTCATCCGCGAGCGCCAGGGCGCCAAGCTGGTCTGGGTGCCGGTCGATGAGGAAGGCGCCTTCTATATCGAGGATTTTGAGAAGAGCCTGACGGAGCGTACCAAGCTTGTCGCCATCACCCATATGTCGAATGCGCTCGGCACGATTGTTCCGGTCAAGGAAGTCTGCCGCATTGCCCATGAACGCGGCATCCCGGTGCTGATCGACGGCAGCCAGGGCGCCGTGCACCTGCCGGTCGACGTGCAGGATATCGACTGCGACTGGTATGTCATGACAGGCCACAAGCTCTACGGCCCGTCGGGAATCGGCATTCTCTACGGCAAGAAGGAGCGGCTCTCGCAGATGCGGCCCTTCCAGGGCGGCGGCGAGATGATCTTCGAAGTCGCCGAGGACTCGGTCACCTACAACGATCCGCCACATCGCTTCGAAGCCGGCACGCCGCCGATCGTGCAGGCGATCGGGCTCGGTTACGCCCTCGACTATATGGAGAAGGTCGGCCGCGAGGCAATCGCCCGGCATGAGGCCGATCTCGCAGCTTACGCGACCGAGCGCCTCCGGTCGGTCAATTCGCTGCGGATGTTCGGGACAGCACCCGGCAAGGGGAGCATTTTTTCCTTCGAACTGGCAGGCATTCACGCCCATGACGTCTCGATGGTAATCGACCGGCAGGGCATTGCCGTGCGGGCCGGCACCCATTGTGCCATGCCGCTCTTGAAACGCTTCGGCGTCACCTCCACATGCCGTGCATCGTTCGGCATGTACAATACCCGCGCCGAGGTCGATGCCCTGGCCGATGCGCTTGACTATGCGCGCAAGTTCTTTGCCTGAGGAGTGTCCGTGATGAGCCTGGACGAAAGCGAACAGAAGATCGATGTGCGCGAAGGCATCGTGCATTCCAGCATCCCGGCCGATGAACTGGCGCGGCTCAGCGATGACGTCATTGCCGCGCTGAAGACCGTCTATGACCCCGAAATCCCCGCCGACATCTTCGAACTCGGTCTGGTCTACAAGATCGACATCGAGGACGACCGGATGGTGAAGATCATGATGACCCTGACCGCGCCCGGCTGCCCGGTTGCCGGCGAGATGCCGGGGTGGGTGGAGAATGCCGTCGGCGCCGTCGAAGGCGTGTCGGGCGTGGAGGTCGAAATGACCTTTGATCCGCCGTGGACGCCGGACCGGATGTCCGAGGAGGCGCAGGTCGCCGTCGGCTGGTACTGAGCTGCGCTAGTAGCAGTACCGCGCGCGGTATTGATCCGTTTACCTCGGGCGACTACATTTGATTCACGAAGCACCGGATCTTGACCCCGGTTGTGGAAGGAGAAAAAGCCGATGGGCTTTGCAGTGATGAGCATGACGGAAGGGGCTGCCGCCCGCGTCAAGGCGATCGTCGAAAATTCCGGACCGGAAGCCAAGGGCGTGCGTGTCGGCATCAAGAAGGGCGGCTGCGCCGGGATGGAGTACACCATCGACCTGGTGACCGAGCCGAACGCCAAGGATGACCTGATCGAGCGGGACGGCGCCAAGGTCTGGGTCGAACCCTCAGCCGTGCTGTACCTGCTCGGCACCGAAATGGGCTTCGAGCAAACGACGCTGCGCTCCGGCTTCACCTTCACCAACCCTAACCAGACATCGGCCTGCGGCTGCGGCGAATCCGTCGAGCTGAAACCTGCCGATCTCGCGGCGCTTGCCGCACAACGCCAGAGCGAACCTGCGCATTCCTAAGCCGTTCAGGCCGGCGAGACTTCTCAGCCGGCTAGCACCCGGTGAAATACGGGCGCTCAGTCGCGCTTGATGCTCATCAGCATTTCCCACATATCAGCGCCGGTCTCGAAGACCACGGCGTTTGCCTTGTAGCTCTGCTCGGCTTCGATCAGATCGGTCAGTTCTGTGGCGGGATCGATGTCCGAATCCGTCTGATTGACGCTCGCCTGGACGCCGCCTGGTTCGACCGAGGTGAAGCTGGTGCTCAGCTTGGCAAAACCTGATGTGCTGCTGTTTGCGATGTTGCTCGCAATCGCGCCGACCCGTGCCGTCTGTGCCCGCATTCCCGAAAGCGCCGTGCTCGCAATACCTGATATGCTCATCGCTGTTTTCCCCAGGACTGGATGAAATTGTTATACAAGCAAGGGCTTAGGGAATGCTGAAGCCGTTGCGTTAGTAAAGACCTGCAGACGAGCACGTCCTGCCGCTGCATCTGCCTCGAATTGGCACGGAACGGGATCTGGAGACGGCATTCGCTACCGCGACGCTATCCAGTCGTGCCAATCGCTTTCATTACCGTTGAACACATTGAGGTCGATCTTGCCGTCGACGCCGTCGGAAAGGCCCGAGCCGGAATATTGCCAGAAGAGCCACTTCCTGCCGGGATAAACCTTGGACGGGTGAGCGGCGACCGAGCGCAGCCAGAAGGGATAATCGAGCATCTGGCCCTTCAGATTGTCGCGATAGAAGTCCGGCGCCGTGTAGATGATCGGGCGCTGGCCGTAATGCCGCTCGAGCTTGTCCATGAAGACCTGCATCTTTTCCCGGACCCGAGCCGGGGAGATGCGGCGCTTGCAGCTCGACTCACCGTTCCACTCGACATCGATGACGGGCGGGAGGGCGTTGGCTTCCTTCGGAACGTTGCGGATGAACCAGTCGGCCTGTTCGCCGGCTGTCCGGCACCAGTAGAAGAAGTGATAGGCGCCGTGTTTCAGGCCGGCTTCCTTTGCGCGGCGCCAGTTCTTCTTGAACATCGGATCGAGGTGGTCGCCGCCGTCGGTCGCTTTGATGTAGACGAAGTTGGCCCCCTGCTGGCGCAAAGTTTCCCAGTCGATCTCGCCCTGCCAGCGCGACACGTCGACGCCATGCACGGCAAGCTTTCTCGGCGAAGTCCTGCCGAAGTTGATCGGTTTGGCATCGCGGAAGCGGTGGCTATAGATTCGCGAGCGTTTGGGGGATTTCGGGCCGGCGTCAGGATCGACATCCGGGGCATCGGGCATCAGCATCGCGACAGGCCTTTCCGTCGGCATCGGCATGCCGACCGGCCTGTCCGCTGGCGCAAGCGCTTGCGGCTCCGGAACGGGCCCTGTCCAGCTCAGCGCCTGCTGCGGCGGGCTTGCCTGTGGCGCAGGGTCACCGACAGCAGCAGCCGGTATCGGGCCGTTTGGCTTGCTGATGGCATTGGTGGTTTCCACCGACGGCACAGGGGTGAGCACATCTTCGGCGCCGGAGCTTGCGGCGCATCCCGACAGGATCAGGGTGGCGAGGAGAATTGCTGGCACAGCCGATGGACGCATGAGAACTCGCACGCAAAACAGAGGTTGACGGCAACATCCATCACAGGTGGAAACCGCCCATTTCGAATTGCTAACAGAGACTTGCTAAGAAAGGTTAAATTTGAACCCTGTGCCTGGCAATGGCCTGCGTCAGGGATGGCACGAGCGGTGCATGGAAGGTCGAAGTGTCGGCAGCCCCTCCCGAATTCGTCGGGAAGGGCTTACCAAGTCATGTCATTCCGCCGCTTCGGCGTAGCTCTCCACCGGCGGGCAGGTGCAGATGAGGTTGCGGTCGCCGTAGACATTGTCGACGCGGTTGACCGGGGACCAGTATTTGTCGACGCGGAAGGCGCCGGGTGGGAAGCAGGCCTGCTCCCGGCTGTAGGGGCGATCCCATTCGCCAACGAGATCTTCGACCGTGTGCGGCGCGTTTTTCAGCGGGTTGTTGGCCTTGTCCATGCGTCCTTCCTCGATGGCGCGGGCTTCCTCGCGGATCGCCAGCATCGCCTCGCAGAAGCGGTCGAGCTCGGCCTTGGTCTCGCTTTCCGTCGGCTCGATCATCAGCGTGCCTGCAACCGGCCAGCTCATGGTCGGTGCGTGGAAGCCGCAGTCGATCAGGCGCTTGGCGACATCGTCGACGGTCACGCCGGCGCTATCGACCAGCGGGCGTGTGTCGATGATGCATTCATGCGCGACGCGGCCGGTCTTCGACTTATAGAGCACGTCATAAGCGCCCTTCAGCCGGGTGGCGATGTAGTTGGCGTTGAGGATCGCCACCTTGGTCGCCTGGGTCAGGCCTTCGCCGCCCATCATCAGGCAGTAGCTCCAGGAGATCGGCAGGATCGAGGCCGAGCCGAAGGCCGCCGCCGATACGGCACCCGGCCGCCCATCGGTTTCCGGATGTCCTGGGAGGTAGGGCGCCAGGTGCGCCTTCACGCCGATCGGGCCCATGCCGGGGCCGCCGCCGCCATGCGGGATGCAGAAGGTCTTGTGCAGGTTGAGGTGCGACACGTCGGAGCCGATGTCACCGGGGCGGGACAGGCCGACCATGGCGTTCATGTTGGCGCCGTCGAGATAGACCTGGCCACCATGCTGATGCACGAGATCGCAGATTTCCTTGACCGTCTCCTCGAACACGCCGTGCGTCGAGGGATAGGTGATCATGCAGCAGGAGAGGTTTGCTGCGTGCTCTTCAGCCTTGGCGCGGAAGTCGTCCATGTCGATGTCGCCGTTCTCACGGACCTTGACGACGACAACCTTCATGCCGACCATCTGGGCGGAAGCGGGGTTGGTGCCGTGTGCCGATGTCGGAATCAGGCAGACGTCGCGATGACCGTCGCCATTGGCGATATGATAGTTGCGGATCGTCAGCAGGCCGGCATATTCGCCTTGCGCGCCGGAATTCGGCTGCATCGAGAAGGCGTCGTAGCCGGTGACGGCGCATAGCTTTCCCGTGAGGTCATCCAGCATCTCGCGATAGCCGAGCGCCTGGTCCGATGGCACGAAGGGATGGATATCTGAAAATTCCGGCCAGGTGATCGGCAGCATTTCCGCCGTCGCATTGAGCTTCATCGTGCAGGAGCCCAGCGGGATCATCGCACGGTCGAGCGCGAGGTCACGGTCGGAGAGCCGGCGGATGTACCGCGTCATCTCGCTTTCAGCGCGGTTCATGTGGAAGATCGGGTGGGTGAGATAATCGCTGGTCCTGAGGAGGTCCTTCGGCAGGCGGTAGGAAGGCTCGAAATCCGCGACGGCGAAATTGCCGCCGAAGGCGCGCCATACCGCTTCGAGTGTCGCGGGCCGCGTGCGCTCGTCGAGGCTCATGCCGATCTTCGTTTCGCCGACCTTGCGCAGATTGACGCCTTCGGCGACGGCAGCGCGTAGGATCAGGCCCTGCATATGGCCGACATCGACAGTGATCGTATCGAAGAAGCTTTCGGGCTCGACCTTGTAGCCGAGCTTCTCCAGGCCCTTGGCCATCAGCACGGCCTTCTGGTGCACCTGCTGGGCGATCGCCTTGATACCCTTCGGGCCGTGGAAGACCGCATACATCGAGGCCATGACAGCAAGCAGCACCTGGGCGGTGCAGATGTTGGAAGTCGCTTTCTCCCGGCGGATGTGCTGTTCGCGGGTCTGCAGCGACAGTCGATAGGCGCGGTTGCCGCGAGCATCGACGGAAACGCCGACGAGGCGGCCGGGCATGGAGCGTTTGATGGCGTCCTTGACCGCCATATAGGCGGCGTGCGGACCGCCGTAGCCGACCGGAACGCCAAAACGCTGCGAAGAGCCGACGGCGATATCGGCGCCCATCTCGCCCGGCGATTTCAGCAGCGTCAGCGCGAGAATATCGGCGGCAACGATTGCGATGGCGCCAGCCTGGTGCAGGCGCGCAATCAGGCCGGTGAAGTCATGCAGGTGACCGTGCGTGCCGGGATATTGGAAGCTCGCGCCAAAGACGTCGACGGGATCGAGATCGGTGAAGGGATTGCCGACGATGACCTGCCAGCCAAGCGGCTCGGCACGGGTGCGAATGAGGGCGATGGTCTGCGGATGGCAATCGGCATCGACGAAGAAGGCTTTCGCCTTCGACTTCGAAACGCGCTCGGCCATCGCCATACCTTCGGCGGCGGCGGTCGCCTCGTCAAGCAGCGAGGCGTTGGCGACGTCGAGGCCGGTCAAGTCGCAGATCATCGTCTGATAGTTGAGCAGCGCTTCGAGACGGCCTTGGCTGATCTCAGGCTGATAGGGCGTATAGGCCGTGTACCAGGCGGGGTTTTCCAGAATGTTGCGCTGAATGACCGGCGGCGTGATCGTGCCGTAATAGCCCTGGCCGATCAACGAGACCAGCACCTTGTTCTTGTTTGCCGTCTCGCGCAGTTTGTCGAGCGCTTCGCGCTCGGTCATCGGCGCGCCCCAGACGAGCGGCGCCTTCTGACGGATGGCGGGCGGCAGCGTCGCGTCGATCAGGCCGTCGAGGCTGTTATAGCCGATCACCTTCAGCATCTCGGTCATCTCGGTCGGCGAGGGGCCGATGTGACGGCGATTGGCGAAATCGTAGGGCTGATAATCGGTGAACTGGAATTCGGTCGGCGTCGTCATTACGCGGTGAGCTCCTTGTAGGCGGCCTCATCGAGCAGACCATCGGCATCGGCGGGGTTCTTGAGCTTCAGCTTGAAGAACCAGCCGGCGCCTTGAGGGTCGGAGTTGATGAGCGAGGGGTCGGCGACGATCGCCTCGTTGACCGCGGTGATCTCGCCATCGAGCGGACAATAGACCTCGGAGGCCGCCTTGACGGATTCAACGGTTGCGGCGTCGTCGTTCTTGGCGAAGCTCTTGCCCACTTCAGGCAGTTCGACGAAGACAAGATCGCCCAACTGTTCGACGGCATAGGTGGTGATGCCGACGGTTGCGACATCGCCGTCAAGTTCGAGCCATTCATGTTCAGCGGTAAATTTCAGCATGGAAATATCCTTTCGGGAAACAGGGTTTCAGCGTTTGTAGGTCGGCTTGACGAAGGGCAGGGCGGAGACGGTGACCGGCAGGAACTTGCCGCGCACCTCGGCGTAGACAAGGGTCCCTACGGTCGAATGGGAGACGGGCACGTAGCCCATGGCGACGGGACCTTCGACGCTGGGGCCGAAGCCGCCCGACGTGACTTCACCGATTTCGACCTTTCCCTCGGCATCGGCGTAGAGCTTGGCATGGCCGCGCACCGGCGCCTTGCCTTCCGGCTTCAGGCCGACACGACGGCGGGCGGCGCCGTTTTCGAGTTCGGAGAGGATGCGGCCGGAGCCCGGAAAGCCGCCGGCTCGGGCCCCGCCCGTGCGTCGCGCCTTCTGCATAGCCCATTCGAGCGCTGCCTCGACCGGCGAGGTGGTGGTATCGATATCGTTGCCATAAAGGCAAAGGCCGGCTTCCAGACGCAGCGAGTCACGGGCGCCGAGGCCGATCGCCTGGACGTCCGGATGTTCGAGCAACCGCATAGCGACATCTTCGGCCTTGTCGGCCGGGACGGAGATTTCGAAGCCGTCCTCGCCACTATAGCCGGAGCGCGAAACCAGGCAGGAAACGTCGTGCAGCCGGCAGTGGCGCACATCCATGAACTTCATCGCCGCGACGTCGGCCCAGAGCTCGGCGAGAACCTCGACCGCGCGCGGTCCCTGCAGCGCGATCAGGGCGCGGTTCAGAAGCGTGATGTCGCACTGGTCGCCGATGTGGGTCTGCAGATGGGCGAGATCGGCCTCCTTGCAGGCGGCGTTGACGACGACGAAAAGGTGGTCGTCGACATGGGTGATCATCAGATCGTCGAGGATGCCGCCGGTGTCGTCGGTAAAGAAGCCGTAGCGCTGGCGGCCGGCCGGGAGCCCGAGAATATCGACCGGCACCAGGCTTTCGAGCGCCAGCGCCGCATCCTCATAGCTGCCCGACTTAGCCTTCACGATGACCTGGCCCATGTGGGAGACGTCGAAGAGGCCAGCCTCGGCGCGGGTATGAAGATGTTCCTTCATAACGCCCGCCGGATATTGCACTGGCATGTCGTAACCAGCAAACGGCACCATGCGGGCGCCGAGCGAAAGATGCAGGGCATGCAGCGGGGTTTTCTTGAGGGCAGCAGTATCGTCCAAACGACGCCTCCGGGGTTTGCGCCTCTTATTAAGGCGCGGGCTCAAATCTGAAGGCGCGGCTGCGCGCTTCTCTCCTGAGCCCCCTCTGTCCCTTTGCCTGAGATTGTTATCCCTTCGGCGAGCGTTTCGAAAACGCTTCTCTCCAGAGTTCCGTCTGCCCCCTTGCTGGTCCTTTGGCCTGAGAGTTTCCGGGGCGGTTGCTCCTTCGGCACCGGTGGCAGAAGCACCGGATTCTCCCAACAGGGTTGGCCGCAATTATCCGGCGGGCGCAGCGCTTGGCAAGGCCAAATGTCGTGACCTGACAAATTTTTGTCGCCAAAGTCAGGGAAGGGCGCGATCTGCGGCAAATCTGCTTTTGCATTCGGCTGGGAAAACGGCTATCGCGACATGCTGTTGAAGGGGATCTCATGCGGCAGACAGGACTGAAAGCGACGCTCTTCCTGCGCATGCTTTGCGCCTTGGGCCTGCTTTTGCTCGGATTCGCCCATCAAGCGCCGCAGGCTGTCGCCTCCGATGGTTATGATGCCGCGGCCTACGTGCTGCCCGACGGCAGCCTTGCCTCGCTCTGCGTCACCGTGAAGGAGGCCGAAGGCAAGACTGTCGGCTTCAAGCCGAATTGCGAAGCCTGCCGGCTGTCTGCATCGGTGATCCTGCCGACGCCGGATGCGGGTTGGTGGCTCGAGCGCAAGCTCGCCTCGCTCGTCAATCCGCCAATCGAGACTGCAGCCGTTGTCACCGTCAGTACCGTCAGCCGACCGAATTCGCGTGGACCTCCCACCCTCATCTGATCTGCCTCCGCAACCTATGACGCAAAATGCCGGTTCGCCCGAAGAGGGCCGCGGCCGGCGAGGAGATATCCGATGAAAACAATCAAGACTTTAGCGCTTGCCGCGCTTCTTTCCGCAACCGCCTTCGCAGGCGCCGAGGCGCATGTCACCTTCCTCGACAAGGAGGCGAAGCTCGACAGCACCATTCTTGCGACGCTGCAGGTGCCGCACGGCTGCGATGGCAAGGCGACTACGGAAGTGCGGGTCAAACTGCCGGAAGGCTTCGTCTTCGCCAAGCCGCAGCCGAAGGCCGGCTGGGAACTCGAGGTGATCAAGGGCGATTACCAGAAGAGCTACGACAATCACGGCGACAAGGTGAAGGCGGGCGCCATCGAGATCCGCTGGAAGAACGGCAATCTTTCCGATGATTTCTACGATACCTTCGTCATCCAGGGCAAGGTGTCGGGCGTCGAAGCCGGCAGCTCGCTTGCCTTTCCGGTGACGCAGCTGTGCGGCGATAAGGTCACGGCCTGGGATCAGGTGGCCGGAGAAGGCGGCGATCCGCACGCGCTGAAAAGCCCGGCGCCGCTGCTGAAAATCGTTGCCGGTGATGATCATGGCCACGACCATGACGATATGGCCGGGATGAACATGTCCGGAATGTCCCCCATGCCCGGCATGGACATGTCGGCAGCAATGGCAGCCGGCGACACAGTCAAGGCCGGCGACCTCGAAATCTCCGGCGCCTTCGCCAAAGCGATGCTGCCCGGCCAGCCGGTCGGCGGCGGCTTTTTCACGGTGAAGAACAACGGCAAAACGGATGATCGCCTGCTCTCCATCAGCTCGCCCGCGGCGGGCGAGGTTCAGATCCACGAGATGGCTACCAAGGACAATGTCATGCGGATGCGCCAGCTGAAGGATGGCATCGCCATTGCCGCGGGCGAAACGGTCAAGCTCGAGCCCGGCGGCCTGCATTTGATGTTTCAGAAGGTGAAGACGCCATTTAAACAGGGTGACGCGGTGCCGGTGACGCTGAGCTTCGAGAAAGCCGGCAAGGTCGATCTGGTGCTGCAGGTGCTGTCGGTCCAGGGCAAGTAGGGCCGGCCGATTCAGACAGAGAGCCTGCGGTTGCGATTACAGCCGCGGGCTTTCTATTGGAAGCGGCTTGTCTGTTAGACATCCTCGTAGGATTGCAGCGCCTGCCGCAGGCCTGTCTGTGGTTGCTGGTTGCCCTTTGCCATCAGGTCGAGCGCCACCTCCGTCGACTGGATGATGCTGGAGGGCTCCTCGGCCTGATCGGACGCCCCGCCGTTCAATTGCCGGTCGGCGATGCGCTTTGCATCACGCGCCGCCGTGCTCGTAGCGACGCGCTGGGGGATCCTCAGCGATTCGAAGGCAATGGCGGCGGTGTTGGCCGATATGGACAGGAGCTGCGTCATGCCGTCACGATATCCGCATGGTCTTGGTGCTATCGTAACAAAATCATTGGCATTTTACCGAGTGGCAAGAATTCGCGCGGTTCCATTGGAGTCGTCGCCGAACTGAGGTAAATCCGGCTTATGATTCAGGCTCTCCTTGTCGCGCTGGGCGGCGCAATCGGTTCCGTCCTCAGATATTATGTCGGCCAATGGGCGCTAAGGCTCATGGGGCCGGCTTTTCCCTGGGGCACTCTTGCCGTCAATGTCGTCGGCTGCTTCGTCATCGGTGTCTTCGCCGAACTGGTCGCGCGGAAGTTCAACGCATCGATGGAACTGCGCCTGCTGCTGATCACCGGCTTTCTGGGCGGCTTCACCACCTTCTCGGCTTTCTCGCTCGATGCCATCTCGCTCTTCGAGCGCGGCGAGGCTGTCGCCGGCGGCCTCTACATAGCAGCCAGCGTCGGCCTTTCGATGGCGGCCGTGTTCGCTGGCCTCGCCATCATGCGCGCTTTGGTCTGATTCCGGTTTCCGTTTTGCATGAAAATGCTCTAAGGCTGCGGCAAGAACGCCGGCTTGGCCCGCGCTGCAATTTCCGAAAGACTATTCATGGCTGGCATAGAACATATCAAGGTTGAAGCCGACGAGGCGGGCATGCGGCTCGATCGCTGGTTCAAGGTGCATTTTCCCGGGCTGGGCTTCGGGCCGCTGCAGAAGCTGCTGCGCTCCGGCCAGATACGCGTCGACGGCGGACGGGTGAAATCGGATGCACGCGTGCAGCCCGGCCAGACGGTACGCGTGCCGCCGCTCGATGTCGACGCCAAGCTGAAAACCGGGCCGATCGCCGGCAAGGATCTCAAACATTCCACGGATTTCGACCTCCTGTCACGCATGGTGCTGCACGAGGATGACAAGGTGATCGTGCTCAACAAGCCGGCCGGCCTTGCCGTGCAGGGTGGCTCCGGCGTCGCCAGGCATATCGACCAGATGCTCGAGGCCTGGACCAGCCCGAAGGGAGAGAAGCCGCGGCTCGTCCACCGCCTCGACCGCGACACGTCAGGCGTGCTCGTCATCGCCCGCACCCGGGGTGCGGCACAGAAGCTGACCGCCGCCTTCCGGGAGCGTGATACGAAGAAGACCTACTGGTCTCTCGTGAAAGGGGTGCCGCGCAAGCGTGAGGACAAGATTTCGACCTGGCTCGTCAAGGAGCCGACCGCCGACGGCGACCGCATGCGCATCGCCAAGCATGGCGAAGACGGCGCCGATCATGCAGTGTCCTACTACCGCATCGTCGAGACGGCGGCGCAACGTCTCGCCTGGCTGGAGATGGAGCCCTATACAGGGCGCACGCACCAGCTGCGTGTCCATGCCTTGCATATCGGCCATCCCATCATCGGCGATCCCAAATATTTCGACGACGATCCGAACTGGGATTTTCCCGGCGGTATCCAGAAGCGGCTGCACCTGCACGCCCGCCATATCGATATCCCGCATCCCTCAGGGGGGCGCCTGCGCGTCACCGCGCCTCTGCCGCCGCATATGGTGCAGAGCTGGAACCTGCTCGGCTTCGATGAAAATTCGGCTCCCATCCTGGACGACCAAGAATGAAACTTGCGCTTTTTGATTGCGACGGCACCTTGGTCGACAGTGCCGGGCTTATCCATGAAACCATGCGGCGCACCTTCGAGAAGTTCGGCAAGGCTGAGCCGCGATTTGAGGACACCAAGGCCATTATCGGCCTGTCGCTGGATATCGCCATAGCCCGCATGCAGGGCAAGCCGCACGTCGAGCAGGAAGACGTCGAGATGACGGCGCATTACAAATCGCTGTTTACCATCGTGCGTCAGGATCTCGAGTACCGGGAGCCGCTGTTTGCCGGAATCCGCGAGATGATCGATGCGATCAGCGGCCGCGAGGATCTGCTGATCGGGGCGGTGACGGGTAAATCCCGCCGCGGTTTGAAGCTCGTAATGGACACGCACGGCTTCGACAGGCATTTCGTCGTTGCGCGCACCGCCGACGACTGCCCCTCCAAGCCGCATCCGGCCATGGTGACGGAATGTTGCGACGAAACCGGGATGAATGCCGCCGATACCATTGTCATTGGCGATGCGGTTTACGATATGCAAATGGCAAAGGCTGCCGGCGCAAAAGCGATCGGTGTTGCCTGGGGCTATGCCAGCGTGGATGAACTGATCGCCAACGGCGCCGATGCGATCGCCTATCATCCGAACGAGATATTGCGCCATTTTTCTTGAGGTGAGCCCATGCGCGATCTGCTGAACGATCTTTCCGAGGGTCTGAGCCATCCCGATCCCATCCGTCGGGCGCAGATCCAGATGAAGAAGCCGCTGCCGAAGCGTTTCTATACCGACGTGGCGGTCGCCGATCACGAGGGCAGCTTCGCGATCACGCTCGACGGCAAGTCGGTGCGCACGCCGGCACGGCAGGTTCTTGCCGTTCCCACAGAGGCGCTCGCACAGCTTGTCGCCGCCGAATGGCGTGGGCAGGGCGAGGAAATCGATCCGGTCACCATGCCGGTGACCCGGCTGGTCAACACCGCGCTCGATGGCGTGGCGACCAATACGCAGGCCATCTTCGAAGACATTCTCCGCTTTTCCTCGAGCGACCTCATCTGCTACCGCGCCGACACGCCGGAGCTGTTGGTCGAGCGCCAGAGGGAGCGTTGGGACCCGGTAATCGACTGGGCGGCCCACGATCTCGGCGCCCGTTTCATCCTCGTCGAAGGGGTGATGCCTCACGAACAGCCGCGAGAGGCGACCGCGGCCTTCGCCGTGACACTGGCGCGGCATCAGAGTCCCATGGCGCTCGCTGCCCTCCATACGGTCACGACGCTGACCGGCTCGGCGATCCTGGCGCTCGCGTTTGCCGAGGGCCGGCTGACGGCGGAGGAGGCGTGGTCGCTTGCCCATCTCGACGAAGACTGGACGATCGAGCATTGGGGGCGGGACGAGGAAGCCGAGGAGCGAAGAGCCAAGCGCTTCGCCGAGTTCAAGGCGGCAGCGGATGTTTTTTTCGCCCTAAGCACCTGAAACATATTGCCTTCCCAGACATTATGGCGAAATCTGCGACTCCAACGGGGTGGTGCGAGATTTTGCGATGGATTGGCTGAGGTCGAGTTTTTGCCGGACCGTGCTCGTCTGTATTGCGCTGACGGCCTGCGGCAGCCTCTCGGCCAACAAGCCGAAGGCACCGCTCTATGATGTGCGCAGCGCTGTCGTTCTCTCCGGCCCGAACATCCCCGCCGAGCTGCTTGCCGGGATCAACGACCGCGTCAATGCCGCCATCAATGCAACGCTGCGCGACACCGTGCTGCCGCGGGTGGTGCTGACAATTCGCGTGGTTTCGATTGAGAAGGGACTCGGTTTCCAAAAGGACCGCAACGTCGCCAAAATCAGGGTTGACGCGGCTTCGGTCGACGATGGCTCGGTGATTGCCGTCAGCGCCTTCGACGTAACCAGTATGGCCGCCGACCCGAAACTTGCCGACGACATCATCGCCGAGGACGTCGCTGCACGGATCCGCTCGGTTTTCTCGCTCAGCGGACGCAGCCGCTAGCGCATATCGACCGCGAGAGCGGCGAGGGGAGATCGCATGAAGGAAATTCTCGAAGAACTGGAACGCCGCCGCGGCATCGCGCGTCTCGGCGGTGGCAAGGAGCGGATAATTGCTCAGCACAAGCGCGGCAAGCTGACGGCGCGCGAGCGCATCGACCTCTTCCTCGACGAGGGCACCTTCGAAGAGTTCGACATGTTCGTGGAGCACCGCTCCACCGATTTCGGCATGGATAAGAGCCGTATCGCCGGCGACGGCGTCGTCAGCGGGTGGGGCACGGTCAACGGCCGCACGGTCTTCGTCTTCGCCAAGGACTTCACCGTCTTCGGTGGCTCGCTTTCGGAAGCGCATGCCGAGAAGATCATGAAGGTGCAGGACATGGCGCTGAAGAACCGCGCGCCGATCGTCGGCATCTACGATGCCGGCGGCGCCCGCATCCAGGAAGGGGTCGCCGCGCTTGGCGGTTATGCCGAAGTCTTCCAGCGCAATGTGCTTGCCTCGGGCGTCATTCCGCAGATCTCGGTGATCATGGGCCCCTGCGCCGGCGGCGACGTCTATTCGCCTGCGATGACCGATTTCATCTTCATGGTGCGCGACACCTCCTACATGTTCGTCACCGGTCCCGATGTGGTGAAGACCGTGACCAACGAGACGGTGACAGCTGAGGAGCTTGGCGGCGCTACGGTGCACACGACACGCTCATCGATCGCCGACGGCGCCTATGAGAATGATGTCGATACGCTGTTGCAGGTGCGCCGGCTGATCGATTTCCTGCCGCTTTCGAACACGTCGCCGGTGCCGGAGATCGAATGTTATCAATCGGTGACCGAGACCGATACGTCGCTTGACACTCTAGTGCCGGCGAGTGCCAACAAGCCCTACGACATCAAGGAACTGATCCGGAAGGTGGCGGACGAGGGGGATTTCTTCGAGATCCAGGAGAGCTTCGCCAAAAACATCGTCTGCGGCTTCGGCCGCGTCGAGGGCTCCACGGTCGGTTTCGTCGCCAACCAGCCGATGGTGCTGGCCGGCGTGCTCGACAGCGACGCCTCGCGCAAGGCGGCGCGCTTCGTGCGCTTCTGCGACTGCTTCAACATTCCGATCGTCACTTTCGTCGACGTGCCGGGCTTTCTGCCGGGCACGGCGCAGGAATATGGGGGCCTGATCAAGCACGGCGCCAAGCTGCTCTTCGCCTATGCCGAGGCGACGGTGCCGAAGCTCACCGTGATCACCCGCAAGGCCTTTGGCGGCGCCTACGACGTGATGGCGTCGAAACATCTGCGTGGTGATTTGAATTATGCCTGGCCGACGGCGCAGATCGCCGTGATGGGCGCCAAGGGCGCGGTCGAGATCATCTTCCGCAAGGATATTGCCGATCCGGAGAAGATCGCCGCCCACACGAAAATGTACGAGGACAGGTTCCTCTCGCCCTTCGTCGCCGCTGAGCGCGGTTATATCGACGAGGTGATCATGCCGCATTCGACCCGGCGGCGGCTGGCGCGCGGCCTGAAGATGCTGCGCAACAAGGATCTCGCCAATCCTTGGAAAAAACACGACAACATCCCGCTCTGATATCTGGCCACGTTGCCTGCTGTCGAAAAAGTGAACGGCCGTCAGCGATCCGTGTGTTCAATCGCGGCCGGGGACGGGCTAACGCTCGGCTGCAATTTCTTTAATGGAGAGGTTTAATGTCAACTTTCGAGCGTCTTTCCGCCTATCGCCCCTATGGGCTGGCCGCTCTCAGAATCATCACCGCGCTGCTGTTCATCGAGCACGGCACGATGAAGCTTTTCGGATTTCCGGCGTCACAAATGTCAGGTTCGCTGCCGCCGCTGATGTTGTTTGCGGCCCTTCTGGAACTGGTCGGCGGCATCCTCATTCTCGTCGGCCTGCTGACGCGGCCTGTGGCCTTCCTGCTGGCGGGCGAAATGGCGGTTGCCTATTTCATGGCGCATGCACCCAACAGCTTCTTCCCGGCCGTCAACCAGGGCGACGCGGCAATCCTGTTCTGCTTCGTTTTCCTTTACCTGTTCTTCTCCGGTCCCGGCGCCCTTGCCGTCGATAACCGGAAGACGGCTTGAAATGAACATTGTTTGCGGGGCGTTTCGGGCGCCCCGCAGCGTTTCGGAATCAGGCGGTGAGCTTGAGGCCGGTGATGCCGGCGACGATCAGTGCAATACAGGCAAGACGGGAGACACTTGCCCCATCGCCGAGCAGCCAAATGCCCAGGAGCACGGTGCCGACCGTGCCGATGCCGGTCCACACCGCATAAGCGGTGCCGATCGGCAGGTACTTCACCGCCAGGCCGAGCAGGACGACGCTCACCACCATGGAAATGACGGTCAGCGCCGTCGGCAGCGGCCGCGTGAAACCCTCGGTGTATTTAAGGCCGATCGCCCAGCCACATTCGAAAAGGCCAGCGAGAAAAAGCAGAAACCAGGCCATACGCCTCTCCTTGTTCAAGAGCGAGGCCGTCCCCGCGACGGTTGCATCCTCAGGACGCCGCAGTCGTCTGCGATAGTGCTTATATCAGTGAGGGAACGGCTGTCTTCAAGGTAGGAATCGGCATGGCTGCCATGCCACCCGTTTCTTGCCGGCCGCCAAAGAGGTCATGACTGGCCGCCGGCCTCGGCGGAAAGGTTCTTGGCACGGCGGCAGAGGCGATCGAAAGTTTCGAGGAATCGCGAGCGGTCTTTCGGGCTGAAGGCGGCGTTGTAACCTTTGCTTTCCCCGGTTTCGCGCAAATGCGCACCGAGATCGCGCATGGCGCTCGCCATGCCGATATTAGTCTCGTCGAAGACACGCCCGGTCGGACCGCTGACGAAGGCGCCGGCGGCGACGCAGCGCACGGCGAGCGGCACGTCGGCGGTAACGACGACGTCGCCGGCGCCGGCGCGCTCGGCGATCCAGTTATCGGCGGCATCGAAGGCATTGGAGACGATGACGTTGTGGACCATCGGGTCGCGGGACGGGCGCAGGCCGGAATTGGCGACGAAGGTGACTTCGAGGCCGTGGCGTTCGGCAACCTTCAGGATCTCCGGCTTCACCGGGCAGGCATCGGCGTCGACATAGATCATGGCGGTGTCCTCATGCCGGCTGAATGGCCGGCCCTCTGACCATATCGATATGGGGAATGCCGTCTTCCAGATATTCCTGCGACGTCCCGACAAAGCCGAAGGATTCGTAGAAGCGGCGCAGATGGGCCTGCGCTGACAAGGCAATCGGATTTGCCGGATAACGCCGCTCACAGGCGGTGATCGATTCACGCATCAATGCGTCGCCCAGACGTTTGCCGCGATGGGAAGGCGAGACGACGACGCGGCCGATCTTGGACGGGTCCTGCGGCTCATGCGGTTTGAGGATCCGCGCCGCCGCCAGGAGGTCACCGCCCTCCAGCAGTCTGAGATGCAGGGCATCGATGTCCTTGCCGTCGAGTTCCGGATAGGGACAGTTCTGCTCGACGACGAAGACATTGACCCGCATTCGCAGGAGGTCGTAGAGCTCCCGCGCGGGGAGCTCATCGAGAGTCCTCAGATCGACCCGGTAGCTTGCTGCAGGCATCAATACACCACCACGCCGCGGATGCTTTCACCCTTGTGCATCAGGTCGAAGCCCTTGTTGATGTCTTCGAGCGGCATGGTGTGGGTGATCATCGGATCGATCTGGATCTTGCCCTGCATGTACCAGTCGACGATCTTCGGCACGTCGGTGCGGCCGCGCGCGCCGCCGAAGGCGGTGCCCATCCAGTTGCGGCCGGTGACCAGCTGGAACGGCCGCGTCGAGATCTCCTGGCCGGCGCCGGCCACGCCGATGATGACCGATTTGCCCCAGCCGCGATGGCTGGCCTCCAGCGCCTGGCGCATCACCTTGGTATTGCCGGTGCAGTCGAAGGTGTAGTCGGCGCCGCCGATCAGGTCGCCGCCCCGCTTGGTCATGTTGACCAGATAGGGAACGATGTCGTCGCCGACCTCCTTCGGATTGACGAAATGCGTCATGCCGAACTTCTCCCCCCAGGCCTTGCGATCCGGATTGATATCTACGCCGATGATCATGTCGGCGCCGGCAAGGCGCAGGCCCTGCAAGACATTCAGGCCGATGCCGCCGAGGCCGAAGACGATCGCCGTCGATCCGACCTCGACCTTGGCGGTGTTGATGACGGCGCCGATGCCGGTGGTGACGCCGCAGCCGATGTAGCAGACCTTGTCGAAGGGCGCGTCGGGGTTGATCTTGGCGAGCGCGATCTCCGGCAGCACCGTGTAATTGGCGAAGGTCGAGCAGCCCATATAGTGATGGATCTTGTCCTTGCCGATCGAAAAGCGCGAGGTGCCGTCCGGCATCACGCCCTGGCCTTGGGTGGCGCGGATGGCGGTGCAGAGATTGGTCTTGCGCGACGTGCAGGAATAACACTCGCGGCATTCCGGCGTATAAAGCGGAATGACGTGGTCGCCCTTCTTGACCGAGGTCACGCCCGGGCCGACATCGACGACGATGCCGGCGCCCTCATGGCCGAGAATGGCAGGAAACAGGCCTTCCGGATCGGCGCCCGACAGGGTGAAATCGTCGGTGTGGCAGATGCCCGTCGCTTTAACCTCCACCAGCACCTCGCCGGCCTTCGGCCCCTCCAGCTGCACGGTCATCACTTCCAGCGGTTTGCCTGCCTGAACGGCTACGGCGGCGCGAACGTCCATCTTCCTATCTCCTGCTGATTTGTCGGTTCCCAACTGCCTGCATCGGCCAAGCTTGACATGGCTGGCGAGCAGGGCTCAAGCGAATTCCATGATGACGGCGTCGACGGCCAGGCTTTCGCCGGCGGCGGCATTGATCTTCGAGACGACGAGATCGCGCTCGGCGCGCAAGACGTTTTCCATCTTCATCGCCTCGACGATCGCAAGCGTCTCACCGGCCTTGACCTCCTGACCCTCGGCGACCGCGATGGACACGACCAGGCCGGGCATCGGGCAGAGCAGGAGCCTAGAGGTATCCGGCGGCAGCTTCACCGGCATCAGCCTGTCGAGTTCCGCATGGCGCGGCGAAAAGACCTTGGCAATCACCGACAGTCCCTGCCAGTCGATGCGCAGGCCGTTGAGGACGGGGCGGATCTGCGCGGCAATATCCTGGTCGCCGACCCTGCCGCTCCAGACCGGATCGCCCGGTCTCCAATCGGTGACAACGCTCCGGCTTTCGCCCTCGATCTCCATCTCCATATCGAAAGGAATAGTGACGAGGCCATCGAGCAATCTGACAGCGACGTAGCTGTCTCCTGTTTTGACCACCCAATCCTCCCGCAGTGTGGCCGATGCGGCGCGCAGGCGATCGGCGAAACGTTCGCGGCGGTTCGCTTCGATGAGCGAGGCAGACAGCGCGATTGCGGAAAGCATGGCTTCCTCCTGCCGGTCCGGCTTCATCGGCGCGAAACCGTCAGGATATTCCTCGGCAATGAAGCCAGTGGAAAGCCGGCCCTCGCGCCAGCGCGGATGTTTCATCAGCGCCGACAGGAAGGGAACATTGTGCTCGATGCCGTCGACGACGAAGCCGTCGAGCGCCCGACCCATGGCCTCGATCGCTTCGCTGCGCGTCGGCGCCCAGGTGCAGAGCTTGGCGATCATCGGGTCGTAATACATCGAGATCTCGGCGCCCTCGTAGACGCCGGTATCGTTGCGGACGACAATGTTGCCGGTCCTGCCTTCGGCCGGAGGCCGGTAGCGTGTCAGGCGGCCGATCGAAGGCAGGAAGTTGCGGTATGGATCTTCGGCATAGAGCCGGCTTTCGATCGCCCAGCCGTCCAGTCTGACATCCTCCTGGCTGAAGCTGAGCGGCTCTCCCGCGGCGATGCGGATCATCTGTTCGACGAGATCAATGCCGGTGATGAGTTCGGTCACCGGATGCTCGACCTGCAGGCGGGTGTTCATTTCGAGGAAATAGAAATTGCGGTCGCGGTCGACGATGAATTCGACGGTGCCGGCGCTCTGGTAGTCGACGGCCTTCGCCAGCGCCACCGATTGTTCGCCCATAGCCTTGCGCGTTTTTTCGTCGAGGAAAGGCGAGGGCGCCTCTTCCGCCACCTTCTGGTTCCGCCGCTGGATCGAGCATTCCCGCTCGCCGAGATAGACGACCTTGCCATGCGCATCAGCCAGCACCTGGATCTCGATATGGCGCGGCTCGACGATGAACTTCTCGATGAAGACGCGGTCGTCCCCGAAGGAGCTCTTCGCCTCGGAGCGGGCGCGCTCGAAGCCGTCGCGCACCTCGGCCTCGTTCCAGGCAATGCGCATGCCCTTGCCGCCGCCGCCGGCAGACGCCTTGATCATGACCGGATAGCCGATGCCGCCAGCGATCTTTTCCGCGCGCGCGGCGTCCACGATGATGCCGAGATGGCCGGGCACGGTGGAGACGCCGGCGGCATTGGCGAACTTCTTCGATTCGATCTTGTCGCCCATCGCCATGATGGCCTTCGGCTTCGGGCCGATGAAGACGATGCCCTGCTTTTCCAGCTCGTCGCAGAAAGAGGCGCGCTCGGAGAGAAATCCGTAACCGGGATGCACCGCCTCGGCGCCGGTCGCCTTGCAGGCGGCGATGATCTTGTCGGCGACCAGGTAGCTTTCCGACGCTGCGGCGGGGCCGATATGGACGGCTTCGTCGGCCATTTCGACATGCAGCGCATCCCGATCCGCGTCCGAATAGACCGCAACGGTCGAAATGCCCATGCGGCGCGCGGTCTTGATCACGCGGCAGGCAATCTCGCCGCGATTCGCGATCAGGATTTTCTTGAACATCGAGACTCCACCCAGAAATGCGTTCCGGAGTTTTACGCATAAAACACCGGAACGCACAATTGGGCTTGGAACCGGCAGCCGGGAGACGTGAGATTAAGCCGCCTAATGTCAGGCGACGGCGGCTTCCGCGACTGATTCCTCGTCGATGATGCGCAGCCAGCGGCTGCGCCGCGGTTCCGGGCGATCGCGCAGCGTGACCGCGGCCATGATCCCAGCCCAGTGCGGATGGTTGGCGCCCGGCAGCGTTGCCTGGTCGATCTGGCGGAGGACGCCATATTCGGCCGGCGACACGGCGATCACCCCGTCTGCGGCGATGCTTCTGAAAATGCGCATCGCAAAATCGACGTCCTGGCGTGTGATGTTCTTGTGGTCGACGGCGCGCGACAGCTTATAGCCGCCGATACCGTCTGTGATCGCCAGGCGAAGCTGGTCGAGGGCAAGCGCTCTCAATTCACCCGGGATATCGGCTGAAATCTCCATGACGTGAAGAATGAGCTCGAGCTCCAGCGCCGAGTTGACGACGCCGTCGGTCGTGAACATGCGCATGATCCAGGCAACGTTGATTTCATCGAGCGAGCCCTGCGGATAGGTGTAATGGACGATGAAACCGGCGATCTGCTCTACGAAGAAAGCGTTCCACTCGGCACATTTTTCGGGACAGGAATTGTTGAGCGCCAACATTGCAACGACATCCTGGGACGTCCGGATCCCCTCGGGGAAAGCATGTTTGCGCAGCAGCGCGATATCTTCGGCAGTCAGCCGATGCTTGCCGGCCACGACACAGGCCGGAAAAGCGAGACGGAATTCGCTCATGTTTTAACTCCAGGCTTCATCATGAAGCCGGAGACAGTTTTAGCGACTGCGAATTGACGATCCCTCAAGAAGGGGAGTTAACCGCCTGCTGCGCGAATCACGAAGATTTTAGCGATCGCGCCTGCAGCCGCTCTCGCCAGATGATGAAGAGGCCGGATGCGACGATGATGAAAATGCCGATCCATTTGGAGAAATTCGGGAAATCATTGAACAGCGCATAGCCGAGCACGGTGGCCGAGATGATCTCGAAATATTGGAACGGGGCAAGCAGCGACAGCGGTGCAAGCCGGAACGCTCGCACCACCAGCATATGCGCATATCCCGAGATCGAGCCGAGGGCGAGAAGCAGCACAAGGCCGAGGCCGGAGGAGGGCAGGGAAATGGCGAAGTCCCCATTGCCGGCGCTGCTGCCGACGAGAAGGGCGGCCGCCATGAAGATCGTTCCGCCGATGCCCGACGTCGTCTGCATGGTGAGCGGCGAATCAGCCTCGCCGATCGCGCGATTGAGGAAAAGATATAGCGAGAAGAGAAAGGCGCAGGCCACCGGCAGCAGCGCCTTCAGGCCGAAAATCTCATAACTCGGCTGGATGACAATCATGGCGCCGCCGAAACCGACAGCGATCGCCATCCAACGGCGCCAGCCGACATTCTCCCCGAGAAACAGGGCCGACATGGCGGTCAGCATGAAGGGCTCGACGAAATAGATGGCAAAGACGTCGGCCAGCGGCATGTATTTGACGGCGACAAAAAACAGCAGGCTCGCCGCACCGTGCAACACGCCGCGCAGCAGATTCATCCACGGCCGCTTTGCGGAAAGCGCCCTGCGCCCAAAAACAGCAAAGAGAATCGGCAGGGTGCAGGCGATCTGGAAGAAGAAGCGATAGAAGGTGACCTGACCCGGCGACATCGCCTCAAAGGTCGCCATATATTTGGCGATGGCATCCATGGTGGGCAGAATGAACATGGCGCCGGACATGATTGCCATGCCCTGCAGGGAATTTTGATGGGGCTTTGACATGGCTGCCGATTCTTATGGGAACAGTGCCCATCAATCATGGGAAAGGCGGGCAAATCAAGCCCGTGAAACCCCGTAAACGGTCAGGCGTCATTGACCGTTTCGCCAAAAACCGTGTCGAAAGCGGCGCGCAGCCGGATGTCAACATCCGCCATCATGACGGGAAGGCCGAGATCGACGAGGCTGGTGACGCCATAGGCCGATATCCCGCAGGGTACGATGCCGCTGAAATGATCGAGATTGGGATCGACATTGAGCGACAGGCCGTGAAAGGTCACCCATTTGCGCAGCCGGATGCCGAGGGCGGCAATCTTGTCTTCAGCCATCGTGCCGTCTGGCAGGAACGGCTTTTCCGGGCGGCGGACCCAGACGCCGACACGATCCTCGCGCCGCTCGCCGCGCACGTTCATCATGTCGAGCGTGCGGATGACGACCTCCTCGAGCGCGGCGACGAAGGCGCGTACATCCTGGCGCCTGCGCTTTAGGTCGAGCATGACATAGGCGACGCGCTGACCGGGTCCGTGATAGGTATATTCACCGCCGCGTCCCGTCGCAAAGACCGGAAAGCGATCCGGCTGGACGAGGTCGCTCGCATTGGCGCTGGTGCCGGCAGTATAGAGCGGCGGATGTTCCACGAGCCAGACAAGCTCGTCGCCGCCTTCTCCGATCGCCGCCACCTCGCGCTCCATCGTCTCCACCGCCGCCTCATAGGCAACGAGTCCATCGGCGATGCGCCAGCGCACCGGGCGGGTGCCGAGTTTCGGGAGCATGGAGAATTCGAGATCGGTGCGAAGCATGGCCATTCCTTGCCGCCTGTCCCAAATGCCTGACGAAATAGGGGCGGCAGGAGACCTATATGGACCCGTTTTCCGGCCAATTCAAATGCCGTGAAAGGTTTTCAAAAAAACTGTCATATCGCCCTTGTGCACCCCAAATGCTTTTGCTACATGCTGCCCCGCCGACGCAAATCGGCACCTACCACGATGCGGTCGTGGCGGAATTGGTAGACGCGCAGCGTTGAGGTCGCTGTGGGGCAACCCGTGGAAGTTCGAGTCTTCTCGACCGCACCAGTTTATTTAAAAAACCCTCGTGACCATTTGGTTCCACGAGGTTTTTTTACGTCTTGATTTTCCCAGATATACGCGAGAGTGCCGCGACGCATGATATCAGCGCGTCGGACAGCTGAACAGAAAAAAGGGCCGACTGCGGCCCTTTTGTCCCGACGTCTGTTATGGCCGATCAATGCATTGCGCGGCAGGCTTCTGTGCGCGAGGCGCCGCTGTCGGCACCTTTGGTATGGGAGCCGCTCGGGCCGACCATGCTATGGCACGGGGGCAGGGGCTTGATGCTTGCGGTCGCGGTCCTGTCGATCGCCGGTTTCGTCATGGCAACCGGGGCGAAGCCGTCGCTGTCATTGGTGTAATCGCTGGAATAGGCCGGAGCCTTGTGGTTGTTACTATAGTGCACGGGAGCAGGCGGCGCCATCTTGGAGGGCGCAAAGCCATCACTGTCGTTGGTATAATCATCGGAATAAGTCGGCTGAGCGAAGGCAGAGCCTGCAAGGCTGACGGCAAACAGGGATGCGGCGAGAGCAAATTTGATGCGCATGGTTCTTCTCCTCAATCTGTTGTTGCATTCAACAACATAAACCATCCCCGGCGGATAAGATTTCGCGCGTCAATTGCGGCAATATTGTGAATTGAGGCCGGTCGCTTCATTGCCTTTTGTTCAAATGAAATCACGGTGTTGTCAACGAACGTGACGTTTCCGTTACGGCAAGTCGCCTATTAAAATAGACTGCAGGCTACCTGCTCCTGCTACAATTGGAAATTGTTAACTTTTGGTAATGTCCGGAACCAATAGGAGGCGGTGCACCCGCCTCCTGGCGATGGTCGTGATGCGGGTCTTTTCAGTCTTCGTTCGGGATATGGGCGTCAACCCCGGTCAACTGCAGCTTGTTGCGGACATGGTGAACGCCGTCGACCGAGAGCGCGCCGAGCTCGACCTTGCGGGCAATGCCGATCGTCTCGACCGAGCCTTCGAGGGTGATGACATGACCGTCGGCATGAACCTCGATACTGTTGATATCGACCTCGGGAATGTTTTCGAGAGCGTCGTTCACCCGCGCCTCGAGCTCGTCGCTTTCGTCGCGATCGATCATACCGGCGCGTAACGAATCCTTGAGGCGATTCTCGTTGCCGTCTTGGTCTGTGCCATCGACTCGGAAACCTGTGTTGGGATCGCTGTCGAAATTTGCGGCAGTCTCGCCATACGGACGGTTTGCCGGGTCGCTGCCAGCGGTGCCATCGGCATAGGGCCAGCCGTCATCGAGATTGCGTTCTTCGAGGTCGCGATAATCTTCTTCACGGGAAAGCTCGGGGGCCTCGCGTGAAATCGGGGTCTTGTCACCGATCCTTGCCATTATAGTCGCTCCTAGTTTCTCTCGGGACAACGCCGACAGAGGCGAATGGTTCGGTGTGGCAGGCGTTTTGTCAGCCTTGGGTTTTCTCCCATTTTTTGACGAGGCGTTCGCGTTTCAGCCGCGAAAGCCGCTGCAGCCAGAAGATACCGTCGAGCTGGTCCACCTCGTGCTGGACGCAGATGGCGAGGAAACCTTCGGCGGCCTCCTCATGCATGATGCCGCCGGCATCCTGATAGCGAAAGCGGATTGCCCGTGGGCGTGTGACCTCTTCGATCGCGCCGGGCATGGAGACGCTGCCCTCGGCATGGTTCATCGTCTCCTGCGACCTCCAGGTAATCTGCGGATTGACGTAGAGGCGCACGCCGTCGGTCCGATCGAGCTCTAACACCGTCACGCGGAGGAAGACGCCGATATGGGCGGCGGTGATGCCGACGCCGGGGGCTGCGCGCATGGTCGCCAGCAGGTCGTCGGCAAGCGCGGGCAGCGACGCATCGAAGGCCGTCACCGGTTTGCAGAGGGTCTTTAGGCCCGGATGCGGATAGCGCAGGATCGGACGGATGGGCATGAAGCGGGCTCCCCTCTCTTTGAGCGGCGGGAAACTATCGCCGGCCGCAGACATTGTCATCACGAAGCACGGTTGGCGCTTTACGACAAGGAAGCTTTGAGCTAGCAGGGGCCAAGAATTCCGACCGCGGGAGCCTCGCGCGGGATTCGCTTATCCGCTTGTTGACAATGTGTTTTCGGCCGACATTTGCGAATGCGGTGCGGCAGTCGTTGAAATTCGAACCAGGTGCGAGGGCGGCAGATGACGACGACCGACACGGAAGACCGCATTCGCCGGCGCGATGACGAGGAAGCGGATATCTACGACGAGGACGGCAATGTCCGCGGCGATTTCCTGGCGCTCGTCGGTGCGGCGATTGCCGATCGCGACACGCTGTTCCTGCGCGGGAATGTCGCCCGCCTGCATGAATCCGAGATAGGCGACTTGCTCGAATCGATCCAGCCGGATCAGCGCCTGGCGCTGGTGCGGCTGCTCGGCGAAGATTTCGACATGACGGCGCTGACCGAGGTCGACGAGGCAATTCGCCGCGAAATCGTCGACCAGATGCCGAACGAGCAGATCGCGGCCGCCATCGGCGAGCTCGACTCGGACGATGCTGTTTACATTCTCGAAGACCTCGACAAGGAGGACCGGGAAGAAATCCTCGCCCAGATGCCGTTTACCGAGCGGGTGCGGCTGCGCCGGGCGCTCGACTATCCGGAAAGCTCGGCCGGACGCCGCATGCAGACCGAGTTCGTCGCCGTGCCGCCGTTCTGGACGGTGGGCCAGACGATCGACTATATGCGCGACGAGGAGGATCTGCCCTATTCCTTCTCACAGATCTTCGTCATCGATCCGACCTTCAAGCTGCTCGGCGCCGTCGATCTCGATCAGATCCTGCGCACCAAACGGCAGACGAAGATCGAGCAGATCATGCGGGAAACCAACCATCCGGTTCCCGCCGAGATGGACCAGGAGGAGGCCGCCCAGCTCTTCGAACAGTACGACCTTCTGTCTGCTGCCGTCGTCGACGAGAACGGCCGGCTGGTTGGCGTGCTGACCATCGACGACGTCGTCGACGTCATCCACGAAGAGGCGGACGAGGACATCAAGCGCCTCGGCGGCGTCGGCGACGAAGAACTGTCGGACAACGTGATCTCGACGGCGCGGTCGCGTTTCCTCTGGCTTCTGATCAATCTCGGCACGGCGATGCTGTCGGCGAGCGTTATCGGCCTGTTCGATGCCTCGATCGAGAAAATGATCGCGCTTGCGGTGCTGATGCCGATCGTCGCCTCGATGGGCGGCAATGCCGGCACACAGACGATGACGGTGACGGTGCGCGCGCTCGCCACTCGCGATCTCGACATTTATAATGCCGGCCGCATCATCCGCAGGGAGGCCGGCGTCGGCCTTCTTAACGGGGCCGTTTTTGCGACGATCATGGGCGCGATCGCCGGAATCTGGTTTCATGACTATCAGCTTGGTGGGGTGATCGCGGCGGCGATGATCATCAATCTGATGGCGGCCGCGCTTGCCGGCATCCTGCTGCCGCTGCTGCTCGACAAGGTGGGTGCCGACCCGGCGATCGCCTCGTCGGTGTTCGTCACGACGGTGACCGACTGCACCGGATTCTTCGCCTTTCTCGGCATTGCCACCTGGTGGTTCGGCATCTGACGGTTCGCCGAAATTGACTATTACGTAAAAGTCAATATTATTGCCGGTTCGAGGACGGGGAACACATGCCGGTGAACAAATATTATAGCATAACGGAGCTGACGCGCGAATTTGGAGTATCGACGCGCACGCTCCGCTTCTACGAAGACGAGGGACTGATCCATCCGGAGCGGCGAGGGCGCACGCGTCTTTTCCGGCCGGCGGACCGACGGCTCATTGGAGAAATCCTGCGCGGGCGGCGGATCGGTTTCACCATCGCGGAAATCCGCGAGATCATCCAGGTCTATAAGGAGCCGCCGGGCGAGCTCGGCCAGCTGAAACTTCTGATGAAGCGCGTCGACGAGAAGCGTGAGGACCTGCGCCAGAAGCGCAAGGACATAGACGATACGCTGACCGAACTCGACAATATCGAAGAGGCCTGCCTCGGCCGCCTTGCCGAAATCGGCGTTACCACCTGAGACTTGCCGCAGGGTGGCGCCGAACCTTTATTGCGCCTCGGCGCTGCATTCGCCGGCGATCGTCTGGACTCGCTCATCGCTCTGCAGATCGATCTTGCCCGCCTGCAGCGGTGTCAGCAGCGCCTGAGCCTGCAATCTGTCGAGCGTGCACTGGCAGAAGCTGCGGCAGAGGGCTTCGCCTTGCTGCATGACGCAAGCGGAGTTGCATTGCCCAAGGTAAGTTTCGACCGGATCCGGCTGCGGCGGCGGGACGACAAGGGAAAGTCCGTAAGCGATCGCGATCAGCACCGGCTGATGAACGAGGTAGAAGGCAAGGCTGTGGCGGCCAAGCTTCGCCGGCCACCAGGAGCCTGTGCCGATGGCCGCGAGCCGATGCGGCAGCCTGGTTCTGATGGCAATCAAGGCGCTGCTCAAGCCCACGAAAAACGGCGTAGCCCAGGGAAACAGCGGCACATAATCGTTAGAGCGTTGCGGCGTTTCGGCAAGCCCGATCCAGGCGAGATATCTCGGATCGAAGAAGGATGAGCGGAGAAGGCCCGGTGTGCCGAAATTATCGAGAATCCAGGCGGCAAGGAGCGCGACTGTGACGAGGAGCGTGAAGGCGAGCGGCAATCTGACAAAAACGACGCCGATGAGCGTGAGCACCGCGATACAATGCAGGATGCCGAAATAGATCCACGTGTCCGGCATCGCGATGCGGGTGGCGATCGAAATGACCGCAGCCGCCGCGGCAATCATGCCGACACGTTTCCAGAAGGACGGCCAGCGAATTGTCGGCGTGCTGGAGAGCACCAGGCTGATGCCGACGATGAAGAGAAAGGTCGTGGCAATCGCCCGGGCATAGATCTTCAGCCAGCCGGTCTCGGCCGTGCCCGGCGCCAGATAGGCCATGAACTCCATGTCCCAGGTGAAATGGTAGCTCGCCATGGCGATCAATGCGACGCCGCGCGCCGTATCCAATAGGCCGATGCGCGGCGGTCTTGCCACCCCATCGGCCTGCATTGCCGGCATTGTCATCAAAGTCCCCCGGTCAAATCATTTCCGTCGTTCGATGGCATATCGCGGCGAATAGCAGAAAGGTGTGGATTTGATGGCGGGCCGGCATCCATGATTGCCAGCCGCGCCTGCGAGAAGAACTGCCGCCGTGTCAGCACGAAGATCACGGTCGCCGTCGTCAGCATGAAGACGTAAGGGTTGATGAACCAGCCGAGATAGCCGATCGACAGGAAGATAGCCCTGAGGCCCTCGTTGAAATTGCTGCCGGCGATGACATTCATGCGGATGACGCGTTCGGCGGCCCGCTCGGCGGCGATAATGTCCCTCTCGGCTTCGCGCATCATCGGGATGGAGCCGAAGAGGATGGTGCAGTAATTGAACAGCCGATAGGACCAGCCGAACTTGAAGAAGGCATAGCCGAAAAGCGCCGCCAGGCCACCGACCTTCATCTCGAAGGCGGCGTGGCCGCCATGGAGCACGAAGGGCAGGTCGGCAAAGACTGCGTCGACCTTCTCCGTTGCGCCGAGCAGCGCGAAGCAACTGCCCATCGCGAAAATCGAGGTTGAGGCGAAAAAGGCCGTGCCGTTCTGCAGTCCGGCCATGATCTGCGTGTCGATCATTTTCAGGTCGCGGCGCAGCGAATTGTAGATCCACTCCCGCCGCCGTTCGGTCATCGCGTGGGTCAGGCTGGTGCGGCCGAAGAAGGTGCGGCCCTTCAGCAGCCAGGAATAACCCACCCAGACACAGGCAAAGAAGGCCAGAGCGATATAATCCGCCGTCGTCATCAACGATTCAGTCTCCGCATGAATGCGGCCACCTTACATATGCGCCGCGATGCTGCAATGACCGGCAGGGCGCGCCCGGGGCGATATACCGCTTTGAAAAGCGATTTCGATTTTCAGGGCTCTGCGTTAATGTGAAATGTCGCACCGACTCCATGCGATGTCGGTTCGCCGCTTGGATCCGAAACCGGCGCCGTTTAAATTTGCATTCCAGTGTTCAGAAGGCGCATCCATGTTTCTTTCGGTATTCGACGTGTTCAAGATCGGTGTCGGACCGTCGAGTTCGCACACGATGGGTCCGATGTCGGCCGCCAACAGGTTTCTCGACCTGATGCTGTCGAATGAATGGCCGCGCCCGTCATCGGGCGCTCAGGTCGTCGCGATCAAGGTCAGCCTGCATGGCTCGCTCGCCCATACCGGGATCGGTCATGGCACGGGCAGGGCTGTCATTCTCGGACTGATGGGCGAGGCGCCCGACAGTGTCGATCCCGACAGGATGGACGGAATCATCGATACCGTGGAGCGCACCGGCCGCATCACACCTGCGGGCCATCCGGCATACCAGTTCCAGCCGAAGACCGACCTGATCTTCGACAAGAAACAGCCACTGCCCGGCCATGCTAACGGTATGATCTTTTCCGCGTTCGACAAGGACGGCCGGCTGCTCCTCAAGCGCATCTATTATTCGGTCGGCGGCGGCTTCGTCGTTACCGACACCGAGCTGGAGCAGATGCGGGCGAAGAAGAATGCGACGGGCGGCGTGCGCGTGCCCTATCCCTTCTCGACCGCCAAGCAGATGCTTGACATGGCGGAGCGCTCGGGGCTTTCGATCGCGCAGATGAAGCGGGCGAACGAGGAGAGTCAGCGCAGCCGTGAAGAGCTCGATCAGGGGCTCGACCGCATCTGGGAAGCAATGCGTTCCTGCATCGAGCGCGGCCTCAAGGTCGAAGGTGTCATGCCCGGCGGTCTCAACGTCAAGCGCCGTGCCCGCCGCATCCACGATAAGCTGCAGGAGGAATGGCGCAGCAACCGCGTCAATCCGCTGCTCGCCAATGATTGGCTCAGCGTCTATGCAATGGCCGTCAACGAGGAGAATGCGGCGGGCGGGCGCGTCGTCACCGCGCCGACCAATGGCGCGGCCGGCGTCATTCCGGCAACGATCCGCTACTACGAGCATTTCCACGAGGACTGGGACCAGAACGGCATCCGCGATTACCTGCTGACGGCTGCGGCGATCGGCGGGATCATCAAGCACAATGCCTCGATCTCCGGCGCCGAGGTCGGCTGTCAGGGCGAGGTCGGCTCGGCCGCGGCGATGGCGGCTGCGGGCCTTGCGGCCGTAATGGGCGGTACGCCGGAGCAGATCGAGAACGCCGCCGAGATCGCGCTAGAACATCATCTCGGCATGACCTGCGATCCTGTCGCAGGCCTCGTGCAGGTTCCCTGTATCGAGCGCAACGCGCTTGGCGCCGTCAAGGCCGTCACGGCGGCATCGCTTGCCGTCAAGGGCGACGGCCAGCATTTCGTGCCGCTCGACGCCTGTATCGAGACGATGCGCCAGACCGGCCACGACATGAGCGAGAAATACAAGGAAACTTCGACCGGCGGCCTGGCCGTCAACGTCGTCGAATGCTGAGCGTGCGAACTCCACAGCTTCACACTTGACGCCCGCCGCCAAAAGGATTTCAACGGCGGCATGGCATTGCATCTCATCAAACTCTGTGTCGGCGCCGACTCGATCGAGGATCTGCGCGAATGGGTGGCGGAGCGCTCGCTGCGCGCCATAGCCGCCGGGCTCGAACCGCATTCGGTTCACACGACGCGCATGGTGCCCAAACGCATGGAGGAGCTTCTCGACGGCGGCTCGCTCTATTGGGTGATCAAGGGACAGGTGCAGGCGAGGCAGAGGCTGCTCGACATCGAAACATTCACCGACGATGAAGGAATTTCACGCTGCCGCCTGATGCTCGGCCCGGAGGTCGTCGAAACCGCGGTGCAGCCGAAGCGGCCCTTCCAGGGCTGGCGCTACTATACGCAGGACGACGTGCCGGCCGATCTGACGAGCTTGGGCGCCGGGATCGCCGAAATGCCCGCGGAGCTGCGCCGCGAGCTGACAGAGCTCGGCCTGCTCTAATTTTATCGCCCTGATGCCGGTTTCGGACAACGGCCTGTGGATTTCAGCGCAGACGCAGTTGCACCGGGGCGCTGCCGTCCGGCGACGTCACATGCAGATGAATGTGGGCTTCCGGCTGCGAATAGCGCCAGGCGCGGGCGCCGTGGCAAAGCAGCAGGTTGATGAGATCCCGGGTCTTGGCAGACTTCGCCCTCGGTCGTTGCAGACCGATTTCGGCAAGTCGCAGAGCCGCTTCGTGCAGCGGATGCAGGGGTGAACGCCCTTTGGCCCCGCCGCGGCGGTCTGCTGGCATTCCCGGAACATTCTCATTGATCGCCATTGTTTTCCCCGTACGCACTACTGATCGAGTTCAAAACCGGTGGCCGGAAACGCAAACACCGATTCCGGCCGTTAGGGGTGCCGCCGGCCTTGTCGCAGGCAGCACCGAATAGCTCATTGTGCGGCTGCCCAGCACTTGATGCCGGCCTTCTTCAAGGCCTTGCAGGCGTTGACCGCATCGCGCTGACCGTCAAAGCCGCCGAAACGGGCGCGGTAGACCTGGTCGCTGCCAGCGCCATAGGCAACGGCGAAGGGCTTTGCCGAGGCCAGCGCCTTGCCGCCCTTGCTCTTGGCGCTCTCCAGGAGGTCCATGGCCATCTGGCGGCTCGGCGAGACGCCGACCTGCACGACCCAGCCCGCCGGTGCGGCGCTTGCCGGGGTGCTGCTGGTCGAAGCGGTCGTGACGTGGTCGACGGCGGCGTCGTCCTGGGCAGCCGGTGCGGCCACCGGAGCCTGCTGCTTGAAGCTCGTGGTCTTGACCCTGGTCGGCGCCGGCATCGTCTGGGCGACCAGCGGGTTGTCGGACTTCGGCGCCGATGTTTCGGTATAGGCAACCTCGGTCTCGGCCACCTCGCGCGCATCCGGCAGCGGGCCCTTATGCGGCAGGCTGAGATCGGCTGCAGCGGCAGAAACCGGCGGCTGCGCCGCGGTGATCGTCTTTGCGACCTGCTGGGGGGCAACCTGCTGTGAAGCGACCTGCTGCCGGGCCTTCTGCGGCTGAACCGGAGCGGGGGTTTCGATCATTTCAGGGGCGGGGGCTGTCTGGGCCACCAGCGCCGAATTTCCGCCGCGGCTCGACGCCTTCGGCAGGTAGGTGGCGATCAGGTTGCGCATCTGGGCGTCGCGAGCCGACCCGGAAGTGCCGCCGAGCACGACGCTGACGATCGACTTGCCGTCGACCTGCACCGAACTCACCAGATTAAAGCCGGCGGCGCGCGTATAACCGGTCTTGATGCCGTCGACGCCGCGCACGGAGCCGACCAGCCGATTGTGGCTACGGATCGTGCGGGTGCCGAACTTGAAGGCGCGGGTGGAAAAATAGCCGTAATATTGCGGGAAGTGCTGGCGAAGGGCGATGCCGAGGCGGGCCTGGTCGCGCGCCGTCGTCATCTGCGCCGTATTCGGCAGGCCGTTGGCGTTGCGATAGGTGGTGCGCGTCATTCCGAGCGCATGCGCCTTGGCGGTCATCATCTGGGCGAAGCGGTCTTCGCTGCCGCCGAGCATCTCGCCAAGCGCGGTTGCCGCATCATTGGCCGACAGAGTGACGAGACCGAGGATGCCCTGCTCGACGGTGATTGTGCCGCCGGCACGCACGCCAAGCTTGGTCGGCGCCTGGGCGGCCGCATGAGCGGAGAAGGGAACCGGTGTATCGAGGCGGATGCGACCCTGCTCCAAGGCCTCGAAGGTCATATAAAGGGTCATCATCTTGGTCAAAGAGGCTGGGTATTGCAGCCGATCGGCATTCTCGCTGTAGAGAACGTTGCCGGTCTTGGCGTCGACGACGATGCCCGCATATTTCGGATTGGCCGCCTCCGCGTCGGCATTGACCGAATCAACCAGGACGACCGTGAGAGCCATCGAAAGGATCGCCAGGAGCTTCGCGAAGAAGCTGCCGGACCGGGACGATGATACGGAGGAGACTGACCTTGACACTATTCCACTCTTCGCTTTGCATTTCAGATATTGGGCAGGAACCGCACACCCCCCGCCGCACAGCTCGTCTTTTGAAGTTACCGATTCAGCGTTACCAATCCGTTTATGATGAATCGTTTCAATCCTTGTCCGGCAGCATTTTAGGGACTTGTCACAGAACGGTTCACGAGACGCGCTTCCACAAAGAGGCGGATCGCGGCATCAATATGTTCCCAGTCGGCGAGATGGCTGCTGGAGAAGCGGTAGAGGACGCTGAGATCCTTGCCGATCTTGATGTCGCGCTGACAATCTCCGCTTGCAGCCTTGTCCGGAGTTGAAGGCAATATGCAGCGCACGACGTAGTCCGGCCCGCCTGTGACCGGTGCCGTGAGCAGCACTTCTCCGCCGTAACCGGCGTCGGCGCGAAGTCGATGGAGTGCCAAGCCGTCCCGGAAAGGCTCGGCTGCTCCTTCGATCAGATGCGAATAGATCGGCTCCAACCGACCGGACATGTCGCGGGACATGGTGCTCTGGGCGATCTGCAGGAAGATGAGGCCGGAGGATTGGGCGATATCGTCGAATCGCAGATGGTTGTCCTTGCCGTAACCCTGCATGGAGGGCCAGGCGAGGTAGAGATCGACGCGCTCGGCAGCGCCGTCATGTCTCTGGCTCGGGAAGCGGATGGCATTTTCGGGGAATTTCACTGTGTCGCGGCCGATGGTCAGCGTGATTTCAGCCGTGCTGTCGGTGTTGCCGGCAAGGGAGATATGCCGGCCGAACCAACGGCCGGCGATGCTGATGGCGACGGTCAGGACCGCCAGGACTGAAATCACCGCCATCGTGCGCAGAAGAAACCTCCTCGAAAGAAGCGGCTGCTCGTCGGGTGCGCTTTGGGCGGCTTGGCTCATGGCGGTTCTTCGCGTTTCGGTCCGCCGCAGGAAGAACATGAGCCGCCGGTGCCGATGATGAATCTCATCGCCATGATCGAGCCGGCAGGGTTAATACTTCGCTAAGATTTCGGGTCGCAGTTGTACCGGGATGGACCCTTGTCCCAAAAATGAGCGAGCCGTTCCCGGGACAGCGGGAACGGCTCTTGGGCACCGGTCGGGGACGGGATGCGGGGACTGACCGGGCCGAAACCTGTGCCGGCTTTGCCGGCGGGCTGGCTTACCTGACGCTGCCGACGGCGACAGCGCGGCCGTCCTGAAGCTTCGACCAGCGGGCCGGATCGCTGGCGGACTGGCGCTTCAGATAGGTGTATTCGGTGTCCGACCACAGCAGCACCTTGTTGCGCATGTTGTCGAGAATGAAGTCGCCGTGATCGGTGCGGACGGTCAGCACAGCGTGGCCTTCGCCGTTCGGCTGCAGCACGACGGTGATCAGCGTGTCGGATGGCGAGAAGCCGTCCTCGATCAGCATCTTGCGCTTCAGCAGGGCATAGTCCTCGCAATCGCCGACGCTGGTCGGATAGGCCCAGCGCTCTTCGACGCCATAGATCTGTTCATCCGTCTCCGGCTGGATCGATGAATTGACCGTGTAGTTGACCTTGAGAATTTCCTTCCAGCGGTCCTCCGTGAGGACGGCTGGCCCGGCATCGCCGCCGGCATAGGCGCATTCCGTCGGATTGGCCTTGCAGAATTCGTAGTGTCCGATCGGCGGGCTGGCATTGCCTGCCAGTGCCATGCTGGCGGGCGTTGCCTGTCCGGAGCCCGCCATTCCCATCATGATCGCACTAGCCAGAAGGCCGCCTTTCAGGATGTTCGCAGTCGTCATTGCCGTCTCCCCTAAGTTGAGGCGACAATGACACGGACGTTTTTATCTCACGCAAAATTACGCAATAGAATTAAAGTCTTAGTTGATTCAAATGCCGATAAAACTTGGCTCGAATGCGAATAAACTTCAGTGCGTATTTGAGTCGAAATCGATTAAAATTGTAATGGGCGCGACAAGGACTTCGTCCACGGAAAGCCTGCGTCGCCGTCGCGGCGTTAAGAGTTTTCGCTGGGCCGGATAAGTGCCGGCGGCGCTACGGCGGGACGTGTGCGGCGGAAATGCCGGTGGAATCGATCGGTTGGAATGGGCCGAAAGCAGAATATCGCTCGGATTCCGGCGTCCGGCATTAAAATTATTTTTGAGAAAAATCGCGAAATCGATCGGTGGCGGCGACGATTGCTGCGCTCATGTCGGGACCTGCGGTGGAATGGGAAGCGTGCGGAAGGATTACGAGTTCGCTTTGTGGCCAGGCGCGGGCCAGTTCCCAGGCGGTGACGAGCGGCGCCTCGATGTCGAACCGCCCCTGCAGCAGGATGCCGGGAATGTCGGCAAGCCGCGCGGCGTTCTTCAGGAGCACGCCATCCTCCAGCCAGGCGCCGTTGACGAAGTAGTGGGTGATGATGCGGGCGCGCGTCAGCACATAAGCCGGATCGGCCCAGCGGCGCGGCAGTCCTTCCCCGGCGAGCAGGATCGAGGCTGCTTCCCAATCATGCCAGTCTCGCGCCGCCTTGAGACGCGTCTCAGAGTCCGGATCGTTGAGGAGGTGGTGATAGGCGCTGGCCATGTCGTCGTCCAGCCCTGGCGTGCCGGACGGGATTCCCTGACGGAAGCGGTGCCATTCTTCGGGAAAAAGCGGCGCCATGCCGCGGCAAAGCCAGTCGATTTCCGATCGCCGCGTGGTGGTCACGCCCGATATGACAATCGCCCTGACGCACTGTGGATGCGATTCGGCATAGGCGAGCGCCAGCGTCGAGCCCCAGGAGTTACCGAACAGCAGCCAGCTCTCGATGCCTAGGAAGAGCCGCAGCCTTTCGATATCGGCGACGAGATGCCAGGTCGTATTGCGGGAGAGATCGGTTTCGGGATCGGCTGCACTCGGCAGGCTTCGGCCGCAATTGCGCTGGTCGAAGAGGATGATCCGATAGGCGTCCGGATCGAACTGGCGGCGCGCCGCGGTCGAACAGCCCGAACCCGGCCCGCCGTGCAGGACGAGTGCCGGTCGCCCCATCGGGTTTCCGCAGGCTTCCCAATAAATCAGGTTGCCGTCGCCCGCATCGAGCATGCCGTGATCATAGGGTTCGATTTCCGGATAGAGGGCTGGCATCGGTGCACCTGCGGTCGAGATAGGCTTATTCATCATATCCATGACGAAGGGAGGACGGATGACAGGACGGGAATTGCCGGCCAAAACAATCCTGCCCGATTTCACGCGACCTGCTCCGGGCGAACGATGTCGCAGGTTGTTCCACTCATAACTCTATGTTCTTACTGGTTGGAAGGACTTGCGACAAGACTCGCGCCAATCTTCCAAAGCCGGATTTGCTGCCCGCTTGCAGATCGCTTGCGGGGAGGCTTGTGCGTTTCAACACGACCTGACCCGGTGCACGACAGACCCGGTGCGGCTCCGATTTGACAAACGCTTTCGGCGCTGTCCGTCACCAATGAACCCGCCACAAAGGCTCGCGGCAGGGCATCGGTTTTTTCAGGCTGTCAGAGGAATTCGCGCAGCGTCTCGCGGGACTGGATCGACAGAAATTCGATCGCCACGCCTTCGACGAAGTGACGCACGACGCGGCCGCGCATGTTGCCAAGGCGCACCGCCGTTCCGATCGAGGGACGCATTTCGACGTCGATGGCGGCGCCGGACAGCGACAGGTCCATGATGCGGCAGGTATAGCGCGTGCCATCCTCGAGCGTGAGTTCGGTCTTCGTATCACGCGGCGTCAGACGGTCGTGGCGACGATCTTCCGGCAGGCCGAGCTCGTGCTTGTTGGCAAGCCAGGTGAGCTGTGCGGCGAGCTTCTCGCGCTTGCGCTCGGTGGCGTTGATCGACATGGTGAATCCGCGGCCGTCGAGTGTCTGGACGTAACCTTCGACGCGCCCGAGATGGTCGATATAGGCGACAACGCGTTCGTTGGCGCGCGGCCGGCCGGAGCAGGTGACGTACATGTCGCCGGGCGACATGTCGATCACCATGCATTCGAATTCCTCGTAATTCGCAAGCATGAGCCGGCCCTGCATATTGATCGGCACACGCTGGAAAACGCCTTGTTCAGGGCGCGGCGCAGGTCGTTGCGTCTGAGCTGGCTGGAACGAGTGCATCAAAGGGCTTCTTCATGAAAACTGGAGAGATTAATCCTTACCTCCAATCCATTAACAGAAGGTTGTTTCGCCCTATTGTGACATAGCCGAAAACGAGTGCGCGCCGTGTCCCGAAACGAGACGCTTTAACGCGCCTCGGCGCTCAGCAACTGCGACACCATGCGGCGCATGGCTTGGCCGAATCCGATGCCTTTTGCCGCGACGACCTCGTTGATCGAGCGCAGTTCGGCCGGCGTGGCCTTGCTGAATTTTTCGGGCAGCAGACGGCTGCGGTCGAGCGCCAGGAATTCCAGCGGCACGATCTCCAGCCAGCTCGCAGCCGCCGTCGGTGCGATCGCGCCGAGCAGCCGGTCGCAGGCGCCGTTAGACGAGCGCAGCGGCATCATGATGATCTCGAAGGAGGCCTGATGACCGACGGTGCTGTAGCCGGTGGTGTTGAACAGGGCCGGCATGGCATGGTCCATAACGCCCATCGCCGTGCGTTCGATGTCCGCATGCTGGCCATGCGCCCAGAGGGATGAAAAATGTTCACCGCGCAGGTCGCGCCCGAAGAAATCGCAGATGCGGGTGCCGGCGAGCCGGAAAACGATGTCTCCGTCGTCGCGCGCCTCAAGGATAAAGAGACTTTGCAGAAGATGGGGAACGGCAGAGGGTTCAACCTGTGATTTCAGCGGCGCATCGGCGGCGCCGCGGATATGGTTCCAGTAGTCAAAAATTTCGATGGTCGTTTGCACACGCATTTCACACCAACCTGTCCCATTCCGGAGCATTTTCGGGCAGTCATTGCCCGTACAGCTTCTACCTTGCGGATTTCATGCCAGATCCGGGCCGTTAAGGTTAAGAAAGGGTTTCGGTTGAGGCGCGGCGTCTATCGTGACAATGTCCAGCCATCGCTCCGACTTTCGGAGTTCAGCACAATCTGCCGATCCGGGGTCTTTCCAGGAATTCGGGTTACGCCGCCCGGCACTACGGGCGGCTTTTTTTTTGGTCATGCCTCCTGTATGGCTGAGGCCTCAACGAGGCGATAAAGATGAACGAGCAGACGGGCGCGCCAGACAAGGCGCCCGAACCTTCCGAGGCCGAGCCGCCGGCGCGGCCCCCGCGCGTACCGGTCTTCAACCTTCCGCCGGCGCTGCTCTTCAGCCTATGCCTGCTTATCCTCATCTATGCAGTGCAGGCGCTCGTTCTATCGGACGATGCGGTGGGCTGGCTGCTGTTTACCTTCGGTTTCGTCCCCGCTCGCTACGTGATTCCGCTATCGCAGCAGGGGCTGGAGCTGTTCTGGACGCCCGTTACCTATTCGCTGCTGCACGGCAGCGCCCAGCATATCCTATTCAACGCCTTCTGGCTGATGGCCTTCGGCGCACCGGTCGTGCGCCGCATCGGGACGTTACGCTTCCTGTTCTTCTGGATCTTGTCCGCCGCCGCTTCCGCCGCCCTGCACGCGATCCTGAATTGGGGAGACGTATCGCTGCTGATCGGCGCGTCGGGCGTCATTTCCGGGCTGATGGGGGCCGCCTGCCGATTCGCCTTTCCGGCCGATCGGCGACCGATGCCGGTTGCGCATCTCAACGCCCGACTTTCTGTCGTCGACGCCCTGAAGAGCCGGACCGTCGTCATTTTCATTCTTCTCTGGCTGGTCGGTAACGCCCTGATCGCCGTCGGCATTCCGCTCGTAGGCGACAGCGACCAGGAGATCGCCTGGGATGCGCATATTGGCGGCTTCGTCTTCGGATTCCTTTTGTTTTCGTTGTTCGACCGGGCGCCACGGCCGCCTGCAGAACCGAAGGGAGCGGAGAAGGATATGTTGCAATCCTGAGCCGGGCGGTGCACCATCGAACGATCCGCGATTGGGGGGAGAAGCCGTCGTGGATGCCTATGACACATGTCACAGGCTCGACAAAGGAGGTTCGAATGACCAATTCAGTCAAAGCAATCCTCGACCTGAAGGGCAGGGACGTCGTCACCGCCGGGCCGAACACCACCGTCGCCGAGGCAGCCGCGATTCTGAGCAAGAAGAAGATCGGCGCCATCGTTGTCGTCGGCATGGAGAACCGGATATCCGGCATGTTCACAGAGCGCGATCTCGTGCATGCCATCGCCAAACACGGCAAGGGGAGTCTCGATCAGCCGCTCTCGCAGGTGATGACTTCAAAAGTCTACCGTTGCCACGAGGAGACGACCGTCAACGAGCTGATGGAACTGATGACCAGCCGCCGCTTCCGCCACGTACCGGTGGAAAGCAACGGCAAGCTTGCCGGCATCATCTCGATCGGCGACGTGGTAAAATCCCGCATCGCCGAAGTCGAGCGCGAAGCCGAGGACATCAAAGCCTATATTGCCGGCTGAGGGTCCGGCTGTTCGTTCAAATGTGCTGTCGCTCCTGTCGGGGCGACGCGTCACGGAGCGCTGGCGTAGACTTCCTGCATGCGCTTGATCTCGGGAAGCCTGGCTCTGGCTTCCTCGTAGCCCCGCTCGATGGCCTCACCGGCGCGGTGGAATTCCGAGAGGCCGATATAGCTCAGGCGCGGCTGCAGCGAAATGTCGGGCGGATCGCCGGCAAGGCGAGCGCGGGCAATTCTGTCCTGGATAATGTTGAAGGCCTGCACCATGACTCCGGTCATGCCGAGGCGGGCATAGGGCGCTTCTTCCTGTTTCTGCACTTCCTGCTGCGAGAGGCTGGCATTGTGCCGGACGACGGCCGAGCGGCCGTAGAGATCGTAATTGAGATTTACGGCGACGACCAGCGGCTGCTCATAGGCGCGGCAGACGGAGACGGGAACCGGGTTCACCAGCGCGCCGTCGACCAGCGTGCGGTGATTGCTGCGGACCGGCTCGAAAATGCCGGGTAGCGCATAGGAGGCGCGCAGCGCCGTGATCAGCGAACCATTGGCGATCCAGACCTCGTGGCCGGTATTGACCTCGGCCGCGACTGCGACGAACGGCCGGTCCAGATCCTCGACGTTCAGGCCCTCGAGATGCTCCTGCATGCGTTTGGTCAGCCGCATGCCGCCGAACAACCCGCTGCCGCCGATCGTCAGATCGAGCAGACTGGCGATGCGGCGCATGGTCAGCGAGCGCGCAAAGCTTTCGAGTTCATCGAGTTTGCCGGCGAGATAGCAGCCGCCGACCAGCGCGCCGATCGATGTGCCGGCGATCATGCCGATCTCGATCTTTGCTTCGTCCAAAGCACGCAAGACGCCGATATGGGCCCAGCCGCGGGCCGCGCCGCCGCCAAGAGCGAGCGCGATCTTGATTCTGGTGACAGGCGCGGGCGCAGGGATTGTCTCGAGTATCGTCGCCATGCCAGAACCGGAACCTTCGCCTTCAGCGCTTTGACGGTGCAGACTCCAGTTCAGCATTGCGCTCTCCCCTCCAGTAGAACACGTAAGTCTTGATAGTGTGCCCGATCGGTTGCCAAATGGTATATAGAACTGGTTTCTGGCACAATAAGGGGCAAATGCGAGTATAGTTCAGTCTATTTTCCGTAGACGTCCTGCGGATCGAAATGACGCTCGTCATCGACGATGTCGAGCATCGGCTTTCCGTCGCGCAGCGTCACCGTCCGATAGAAGCAGGAACGGCGGCCGGTGTGACAGGTCGCGTCATGGCCGGCGACCTCGACCTTCAGCCATATGGCATCCTGATCGCAATCGGTGCGAATTTCCTTCACCGTCTGAAGATTGCCCGAGGTCTCGCCCTTTTTCCAGATCTTGCCGCGCGACCGGCTGAAGTAATGGGCCGTGCCCGTCTGGATGGTCAACGCCAGGGCCTGGGCATTCATATGCGCCACCATCAGCAGTTCGCCATCGCCGGCGTCGGTGACGATCGCAGTGATCAGGCCACGGTCATCGAAACGCGGTGTGAAATCGCCGGCGTCTTCCAACGCCGACTTGTCCTCGGATGGTTGATTGAAGATCAGTTGACTCATTGCGGCCCTCCTGAGGGAGCCGGTATCAGCGGCTCCGCACCATGCTCATGAAACGGGCCTGATCGGCCGGCTCGGTCTTGAACGTTCCGGTAAACGTCGTGGTCAAGGTGGTCGAACCCTGCTTCTGAACGCCACGCATCGCCATGCACATATGTTCGGCCTCGATGAGTACGGCAACACCGCGCGGGTTAAGCGTATCGTCAATGGCCCGGGCGATCTGCGCGGTCATCGTTTCCTGGGTCTGCAGGCGCCGGCCATAGATCTCGACGACACGGGCAATCTTCGACAGGCCGAGCACGCGGCCATCAGGCATGTAGGCGACATGCGCCTTACCGATGATCGGCACCATATGGTGTTCGCAATGCGAGTAGAACGGAATGTCCTTGACGAGGACCATGTCGTCGTAACCGGCGACCTCCTCGAAGGTTCGGCCGAGCACGTCTTCCGGCGCCATGTCGTAACCGGCGAAAAGCTCTCGGTACGCTTTGGCGACACGAGCCGGCGTCTCGATGAGGCCTTCGCGCGTCGGATCGTCACCGGCCCAGCGCAACAGAACGCGAACGGCTTCTTCCGCTTCCTGCTGGGAGGGGCGGTCCGATTCACGGTTCGGCTGCGGAAAGTTCTTTACGATGGCGTCCATGATCAATGGTCTCCTGGCCCGCATCGCGGACCCATCTGTCGGAATCGCCACTGGTCAGTCCCATGCGGGAGTTCATGCACCTTTGGCAGGCTCCGGGGCTTTCAGGGCTGATTTCAAGCGCCCATCCGGCACGGTTTCCCAATCAAACTTAGACAAGGCCATTGCATTTTCATGGCCTTGGAACGACATACATATAGGAAGACGGCCATTATATGTAAGTATCCTCGGATGACACGGTGTGTTTTTTGTTTCAACGACAATGACAGGCCTATTTAGGCCGATCCGCAGCGATTTTGGAGCGGAAATCCAGCATGGACGACATCTACAACAGCAAAATCCTCGAATTCGCCGGCAATATTCCGTTGACCGGGATGCTTGATGATGCCGATGCGACCGCCCAGGCGCATTCCAGGCTTTGCGGCTCCAAGGTGCGGATCTGGCTGAAGATGGATGGCGATGTCGTGACCGGTTTTTCCCATGAGGTGAAGGCCTGCGCGCTCGGCCAGGCCTCGTCCTCGATCATGGCCCGCCATGTCGTCGGCGCGACATCGGGCGAATTGCGGCAGGCGCGACTGGACATGCTCGCCATGCTGAAGGCGGACGGGGCAGGGCCCAGCGGACGGTTCGAAGACATGCGTTATCTCCTGCCCGTGCGGGACTACAAGGCTCGTCACGCTTCCACGATGCTGACCTTCGACGCCGTCGTCGATGCGATCGGGCAGATCGAGGCGAAACGAGCGGAAGTTGTCGAGGCGTAACCGAAATGTGCGAGTCTTGCGTCCGGCATGCTGACGATGAGGACGATGGCGGCGCGGCCGCATCGAGACGGCCGCACGCGAGAACTGCGCACTACTCCCGCAATTATAGCGGACCGTTTCGCAAGACCCCGGACCGCCTGCTCGGCATGGGGTTTATCCGCCTCTATCAGCTGACTCTTTCCGGCTTTGTCGGCAATTCCTGCCGCCATGTCCCGACCTGCTCGGAATATGGTTACGAGTCGATCGCCCGCCACGGATTATGGGCCGGCGGCTGGATGACGCTGTTTCGAGTGGGCCGTTGCGGCCCGGGCGGCACCAGCGGCCTCGATCCGGTTCCGGAAGTGCTCGGAGACGGCTTCCGCTGGTGGACACCGTGGCGGTATCTCTCGCTCGGACGCAAAAGAGGGTGAGGATGATGACGATGCCCGGCGAGTACAGGCGTGCATCCTCAGATTTCGACGCCTACCTTGACGACGTCCGCACCGATACGCTGATCGACAGCCGAAATGCGATCTATACGATGACCCAGGGTGTCTTCCAGACGTTTCGCCGACGGCTTGATATCGAGGAGGCGATCCGCTTTGCCAATCTGCTGCCGCCGGTGCTGCGGGCGATTTTCGTCGCCGACTGGGATCCCGATGAGGTCAAACGTCCCTTCGAGGATCGCAGGACGATGACTCGCGAAGTTCAGTCACTGCGGAGTGACCACAATTTCTCTCCCGACACCGCCATTCGCGACGTGGCGGCGGCCGTGCGAAAACGAGTCGACGAAACGGCATTCGACAGGGTGCTACAGACCTTGCCAGAAGGAGCAGCGGAGTTCTGGCGGCCATGAGCACGTTCATCGCCCTGCTGCACAGCATCGTCCTGGCGCCAGGTCGCCGGGTGATCATGGAAGACTTGCGCGCGCTTGCCAGAGAGCTCGGCTATCGCGAGCCGCGCACTCTGGTTTCAACAGGCAATCTCGTTTTCGAGGCCGACGAAATGCGTCCGCACGAACTCGAGGTTGCGCTCGAAGAGGCCTTTGAAGAAAAGTTCGGCAAACATGTCGATATCATCGTGCGCAGCGACTGCACCTGGATGGCGCTCTGCGGCACCAACCCCTTCAGGGACGGCAGCGGCGACCAGGTGATCGTCCGGGTGATGCGCCTGCCGATCGATCCTGAGAAGGTGGAGGCGCTGAAGCCGCTGATGGCGGAAGGGCAACGCATCGCCGTCGTCGGCGGCGACCTCTGGATCGATTTCGCCGGCAAACCGAGCCAATCGAAACTGCTTTCGGCGCTGACGACCAAGCGGCTTGGCGTCGGAACGATGCGCAACTGGAACACCGTTTGCGGTCTTGCGCAAATGATCATGTGAGCCGGCTGCTTCTTTACTCCCAGGCGAAATCTGAGTATCAGGCGGCAGCGGCTCCCGCTTGGGTGTCGCGTCGTTTCAACCACCCGCATTCGTTGGCGGGACTGGACAAGGAGAATTTCGATGTCCCAATCCGTTTCCCTGACATTTACCGATGGCTCCGTGCGCAGCTTCCCGGCTGGCGCAACCGGCAGGGATGTCGCCGAATCCATTTCCAAGTCGCTTGCGAAGAGCGCCGTCGCCATCGCGATCGACGGCGCCGTGCGCGACCTTTCCGATGCCGTGACCGACGGCAGGATCGAAATCATCACCCGCAAGGACCCCCGCGCGCTGGAGCTCATCCGCCATGACGCCGCGCATGTGATGGCCGAAGCCGTGCAGGAACTTTGGCCCGGCACTCAGGTGACGATCGGCCCGGTCATCGAGAACGGCTTCTATTACGACTTTGCCAAGAACGAACCCTTCACGCCCGACGATCTGCCGAAGATCGAAAAGAAGATGAAGGAGATCATCGCCCGTAACGCGCCGTTCACCAAGCAGATCTGGTCGCGCGAGAAGGCCAAGCAAGTCTTTGCCGCCAAGGGCGAACAGTACAAGGTCGAGCTCGTCGATGCGATCCCGGAAGGGCAGGATCTGAAGATCTATCATCAGGGCGACTGGTTCGATCTCTGCCGCGGCCCGCATATGGCCTCCACCGGCCAGGTCGGCACGGCCTTCAAGCTGATGAAGGTTGCCGGCGCCTATTGGCGCGGCGACAGCAACAATGCCATGCTATCGCGCATCTACGGCACGGCATGGGCCGATCAGGCCGATCTGGACAATTACCTGCATATGCTGGCGGAAGCCGAAAAGCGCGACCACCGCAAGCTTGGGCGCGAAATGGACCTGTTCCATTTCCAGGAAGAGGGCCCGGGTGTCGTCTTTTGGCACGGTAAGGGCTGGCGTATCTTTCAGACGCTCGTCGCCTATATGCGCCGTCGGCTTGCCGTCGATTATGAAGAAGTCAACGCGCCACAGGTGCTCGATACGTCGCTCTGGGAAACCTCCGGTCACTGGGGCTGGTATCAGGAAAACATGTTCGCCGTAAAATCGGCGCATGCGATGACGCATCCCGACGACAAGGACGCGGACAACCGCGTCTTCGCGCTGAAGCCAATGAACTGCCCCGGCCACGTGCAGATCTTCAAGCATGGCCTGAAGTCCTATCGCGAGCTGCCGATCCGTCTGGCGGAATTCGGGCTGGTGCATCGCTACGAGCCTTCGGGCGCGCTGCATGGATTGATGCGCGTGCGCGGCTTCACCCAGGACGATGCGCATATCTTCTGCACCGACGAGCAGATGGCCGCCGAATGCCTGAAGATCAACGACCTGATCCTGTCGGTCTATGAAGACTTCGGATTCAAGGAAATCGTCGTCAAGCTTTCCACCCGTCCGGAAAAGCGCGTCGGCTCCGACGCCCTCTGGGATCGCGCCGAAGCCGTCATGACCGATGTGCTGAAGACGATCGAGGCTCAGTCAGAGGGCCGCATCAAGACCGGCATCCTGCCGGGCGAGGGCGCCTTCTACGGTCCGAAGTTCGAATATACGTTGAAGGATGCGATCGGCCGCGAATGGCAATGCGGCACGACGCAGGTCGACTTCAACCTGCCGGAACGCTTCGGCGCCTTTTACATCGACAGCAACTCCGAAAAGACGCAACCGGTGATGATCCATCGCGCCATCTGCGGATCGATGGAACGCTTCCTCGGCATCCTGATCGAGAACTTCGCCGGCCATATGCCGCTCTGGGTGTCGCCGCTGCAGGTGGTTGTTGCAACGATCACATCGGAGGCTGATGCCTACGGGCTTGAAGTGGCCGAGGCGCTGCGCGAGGCCGGTCTCAACGTCGAGACCGACTTCCGCAACGAGAAGATCAACTACAAGATCCGCGAGCATTCCGTCACCAAGGTTCCTGTCATCATCGTCTGCGGCAGGAAGGAAGCCGAGGAGCGCACGGTCAACATCCGCCGCCTCGGCAGCCAGGACCAGGTTTCGATGGAGCTTGACGCCGCCGTCGAGAGCCTCACCCTCGAGGCCACGCCGCCCGACATCCGTCGCAAGGCCGACGCAAAGAAAGCCAAGGCGGCCTGAAAATAGGGGGAATACGACAGCGCCGACTTCGGCGCTGTCGGAAATTTCTTTCGCGAAGGGCAGCCGCCCGTGCGCCTCCCGTCTGCACTTCCAGATCTTCCTGTCGATGAATGAAATCCGCGCCTACTAGGGCATCGGCTGATGCGTAGATCCAAAATGACAGCGTCCTTTGCGGGTCTGATCAGACGCGCGGCGCTGCAGAGCGCCGGCCGATCGGCTTGATCGCTGGCACGCACAGAAGTTGCCCGGTAGAATCAATCCAGGCTGGCGCCGTCGCCGCCGCCCTGCGGCACGAGCTGTTCGTAGGAGGGCAGAGGCTCCTTCGGAGCCGACTGGACACCCGGAGGCGGCGGCGTGCCGGCTGGCGCCTGCTGCACCGTGCGGGCCGCCGGGCTCTCGGGCTGCTGCGGCTCCTGGTCCTTCATCAGAACCTCTACATCGGTATTCCGGCCGGCAACCACTGTAAAATCGCGCTGATAGATCTTGTCCTTGTTGCGGGCGATGGCAGAATATTCGCCTTCGGCAAGGACCATGGTCGGAAAGGCGCTGACGCTTTCGCCGACACTGTCGCCGGCTGCAGTCAGGATCGACCAGGCCGTGTCGGCAATCGCCTCGCCGCCGGATTCGGAGACCAGCTTGAAGGTCATCTGGGCGGCGCGGTGCTGGATCGTTGCCTCTGTGAGCTTGCCGGCCTCGACCTGGATGTCGGCTCGAATGACGGCGTTGACGCTGCCATATTCGGAAACGATGTGATAGGTGCCGGCATTGAGGCGCACGACGGTGTTCGGCGAGACGTCGGCCATCACGAGACCGCGCTCGCCATCGTCGCGCACTTCCGAGGAATAGATCGAGAAGCTCAGCTGGTCGGGGCGGATGCGGGCATCAGTGCCGGAGACGGCATTGAGCAGCAGGCCGCCGGCATCAAGGACCATCACCTGCTTGTCGACCTCGCCGTCAGCAGGCACGGTCAGCTTCTTGGTGACACCGGCGCGGCCGAAGGAGACATTGACGAAATAATCGCCCGGAGCGAGCTGGAAGGCGGCGGGTCCGCCCTTGGCGCTGGCGATCAGCGGCAGCTTGCCGTCGGCGCCGGCGATCGGGCTGAAGACATACCAGGAAAGGCCATCCTCGACAGGCGTACCGTCGGCCGTCAGTTTGGCTTCCATCGCGACGTCGCGCAGCTTGGCGCCCTCAGGCGCGGCGCCGGGCGCGATGAAGGCATTGAGCTTAGGCATCTTCGACGTCGAGTCGAGCTGTTTGAAATCCTTGAAGGCATCCTGCGCACCGGCGCCGAGGGGCATCAATACCATCAGGGCGATGGCGAGGCCGATGCGTGCAAGAGGCGAAATGCCAAACATCTGTTTCGTGAACCGATTGACTTCTGAAATCGCAAAGGCCACTTCAAGACCAACGCGATGGCAAATTCAAGACCCACGCTTTGCAGCAGCATAAAAATGAAAGTTTCTCCCGCATGAAATCCGATATCAAGCTGATCGATTACCTCGCCGTGCGCCGTTCAATTCCCGCTTTTCAGATGTGCGAACCGGGCCCGGAAAAGGCCGAGATCGAAGAGATCCTGCGGCTCGCTTCGCGCGTTCCCGACCACGGCAAGATCGCTCCCTGGCGCTTCATCGTCTATCGCGGAGATGAGCGTGCGCGGCTCGGCGAGGAGCTTCTCAAACTGGCGCTCGAGGCAAAGCCGGACCTTTCCGAAGAGATGATCCAGGTCGAGCGCACCCGCTTCACCCGCGCGCCCGTGGTTGTCGCCGTTGTCAGCAAGGCGGGGCCGCACATCAAGATCCCGGAATGGGAGCAGGTCATGTCGGCGGGCGCGCTTTGCTTCAACGTCATTCTTGCCGCCAATGCCAACGGCTATGTCGCCAACTGGCTGACGGAATGGTTCGCCTATGATGAGCGCGCCTATCCTCTGCTCGGCGTCGGTCCCGGCGAAAAGGTGGCGGGCTTCATCCATATCGGCTCGACGACATTCCCGGCGATAGAGCGGCCGCGGCCGGAGCTTGCCGATACCGTGACCTGGGTCGGGGGAGCGGACTGATGTTCTACACCACCGACAGCAACCGGCATGGCCTCGCGCATGATCCCTTCAAGGCGATCGTTTCGCCGCGGCCGATCGGCTGGATCGGCAGCAAGGGCAGAGACGGCTCGATCAATCTTGCGCCTTATTCCTTCTTCAACGCTGTCGCCGACCGGCCGAAACTGGTGATGTTTTCTTCCGCCGGCCGCAAGGACAGCCAGCGCAATGCGGGGGAAACCGGCGCCTTCACCTGTAATTTCGTCAGCCGCGATCTCGCCGAAAAGATGAATCTCTCCTCGGCGGCGCTGCCCTACGGCAACAGCGAATTCGATTTCGCCGGGCTGACGCCGAAACAGTCCAAGCTGATCGACTCGCCCTATGTCGGCGAGGCTTATGCCGTGCTCGAATGCAGGGTCACCGAAATCATCGAGCCGAAAACGCTATCGGGCGCGCCGTCTGAAAACGTCCTCGTCTTCGGCGAGGTGGTCGGCATCCATATCGACGAGGCGATCGTCAGGGACGGCCGCCTCGACATGTCGATCGCCCGCCCTGTCGCCCGAATGGGCTACATGGATTACAGCGAAGGCAGCGATGTTTTCGAGATGTTCCGGCCGCAGATACCAAAGGCGGGAGCCTGAGGGCAAGGCATAGAAAGGCTTAAGAAATATGGTGAACCAATCTTAAACCTTTTGTCGCTACGGTCACAGCATTGAATGAAACGCGAAGGAATCGCGTTCAAGTGCTGGGGCGTCGCGTGATCGTAGAAGCTTTCCTTCGTTGGATCGAAACGGCCAAGACCGGAGATCGGGCCCGGGCCGCGAACGCACTCGGTCGAGCCTATCTGCAATCCGAGATGAGCGGGGAGGAGCGGGCGGCAGCCGAGATGGCGATGACCTTTCTTCTCGATGACCCGTCGCCGCGTGTGCGGCTTGCGCTCGCCGAGGCGATCGCCTGGTCGCCCAACGCGCCGCGCAGCCTGATCCTTTCGCTCGCCGCGGACCAGCCCGAGGTTGCCTGCCACGCCGTCACCTGTTCGCCGCTTCTCAGCGACGCCGATCTCGTCGACCTCGCTGCGCGCGGCAACGGCGCCACCCGCATGCTGATCGCGGCCAGGGCCCATGTCACGCGCCCGGTCTCGGCTGCACTTGCGGAGGTCGGCGATGGAGACGAAGTGCTCTGCCTGCTCGAAAACGACGGCGCGGCCATCTCCAGCCAATCGTTGAAACGCATCGCCGAGCGGCTTGGCGATTGCTGCGATATTCGCAACCTGCTGCTCGACCGCAGCGATCTTCCGGCCGATGCCCGCCAGCTGCTCACCCAGCATGTCAGCAATGCGCTGGTCGGCCTGCCGTTGGCGCAGGCGGCGATCGGCCTGCAGCGGCTCCAGCGCATCAGCCGCGAGGCGACCGAGGCAGCCATCGTTTCCATCGCCGGTGATATCGCGCCGCGGGAGATCCCGGATCTCGTCGAACATCTGCGCCTCAATGGCCGCCTGACGCCGTCCTTGCTGATGCATGCGCTCTGCGCCGGCAAGCTGGACTTCTTCGCTGCTGCAATCGTCGATCTGACAGCGTGCAGCGAGCGCAGGGTGCGCTCGATCCTGGCAACCGGGCGCATGCACGCGGTTCGCGCCCTCTACGAATCTGCCGGCCTGCCGAGGGATATCAGCGTGATCTTCGTCGAGGCGACGCTTCTATGGCGCGAGGCCGCTCGAAAGGCGCCGGGCAGCATGCTGGGCACGGTCGGCGGCCGTCTTCTCGAACAATTCCGCCATCACCATGGCGCACACGGCGCGGCCGGAGAACTGCTCGACATGGTGGAAAAGCTTCATGTCGCCGAACAGCGCCAATCGGCCCGTGTCTATGCGGCGCTTGCGGCGGCTTAGTCGTTCAGCCGGGTCACCACTCAGGAATAGCTTGCGGATACGAAATGCACGGGTTTGGAAAGCGTCTCCTTGACGTCTCTGCCGGATGGCAGATGTGAACGGACCTGGCCGGCGATGTTTTCAGCAAAACCGGCGAGGCCTCTTGGTTCTTCGGGTGCCACCGGAGCGGTGTCGGCCGCGGCGACAGGCACGGGCGCCGGTTTCGGCGGTTCGGCGGCGGCAAGCGCTCTCGGCGCCTCGCACACGGCGATCACCGAGGGATAGCTGACATTGGCATAGGCCTTGAGCCGGCGTTCGGCTTCGGCATCGCAAGCGGCAACGGTTTCCCAGCGTTTGTCGACCGTTGCGACATAGCTGCATTGGCTGACGGAATCGTCGCAACCGAGAATGGTCATTGCGATGAGCACCGCTTGCATATTCTGCCTCCTTGGCTATTGAACTGAGATCGCCTTAGACGGCGCAATTCCAACCGAAACAAGGCGAAGGCATTAACTCTTCGTCATGTCAGCAAAAATTTGCACCTCCCGCAAACATTGGAAACCATCATGTCCGTCACTATCGCCCAGGAGCCGCCGCGCCAGGACGGCGTCATCCGCCTTCTCGATCTTTCCGACGCCTATGCAGCGTCGCTCTATCCGGCGGAGAGCAACCACATGGTCGACCTCTCCTTGCTGGAGAAACCTTCGGTAAGCTTCTTCGTCGCCCGCAATGAGGGGGCGATCGTCGGATGCTGCGCGCTGGTCGAGGCCGGCGACGGCACGGCGGAGATCAAGCGCATGTTCGTTGACCCGCAGGCGAGGGGATTGAGGATCGCGAGCGGATTGATGAATTCGCTGGAGGCGATCGCGGGGGAAAAGCGGCTGACGGCGATCCGGCTCGAGACCGGCATCTATCAGCCGGAGGCGATCGCCCTCTACCGCAAATACGGATACCGGGAGATCGAGGCTTTCGGCACCTATCTGCCGGATCCACTTAGCCTGTTCATGGAAAAGCGGCTGGGATAGGCCTCACCAAAAGTAGTTCAGCCTTCGGCGACGCGCGGGATCGGCTTGGACGGCGGGGGTGCCTGTTCGTCGATGACGATCTGCGGCACCCTCTCGCTGCTCTCGGCGTTGCGGGCCTCGTGGATCCATTCGCGCCAGATAGCGACGATCAGCGCCATCAGCACCGGACCGATGAAGAGGCCTAGAAAACCCATCGTCTTGACGCCGCCGACAAGGCCGAAAAAGGTCGGCAGGAAGGGCAGCTTGATCGGGCCGCCGACGAGCTTCGGCCGCAGCGTCTTGTCGACTATGAAAAGCTCGACAGTGCCCCAGACGAAGAGACCGACGCCGGCGACGTGCGAGCCGCTCGCAAGGAGATAGATCGAAACCAGCGTGAAGGAGAGCGGCGCACCACCGGGTATCAGTGCCATCACCCCCGTGAGCACGCCGAGCGTTACCGGCGACGGCACGCCGGCGATCCAATAAGCCACACCGAGCACAATGCCTTCGCCGATCGCAATCAGCGTCATGCCCATGACGGTGGAGCTGATCGTTGCCGGGACGACGCGGGAAATGCGTTCCCAACGGTTCGGCAGGATGCGCTCGCCCAGCATGTCGATCTGCTTGGAGAAAGAGAAGCCGTCACGATAGACGAAGAACAGCGCGATCAGCATGAAGAGCAACGTCAGCAGAAGATGGAAAGCGCCTCCGCCGGCTGCCAGAACGGCGCGATAGATGTTGCCGATATGAGCGCCGCTGATCGCCTGGATGAGTTCGCCGAGAGCGCCGGGACTGCCGACATATTTGGTCCAGAGATCATCGAGATAGGGGCCGGCAAACGGCAGCGCGACGATCCAGTTCGGCGTCGGCGCGCCGGCACGGTTGGCGTGGATCGCCCAGGCGAGCCAGGTGCGCACTTCGCCCGTCGTATAGGTGATCGCAAGCCCGATCGGGATGACCAGGAAGGTAAGGATCATGAGGATGGCGATGGTGGCGGCGACCGTCGTATTGCCGCCGACGCGGGCAAGCAGCTTGCGATAGAGCGGCCAGCTGGCAAAGCCGATGACGAGGGCTGCCAGCACCGGGACGAGGAAACCGTAGAAGAAATAGACCCCGGCGGCGGCGACCAGCACCAGCAGCCAGCGCGCCGCAGAGATGGAGGGGATCAGCGGCGTGCGCATCGGCGCCGACGGCCCCAGCCATCGCGGCTCATGATTGGTTTTCTGACGGTCGAACACACCCACGCGCGCCTCTTCTTATTCTTGTACTCTGGTTATGGGCCATGAACCCGGCGGTTTCAAGGTCCGCGCCGTGAAAGCTGATATAAAGCATCACTGTTCGGCCGTCAGACGCGGCGTCTTACTGCCGAGGGCGCTTAAGAACCTTGAAGGCGTAGAATTGCGTCTTCTGATTGGTCGAGAAATTATTGTCGGACCCCAGGATAAGGACGTCGGTACCGTCCTTGGCTTTGCCGAGCGACATCGCCTCGATATTGTCGGGGACGAGGCCGATTGCTCTGAGGTCGAGAACCTGGCTCTTGCGGGCAGGGATGACGGGCTGTTCGTTCTTGGCGAGTGACGTGATGGCGGATATGTCGGTCGCCTCGGCGAGATCCATCATCATGATCTTGACATTATTGCCGAAGCCTTCGGCGTAGCTGCGCTCGACGGCGAGCAGGCGGTGATTGTCAAGGGCGATCATTTCCGACATGCCGTTGTCATTGCCGCCGTCGGCCTTGGTGGCAGCCTGCGGGATCGGTGAGACGGGATAGACGTACTCAGCCTTCGGCTCGCCGCTTGCGCCGTCATAACGAATGATGCGCGACAAGCTGCCCGTCGTCAGCGACGGCTTCGGTCCATCCTGATAGAGGGCGGCTTCGACGCCGACAAAAACGTCGCCTGAGGGCGCGACGGCGAGATCTTCGAAAGCGAGATTGTCACGGATGCCGGTCGACTTGTCGACGGTCGGAGCAAAGCCCTCCGGCAGTTTGAACTCGCGCATGAATGAACCGTCCGGCGCTGTGACGCGGATGAAGGGCGGCAGCAGCACTTTGGCGTCGCCTTCGCTGCCCCAGTAGATGCCGTCCTTGCCGAGGCGGATCGATTCCGGGTCGACGGCCTTGGCGGCGAACGGCTCGCCTTTCTTGTCTTTCAGCGTCACATGCTTGACGACGGAAACGCACTTGAGGCTCGACGCATCGACATCGATGTCGAGTTCATAGAAGCGGGCGGGCGCCTTGTCCGAGCGGTCGTCGCTGATGGCGATATAGTGGCCGGTGGCGGCATCGAAATCGAGGCCTGATATGCCGCCGAACTCGACGCCGTTTTCCATGTGTCCCGTGGGGATGACGAATTCACCTAGATAGGAGAGCGAAATGCCGGCGGTGCAATCGCCGACGGGGCAGGCGCTTTCGAAGGTGGCGCCGATATCGGTGGCGCTGACGGGGAGGGTGCTGGACAGGAGAACGAAAGCGGCAGTCGCGGCAAAACGCTTGGTCATGGCAAACTCCGGCAAGGGTTGAAAACGGCTCGAACCGGCGCAGGCGCCATTCCCTGGGGAGGTCGCGCGCCGTTCCGCTTCATGCGCCGGTTATTTGACGGAGTTGTTGCGGTTCTTCGTCAGTTCCGTGAAATCGCAGATGCTAAAATGCAGCGCGCCGGGCGTATCTGTCAGATCGATCGGCGCGCTTGGGATTCATTAATGAGAAATCTATCGAAGTACTGGCCAACGCACCTGCAACCTATTGAAATTTGGCATGCTGGTCCCGAAAACGCATCGATTTCCGGCCAGCCAAGAACCTAAAAATGGCCAACAAATTCGGCCAAAAGAAAAGCCGGGCAAAAATGCCCGGCTCGAATTCTTAGAGGAGGTTCTCTGTGGACAGCACGTCGCGTCGATAGAAGGGCATTTCCCCGGCTGTGAACGATGGCGGCAAGCCAGCGTGGTCAAGTCTCCTCATGGTCGATGAACGAACTCGGTGCTTCCGGCGAGCCGATTCAACGAACAGTTTTTCGCGTATGAAAGTCTCGAGTTCTTCCGGCTCGGTTGCCTATTGAGGCTGCCGTTCTGTTAGTTTCGGCGATTGAAGGCCTTGATCCGCCCATCCTCAATGAGCGAATACGCTCCGTTCTTCGCCAATCGGGTCATCTGCGCCAGCTCGTAAACTCCCACGCCGCCGCGATGTTCACGCACTATCAGAGGCCGCATTTCGTTCGGGTCGACTCGGAGCGCTGCCAGTCCGATATGACTTTCGTCCCAGGCAACTTTTGAGAGTTTTCCAGACCGGATCAAATCAACTGCCTCGACGAACGTGCATCGACAACGCTTGATCGAAGTCCGTAAATCGTGGAGCCCACTCATGTCGGGGCAATTGACTGCAGATCTTAGGCTTTCGAGCAGCGAGGTAACGTTCTCGAACAGGTATCGAGGAATGAATCTGCTGCCAACTCGCGGTCTTACTTCGCCGGATGATTTCAAAAGTCCACCATTGATTAGCAGTCGGCACTGTTTGCGGGTGACCCCAAGCTTGGCAATGACCTCTTTCTGATTGAGTGTTGTCGCCATTACCCTCACGATGCGATCGACGGCTTGAGCTTCAATGAGTTTTCTGCCCCCACTGCTCGAGTCACTGGGGAGCAATCCTGCATCTAGCAGGAGCTTGTTAAGGCGCTCGAACGGAATGCCGTGCGTTTTTGAGGCCGAGTGGATGGTGTGATATCTCCGGGTACTGATTGGCCCGAAGAACTCATCGCCTGGAGCGAGCGCCAGGTTGTCTATCGCAACGTCTCGAACGATATCTCGGATGGGGTCGAAAGCAGCCTCGGTCGTCTTGTGGGCAAGGGTATAATGAAGTCGACCGAAGATGGATCGCTTGCCGCGAGAACTAGCGCCGCGATGAAATTCATCCACCTGAGACTCCAGATATTGCCGGAATGCAGGTTCTCCTCCTTCAAGAAGATCGTATCCTGCACCACTGCTCGCGGACCATTCCCGGTTGCCGAACCCCGATGAGCGGAACAGGTTTCCGTGCAACAGAGATGCGCCCACGATTTCGCAAAGGCGGATGGCAACGAACAGCGGCAGGGAGTCGAGCCAATCGGCACCGGACTTGACGCCTTTCATCCTCTTCTCGACATACGTCTGAAGATTATCCGGTTTTGCGGCTTCGGCCGAAGCAATGTACTCGGGAATCTTGGGGTATTCCGCCGCGAGGTTGGCAGCAAAGTCGTGCTGAAATGGCGATCTCGCGAGCTCGGCACTGGATACCAGGTGCACGCCGTGCCGCCTGCAGGTGCGAATAGCGGACACATGCCAGTGTAGGCGTCCGTATGCTCGAAAACCTCGTCGACCTCCGCAGAGACTTTCGTCCTCGTTCACGCAGAAAGGACAAAAGCGAAACCGGAGCCGTTGAATTTCATGTCGGCTGAGCTGTTGCCCGGAGAGTTGATAGATGGACTTGTCTCCGACGATGACGCCCGGAGAAAGTAATGACCTCGGCATATCCAGGACTGCGGCGAAGGTCTCCAGATCCTTCTCCCGTCCCGCAACGAGCCCGTGGAACTGCAGTTGGAGGTGGAAGGCGAAAGCGCGGGCGCTCTCGTAACCACATGCCGCCGCAAGGCGTGAAAAATAGCTGGCGACGGTTTCGTCGCCAGCGTGGAAGGGAAGCAATTCGGCAAGCCTGCTCATTGGGGCCGAACTCCATACCTTGTTGCGGTCTTTCCCTTAGATTTCAGCCGTTCGGCCTCCCAAGCACGATCGTCGTCGCGGAGCAGGGCGGTTACGGGGTCGAGTTCCTCCCAGTTGTCAGCGGTGAAGACGTTCCTGCTTGGCCTGCAGCCGGAGAAGGAGGCGTAGGTCTTCACGAAATCGTCGATCGTGACATAGTCGCGGTCCGCGTAGATTGCCAACTCGACGGCGGCCCTGATCATCTGGACGACGGAGCCGAATTCGGCATCACAGGCGTGCATCAGTCGCCTGAGGAACATTCCCTTGTCCTTGCGTCGCTTCTTGCCCTCTTCCTCGTCAGAATCCTCACGAGCGTCGTCCCCAAGCTTGATCCGGATTTCCATGCGAGCATGCTCCTGCACGATCGTCTCCAGAACACTTTTGACAAGATCGGTTGTACCGTCCGCGTCAAGGGTGTCGAAGGGAACAACAGTGCGCCGATTGTAGAGCTGCTTGCGGGCGAGAAAGCTTGCCAGCGGCGACACGCCGGCGAGGATCAATCTCACGGGCCAATCCGGCATCTGCGTCAGCGACTTGAACGCGTCGCCGATGACGGTCGCTTCGCGGACAGAGGCAGTCTCGATGGCGTTCTGAGCCTCGTCGATGAAGACCCACATGACCTTGTGGACCTTCAACAGGCGCCGGAACAACAGCCAGGCCTGGTTCTCCTTGATGCCCCCCGGAGGGGCGTGACCGAGCGCTTCTAGGCAGGCAATAGCGAGGAGACGAGGAGTGCAAGGCGACGGGGCATCGACGATGATGACGGGATGGATCATCACCCCGTCGTCGTCTTTGTAGGACTGCATCGCCGGAATGCTACGGATATGCTTCATCAGCGCCGTGGTCTTTCCGGCACCGGAGCGTCCGGTGACGGCGACGATCCTACGCTTGTCTGGTCTTCCGGTGATAGGGGTGAGAACGCTTGCGACCGAGGCCATGAGAGCGGCTCGCAGCGGCACGTCACGATCTAGGGTGAGGTACTCGTCGTAGAGTTCCGCGATCCGGTCTGCGATGGCGGCTCGGTTGTCGCCGATCAGGCCGCGAACATGGTCGATGGCTGCCTGACTACGCTTTCTATCGAAGTCTTTTTCGAACTGGTCCATGGTGTACTCCCTAGTTGTCGAAGATGTTGGAGGTGATGCGGCGAACGACGGTCGTCTCGTTATCGACGCGTTCCAGCGGCTTGGCTGCGGACGCTTCGGCCTGCACTTTCGGCATGGTTCCGATTTCCGGGCGCGATCCGGTATTGGCCTCCTCTCGGACGGCCTTCGCGGACTTCTTGGCCTTGGCGTAGATCACCGGCTGGATCGCGAGGGCGGCGAAGAGCTCATTGGACGGATGCCATTCGCCATCAGGGACGAATTCGCCCTCAAACGGCTTTTCGACGACGTCAAAGGTCCGATCCATGCTCTGCTCGAAGCGTTGGTAGTCCTCCTCGGCAAGGACGGGGCTGAGCAGACCGGACTCGAGGCGAGCCATTTCCGCCTGGTTTTTGAGCCAGAGGAAGGTTGCCTGGAGGGTGCCGCGAGAGACCTTGGCGTTTTCCGTATTGAACAGGCGCAGCTTTTCGGTCGCAGCGAGCCACTGCCAGATGCTGACGCCTTCCAGTTCCTTGTGGACACAAGGGACCTCGATCCAGCCGTCCTCTGCCCAGACCGATGCCGAACCAAGGTTGTGGTTGTTGATGCGGGCGACGACCGGCGTCTTTCCTACCTTGCGGCGGATCTTCTGAAGCTGCTTGCTCTGGAAGTACAGTCCGGCAGCCCTGAGACCCTTTTTCGAGATGGTGCGCTTGATGTAGGTGCCGAAGAGGTGGGTGCGGATAGCTCCGGTCGGACCTGGCATCACACCGTAATCCCGGCTGAGTTCGAGCCAGCGGTTCAAAGGCGTCGCACCGTTGAGCTCGCTGTGGGGTGCGTTGTGATATCCGTCGACAGCCCAGCGGAGCATGCACTCGGCAACCTGATCCGCGATCATGTCAGCCTCGGCTTCGGAGTCGTAGTCGCCCTTTTCGCTGGACGAACTCCAGGTGCGTCCGTTGAAGTAGTTGAACATCTGATGGCCGAAGGTTCCGAACCAGCGCTCGATGAAACCGCGCCAGGGCGCTTCCCCCGCGGGGGGAAGGAAGAGGTCGCTACCCATGTCGTTGACTGCGATGCGAAATGGACGGTGGGCAAAGTACGCTGCGCTGTCCACCGCGATGGTTTCCATGGTGCCACCTTGAACCCACGCCGTAGAGCATCCCAGACGTCTCGCGATGTCGGTCTTTTCACGTGTCGCCATCTCCAGGACCGCCATCGCCGACTTCATCGAGGGCGGACGTGAACTGACGTAGAGGGCGGCAAGGCTTCGGCTGGCAACGTCGATCCCGGCAGAGATCCAAAGACGGATTCGCTTCACCTTGGCGCGGTCAGCCTTGGACATGGTCTTCCAGACGCCCATCTTTGCAAGAATCGTGTGCAGGTCGGTCTCGTGGTCGTCGACCTCCATGCGCTCACCCGCGCGGATGACATCGATGCCGCCGTGTTCCGGCTGCCACTTTCGTTTGGCAGCATCCTTGCCATCGTGAGCAAGGTCCCGCTTCATCTCAGGAAGTTCCGCGTAACGATTGCGCAGAGTGCTTTCGCACGGAATCCGGAGCTGGTCGTCGGCACCCCTGATTTTGTTTTCGGCTTCCATGACGGTGACCATATCGGCATGGATCCTTGCGAGGTCAGTATCGGTACGCGAGCAGGCGGCGGCGATCGCAGCGTTGAGGTGAATTAGCTCGTCCCCCGTGAAGTACTCCTGGCGTTCGTCACGGTACTGGTTTCGGAGGAAGACGGGATCGAAGTCGTTCTCCTCCATCTTCTGCATCCAGGTCTTCAATGTGGACGGGGTCGGTTCGACGAGGGTGACGGTCTTCTCCTTTGTCCGGTAAGTCGCCTTCGGCGAGCTCGCCAATTGTTGGGCACGCCACTTCAGAGAAATGAGCGGGATCACCCGCAGAAGGGAGTCGCGAGACTTGCTGACGCGAGGCGGAAGGGGCATCCCATCGATGCGCGCAAGCCTGCACTTCTCCCTGTAGTCAGCCCGCATCTCGTAGAAGGACCGAACGAAGTATTCTCTTTTGAGGACCGTTTCCTGATCGCTCGGGTTCAGACCGCTGAGTTTGTCTGCGCCTTTCAGCCGGGCGCGCGCCTTCGTTTCGGCGTAGAAGTCCTTCTCGACCATCATCGGATTGCCCGGACGGTTGAGTGCCTCCGTGAGTTCGGCCTGGCTGAAGGTCACTGTCGCCTGGGTCTCGTCCATGCGCTGGAGCGCGGCGCCGTTGCGGTCGCAGTACAGGACACAATAGTCGATGCCGCGATCGCGAACGCGGGCCTTGACGGGAAGGCGGTTAAACACCGGCAGCACGGCGCCGTGCTGGAGCGAGAGGAGGGCGGGAAGGTTGGTTTCCATGCTATTTCCTTTCAGGCTGCGTTGTGGTTGAAGGCGACGAAGGGGGCATCCACGAGCTTGATGTCGGGACGGGCGGGCAGAAGGATTTCGTCGTGGATCAGGCACCAGACCGCGTTCCAAGCGGCCGCGGAGTCGTCGAAGATGCTGGTCAGTGTCCTGAGCGACACGGTTCCGTGGAACTTCGACGCGTGGTTCGCCAGGCGGGCATTGTCGTTGGCGGCCAATCCCTTGAGCGCACGTAGGATGCTCTTTGCGTTCCACCCGCGGTCGTTCGTGATCTCGCGTTCGGTCAGGATGATCGCCTCGTCGGCGAAGCCCGCGAGCGAGCCGGAGTTGATCCGCTCGATCGTGTGACGGAGGTCGTCCTTGTCGAGCTGCCAGGATGGTCGCACACCGACGACGATCCGGTAGCCGTTGCCCGTCATCGTCACCCGGTAGTCGACGGTGTGTTGCTTGTCACCGTCGTCGCGGGGGACGATGATGGCCTCGGGCTGATCCTCGACCTTGGCGACGTGCTTGGAGGCACAGAGCATGTAGCCGAGGTTCATCTCGTATGTACTGGCGTAGGTGATTGCCGATCGTGTCTTCGGGTTGGTAATGGTCCCGCGGGAATGGCCCTTCGTTCTGGCCGGGTACCATCGGCTGGGTGTCGGCTCCTCGGTCGGCATCCATAGCCATGGGAGGCTGACGAGGTCGGCATAGTTCTCGTCCTCATCGTGAACGTCGATCGGGAAGGGCCGGATCCGTCCCGAGATAAGCGGATTATCCGGCTTGAGGAAGACAGTCTCGGAAGGAAGCGGGATCTGGGTCCGGTCGTGGCCGGACTCCAGCTCTTTCATGAAGCGGATAAGTTGTCTGACGCGGGTCATTGAAGGCTCCGTTGAACGCAGGTGTCCGATGCCGGCCGCGCTGCGCGGCCGGGCGAGGGCTGTCTGGTGAAGGGTGTGCTAGGGCCGGGGCGGCCCGCGCGGTGTCATGGGGTGAAGATCTTCCGTCGACGACCGTCGGAGAGGCGATGGCCCCGGCTCGCGCAGCGGGCTCAGTGTATTTGCGGCTCAATCGCCTGGAGTCCCGCGAGTCTCAGCGACACCTCCGGCTCCCTCAAACCTTCGGCCCAAAGCGACCTGCGCATGATGCCGACGGGACCCTTCTCCACCATCAACGGCTCTCGAAGCTTGACTTTTGCGATTTCGTCATCTTCACGAAACGAGTGCGCCAGGGTTGAGAACAGGTCGCGAGAGGGGATGGGCAAGCTGATCCCCAGCCGGCGCAGGGCTGGTCCTGCTTCATGTTCGATCAGACAAATGAGAAGCTCGTGCGCCGTTTCATCGTCGATTCCCAGTAACTGGGTCTGCTGAATGATTACATTCAACGTAGCAGCGAAGGTCGTCGCGAGCATCGGCTGGTCCTGCAGAACATGGCCTGACCAGCGGAGCACGGCAGGATGGAAGTCGGCCAGAGTCGTGAAGTAGGTCGTCATTTGTTCATGGAGCATGTGGCTTCCTCGTTTTGGAGTGGATTGCAGACCGTTTCGGTCGACTGCCGTACTCGGTCGTTGCCGCGCCAGTTGCCGGCGATCGGACAGCGCCGGGCAGGTGGGGTTTGCCGCGCACGACGGTGACAAGGCGTGGGGCCAGCGCCCTCAGGTGACGGCGCTGTTTCTTCGGGAGCGCCTCCCACGCCCCCGTCATCTTGAGAAGGCGGGGAAGATCGAGGGCGATCTCCTCTAGCTCTGCGGGGAGCACTTGGAGGAAACTCTTGTCCATGACATCGGGCTTCCGGGTGCGCAGCGAGATGGTTTTGATGGTCATCCTGTCCATGGCTCCCCGATCAGCGGCGACGCCAGAGATTCATAAAACCATCGTGCTCATGGATGAGAGCGGTTCCGGTTGGAAGGCCGAAGTAGTACTCCTGCGATGGGACGCTGGACTTGAGCACGTTCAGGCGGCCAACCGTGCCAAGGCGCGTGAGGCGGACCGCGTTGCGGAACGTCTGAAAGTCGCACGCACGCAGCCCGCGGCGATGGCACTCCGCTTTCATCGCAAAGTAACGCGACGAAAGGTCCTCGAAGCGCTTTGCACGGATGCACTTGCGTGCAAAGCCGCGCTGGATTTCGATCTCGGCCTTCGTGAAAGCCGTCGGGAGGACCTGGCTGGAGGCGTCGGATGCAGTGCTCATGTGGGTATCCTTCTTGGTGAAGTGCGGACGTGCGCCGTCGATCTCCGGATTGCCCGGAGTGCGGCATTTCTGGAACTTCGGAGGGACGCCGCGCGCGGCGCATGTCAGGTCAGGGAGGATCGCGGGCGGTGAGGCTTTCTTCAGGGCAGGGGTGAGTGTTCCCGGCAGTCGATGCCAGGGCGAAATCAGAGAAAAATGTCGGCGAGGGGTCAGGCTATGACGACGACCACGGCCGAGGCCGACAGGTGTAAGCGTATGGCTTTGTTTGCTGCGTACATCGTGGAACTCCGTCGCTGTCACTAGCTACAATGTCGGTCCTAAATGACGGTCGGAAACTTGTCCGCCGACCTAGGGCTGCATCGTTCGAAATAGTGAAGTTTTTCGGAGTTCGCCCGTTCGGAAGCATGACGCTCCCCCTCACGCGGTGCCTGGGCGCACCTGTGGCGTCAGCGTCAGACCTGACCCTTCACGGATATCGATATCTGTATCATCGGCACCTCCGGCGCCTCATCGGGCGTGAGCAGTAAGGCACATTGCTGGCGCGGCGTCCACAGTAAAATATGAAGCCATATCAGATCGTTACATGTTCTTCTTAGGTTCTCGTGTCAACAATTGCGAGGCCTTCGAGCGACGAATCCTTTCAACGCGGTTTGTCCATTGCGTCCGTGCGACGGATCCTTCTCGTACCAAGCTGGGAGGAGAATCCATGGGATATTTCACGCAGATCATGATCGAGGCGAAGGAGCGCTACGGCCATATCCTGAAGGAGAGAAATCTCGTCATGCGCGGAGAGCGCGGAGATGGCGGGCTGACCCTGGTGTTCAGGACGCGGGATCCGAACGGCTGGAGGCTACCAGTCGAACTGTATGTCCCGGGTAAGGCCGAAACCCGCAAGGACCGGGCGGAGTGGGAGGACGTCCAGGTGACCGCCGAAATCCATACCGAGGTGAAGCTGGGGGGTGCGGGATGGTTCGGGTACATTCCGAGGCAATTTGAGCAAGAGCAACACCTCGAGGGGGACGACATGGCCTCCTTCGCCAACGCGATCGGCGTTTACCTAAAGGAAGTCGTCCTTGTTCCACTGCACGAGAGCGACAAGGAGGTCTCGCAGGAAGTGGCGATGGCCTACGAGGAGTTCAGCGATCTATGCGGGCCGGATGGTCCTGAGATAGCCTTCTCGACCGATGGTAAAGTGGAGACGCTGACCGTCGAGGATGCCGCCGGACGCGAGGTTAGCTTCGCGTGGAGATGCAGCGGCGTAGGCCAGCTTCACGTAGACGGGAAGCTGGTCAGGCGGCTGGAGCATCCTGCGGCATGGGAAATCCAGAGGGCAATCGGAAAACACTTCAGGGAGTGGACGGGTTCTCAGCCTCGACAGTCTCTATGACTTGCCCGCCGCCTTGCAGAGATTCCTGATATTCGCGCGCATTGCGCTTTCGGGCGCGACGGTTCCTCTTTGCCTGAGCCCTTAGCTTCGGCAGATCCGGGAACTTTGTGCCGAAGCTGTCCCTCAACTCCTCGACGTCCTCAATCGTCATTGCGTTCAGCATGAACCTCGTCGAGCCCTTCGGTGTCACGCCTTTGACGTCGATCAAGGATTCGCTGAAGGGGACAAGCGGTGGTGCGTCGATCGAATTTGGCATTCGGCCCAAGAGCGCCCGCGCGATGGCCAGGCCCACTGCCTTCGACATCTGCGGCGGGAACGCGTTTCCGATCTGGTGGAACTGACGGTCCGCCTTGCCTTCAAATTTCCACGCCCGCGGGAATCCCTGTAGCACCCGGGCAACTTCGACGGTCAGATAGGGAAGGGTTGTTGGGTCTTCGATGCTTCCGAGTGGGGTCGGTCCGTCACCGACGTGCTTCGGGTCGACGGCGAAGCCGAGCTCGTTCTCCCATCTCCGCTTCATCTTGCCTTTGTTCTTGTAGAGGCTCGACGTGACCGTCGTGGAGACGTTGCTTCCGTAATTCGCGAGCCAATTTTCCGCCCACTGATCATAGACGACATCACCCAGCCCGCGATGTGGAAAGATCACGTCGGCGAGGGCTTCTCCCATGGTGGTGGTGTTCCCGTCCTTCGGCAGGGAAAATAGCCCGGGTTCGTCCTTGTGCACGCCGACCAGCACCAACCGCGGGCGCGACTGGGCAAGCCCGAAGTCGCGGGCGTTCAGCTTGTGCAGGCCGATGCGGTAGTCGAGCGCCTTCAGCCGCCGGAACACGCTGGCGCGATATTTGAGGAACTTCTTGTCCGTGAAGCCTTCGACGTTCTCGAAGAAGAATGCGCGAGGTCTGACGACCTTCACGTACCGGATCGCCTCATCGAAGAGATTCCTGCTGTCGTTCGCGCCGAGTTGCTTCCCGGCCTGAGAGAACGGTCTGCACTCAACGCCTCCGGCAAGGAGATCGATGCCTTGGAACTGTTGGAGCTCCCTGTCCGAAACCTTCTCCAGGCGCTTCCGGGTGACGGGCCACGTCCAGTTCCTTTTCAGGGTCCGAGTGGCATTGAGATCCATGTCGTAGAGCCGGGCGGGCGCGAAGCCCGCACCAAGAAGGCCGATTGCCTGGCCGCCAGCACCTGCGCATATTTCCAAGAACCTCAAAGGCTTGGCGGCTTCGGTATTTTCGTCAGAGGCCGGATCCGGCTCCGGATCACAGGGAAGCAGATATGAGAGCGCATCCTGAAGTTCGGTCCGCCAAAGATATCCATGTTCGAAGGCGAAGCCGCTAAACTTGCCGTACCATGCAAACTTCCCATCGGCGAAGCGTTTCAGGGATTCATGGGCGGCGGCGAGCTTGTGCCGATGCGACCCAGTTCCGAAGCCAGCGACACCCTTTCCTGGCAGTTCGACCTCGCCATACACCGACTTGAATTCACGGAGCACGATCCTTGCGTTGGATCTCAATTTAACGGCTGCGGAAATGCATGCTTCGGACCGGTCGACGACATCCTCGTTCGGATCGCAGGGTGGCTCCCCGACAAAGCGCGCCGTGAATTCGTCAATCTCGGAAAGGAGCGCGGCTACGTTCTCGCCGAGCGCCTGGACGCGTAGGTGCGACTGCTTCGAGGCCGCGGCCGTCATCGCGCGCTGGCGGCCCCGTTCGGCATAGGCGCTCACTCCGATCCTGTTGCGGATCGTCAGACGACGGAGCCTAGCAACGGTTGGCACATCGACCTCGGTTCCGTCTGCCAGAGCGTGCAGCGCAGCTTGACGGGTGTCTGCATCGGTCGCGATCAGCGCCTTCAGCACGTGGAATGGGACGCAGCGCTTGCGCAGGAGTGACTCGCAGGGTCCGAGGGTCTCATCGAAGGCAAAGATCGACGGCAGATCGCTGCGTGGGATGCCGCATTCGACAACCAGGAAACTGCGCAGATCGTCGTCACTCATCGTCGAGCGCATCCGGCCGATGTTGGCGATCATGTCGAACTGGGCTTTGGCAATGGATTTGCGGTTCGCCAGGATTCGCTTCATCAGCGCCCCTGGGTCGTCGCCCGTCATGTTGTCTGCCGTCTCAGCCATCGCCAGCCTCTGTTGTCATTGCTGTCTAGCAGGTCGGTCCTTCTGTCCCGGAAATGGATTCGATCGAATTCTAACTATCCTGTTTTAATATCGCCGGTCATGCCGATGGCAGACGCTGGGAAGGAGGAAGTGTCCGTTGATGGAACAAACGGATTCGCTTGTCGGCCCACCGTGTGGACATTTCTCCGTTGACGTTTCTCTCGATTGCGATCCACCATTAGTTTCTAGTGTCGCCGCCCCGGCAAGCAAGAGTGCGATGAAAGGAATTCAAATGTTCGAAGGTCTCAACTTCAACGATCTGCGACAACGCGAGGACGAAATTTTCTTCAATGCGATGGAGCGGAAATGGGCTCTCGATGCGGCAGGTGTCCCGCCAGACGAGGACAAAGTACTTTGTTTTTGGAAATGGCAGTTGAGGGAGATCGAAGCCGCGAAGGCCACCGCAGCAGCCTGACAGTCTTATGGCAGACCGGGGGCCCGGACTGTGGCTCACGAAGGATTCAATCTCGTGTATCTTCACACTCTCCGGCGACAACGAGACGCTCTGCAATTCACTGTCAGGTGCGGATTTCAATCCGCTAAGGTCGGCCGCATCGTGCGTTTCGACTACGACCCTTCTGGCATCGGAGCCCTCATTTCGGGCGGATACCACAGCACGGGCTTGGGGGCGTGGACGCTCCATCGGCGGCACCACCAGTGGCAATGCCGCGAGCCACACGTGCGCATTGCTCCACGATTCTCCTCGCGCTCGTTGCAGGACGCTCTTCAGACAAGCGGCTAAACGGGCTAATATGGCGCATGTCCCAAGTGGGTGACATCTCCGCGATGGCGATGTCGGAATCGGAGATTGGCATGCCACATGATGGAAAAAACGATGAGGGCAAAGGCGGCGTGAGCGGTCCGATCGGGGAAATGTCAGATGACAAAGAAACGGTTGGCGATGCGCTGTCAAAGGTTGGGTTCGAGCCGGCGAAGGTTGGCCGCAAGGTCCTAAGCCAGGGGAACCGACGGGAAAGTCTGAAGCGGTGGGCTTCGCGGAAACCGGACCAGTAGAGCTGCGGCACTACCGCGAACCGTTTGCCGGTTCGAACGAGGCGATGATCGATGGGTTCGAAAGCTTGGGCAAAGCCCTCTCGTGTGGGTCGGGCTCGTTCGGATCGAAATATGGCAGCGGTACCTCGAAGACGGGGTCGACGAACCATCGCGCCTTCATCGGGTGATGCAAGCCGGGCAGGGGGAAGAGTTCGTGGATCCTGAGGAAGTCGTCGACGTTTGCTGTCAGGACCGGCATCCTGTGAACAATAGCCACTGCGGATATCGCCAGGTCGTGACCGAGCCTGTTGCTCTTTTGGTTCTTCTGCACGGTCCAAAGATGCCGAAGACCGGGGACCGACGTCATTTCAGCATATTTGGTTGCCACCGCCCCCGTCATCTCCGGAAAAGGAAAGCCCATCCTGACGATTTCGTCGGCCCAGTTGGCGATCCGTAGCGCGCTTTCTGGATCTTCCCGGACTTTGAGGTGGGCTCCGCGCATCAACTCTGTTATCACAGGGTAGCACAGCGCCAGACGATGGATGCCGATGCGCAGCAGCCAAGGGCGAAGCCCGGGCGGCGCCTTCTGTCGGCCCATCAGGCTGACGATGTCGGTATCCATCAAAAGCAGCGGTTCTGCTTGCATGGTAGATTCCTGTGGTCAGATTTGGAGTTCTTCAAAAATTCCGAGGCACTCTCCAATTCGATGTTACAATCCCCGGGCTGAAGTCCGCGAGGGGGCCCGATGACGCAAAGTTCCGACTGGCAGAGACAAGAGGCCGAGGCCCGCATCCGTGAGGTCTTGGATGCTGCAAAGGCACGGGGTACCCAGAGAGTCATCGATGCTGACGGCAGATTCCTGGTGACCTTCGAGCCTGTGAAGAAAACCCTGGAAGAGCTGTTCGCACAGCCCGGCCCGCTGTCTGACGACGACGATGTCAATCTCTGATCATGTTTTCTGCTGGTATCGGAACGTAACCGGCGACGGGGCGACCAACAAGACGGTAAGTGCATTAATCAATGGCGCTACGCCTATGCCACTGATCGGCTTCAAAATAAATTTCACAATGTTGTCTTGAAACCTGACAACCACCCTCGCTTGCACCGCTGCCACGCAGAACATCAAGCGCCCGATGGCCACAAATCTTCGGTTCGCCGGCTTGACGGATAAATTTTCGTTCACTAATTGTTCCGTCATGAGCAACATCTTCGCCCCCACCCTTCGAATAGGCTGACGGATCTCCGGGACCGGTCCCGGTGCCGCCAGATTACTGTTTGTTTGGAGTGCAGGGTCATGATGACCGAACCCGCTCATGCTGCAGGCGATGAAGCTTGCGATTTCCCCAATTACCGCCCGTATTTTCCTTTCCTGACACTCAAGTGTGTTGGACGACCTCTTTACCGAACCCGTGACGCGCGCAACTACGCCTGCCTTCTTGATCTCGATCCAAGCGTAATCTCCTGGCGGTGCATTACATATGCGCTTGCCGACAGCCATGGTCCCGAGCGGTACTACGTCGACTTTATGGTGGAGAAAGATGGCGAGCACCTTCTCGTCGAGGTATGGGATCGGGATCCGGGAAACACTGAGTGGATCAGTACTCTGGCCGAGCAATTCGAGTGCAGGTACCAAGCAGTGCTGATGTCCGAGATCCGCAACCAACCTCGGCTTCAGAATGCACGGGACCTGCTGCGATACGCCGGCTACGACGCAGCACTTGGCGACAGGATCCGGATCCTTGCAGCCCTCGATGAGCTTGGATCGCTGACACTCGCTGAATGCCTATCGGCCGTGCGCGACGGCAGACCGATGCAGACGGTGGCGGCGATGATCCTGACGGGACACATTGAAGTCGAACTCGATGAAGAACTGCTTGGACCCGATACCGTGGTCCGGCGCGCCGGCCGATAGGAGCGTTCCATGAGAACTGTATCCCTGTCAGAGCGCGCCTCAACTATCGAGGTCCACACCTATGCCTTCGCCGTCCGCAGCGCCCTTCGCCGCGGCCGGGTGTTCCTGCCGGAGAACCGTCTGGTCGGGCTGCGGCTTCCACCGGGTGCCGACATGGACGCGTACAAGGATGCGGCCGAGACCATCATGAAGTCTGCCAGTCTCGAAAAATACACCATCACAATCGTCACCGTCGCATCCCGCACAGGAGAGGCCGAAGCGACGGATGCCATCCATCTATCCAGATACAAAGCTGCCCTAATCGTTCTGTTTCAGGATGGCGCGGACATTCCTTCCGAGCTGGTGGTCGCTCTCGACCGCATCGTCGACGTCGCACCAGTGAATGCGCGACATCTGATCGCTGCCGCGAAGTCATCGATCGCAATGAACATTCCGCTCGAAATCGCCCGGAGACTTGCAGCTTTCCCGGCCAGCATCCTGTTCCTCGCACTGCGACCGGGACGCCCCCTTGATACCGTGCTTGAGAAGCTGGAAGCGACCGCGCCGGTGCAGAAGCAGATCCCCAAGCCGGCATCATGGGAACCTCGCATCCACGACTTGGAAGGGTACGGGAAGGCGAAGGAATGGGCGCTCGATCTCATCGCCGACCTGCGTGACTGGCGGGACGGGAGGATCACCTGGTCGGATGTGGCCTCGGGGATCCTGTTGAGTGGCCCGCCTGGGACCGGAAAAACAATGTTCGCGGAAGCGGTCGCGCGGTCCTGTGGTGCGAATTTCATCCCCGCCTCGAGTGCGGTCTGGCAATCAAAGGGGCATCTCGGCGAAATGCTGGCTGCCATGCGCCGCTCATTCGAGAAGGCGGCAAAAGCGGCGCCGACGGTGCTGCTGATCGACGAGATCGACTCGATCGGCGACCGGGCGAAGTTCAGGGGACAAAACGCGGATTACAGCATCCAGGTAGTCAACGCACTTCTGGAGCTGCTGGACGGTTCGGGAGGCCGCGAGGGGGTGATCGTGGTAGCCGCGACGAACTACCCTGAACAGGTGGATCCAGCCCTGCGCCGGCCCGGTCGTCTCGACAGGCATGCCGTCATCGAACTGCCGGACGAGGACACGCGGGCGAAAATCATTGCGATGCATCTTGGCGATGGCGCGAGCCCGGATGAGCTGAAGACACTCGCGGCTGCGACTGTCGGTCGCTCTGGCGCTCAGCTCAGGCAGTTGGTCGGCGACGCAAAACGAAGGGCGCGCCGACAGGCTAGGGATGTCCGGCCTGCCGACCTGATCGCAATGATTCCGCCTGTGAGGCACCTAACGGAACAGGAGCGGCGGATCGCCAGTACTCACGAGGCCGGTCATGCAGTGGTCGGCATCGAACTTGGCGTCGCGACCGTCGACGGGATCGTCGTTTTGCCACAGGTCATGAGAAGCGATGGAGTTCAGGGCTATGTCCAGTGGCGGAGAGAACGATCGCTATTTAGGGGCAGGAAATCCTACCGCTCCGAATTGGCAATGCTATTGGGCGGCCTCGCGTCCGAAAGGGTCATCCTCGGTGAATCCTTTGATGGCTCTGGTGGCGGAGCTGACTCGGATCTGCATCGCGCGACCAACCTTGCAACGATCATGGCGGTTTCGCTTGGGATGGGCGGCGTGATTTCTTACACCCATGCGTCGTCATCAGAGGAGCTTGCGGAACTTCGGCGCGAGGATCCGGAATTGCGGCTGCGGGTAGAGCGGCTTCTGTCGGACTCGCTCGACCGAGCCTGCGAAATCATCAGGCGCCGCCGGGATGAGGTGGAGCGCATTATTCAAATTCTTTGCGAACGAGAGGTTGTCACAGGCGACGAACTGCGCGCAATGGGACTTGACGGGCAAGCGGGTTCGTAAAGCGGCCAGCGACGGCAGCTCTCGACAGCCCCACTATAAATTGTTCCCGGTCCGAGGCGGCTGTTCGACGTCAAAAGATAAGTGGGACTCCTCCGCGACGCACGATGAGGCGGGGAAGCTGGGACAATGACGACGATGCAGTTCCCGGAGTTAAGTAGCAACTGCGATGGTGGCATTGTTGTCAAACGGCTGAATGTCCAATCGGCCGGTGTCGGGTGGATGCCTAGTAATCGCGATGAGTGCCGACGTCATGGCCTTTGGTGATGACTATAGTGATTGGCTTTGAATAGGCCCCGCCTTGTTATCCGGTATACAGCGGCCGGAGGTAGATTACGCAGCGTCCCGCCGATACGTCGGGCCTTCAGTCCCAGTCTGTCGAGTATCGGACGCGGAACTGGGCACTTCCGACCGTAGGTGAATTGGTAGAACGCGCCGCCATGTCGCAGGTACAGGAACGCCCCAGCAAGAATCATGATCACCTTGCGAGGCGGCATCGACAGGAGTGGCAAGCCACTGACTACCGCGGCAACTGACCCGTGCGGGAACAAGGTGTCTTCGGCAATTCTCGTCGCATCCATCAGAAGGACGCGTGCCTCCGGAAACTTGATTTGCAGGCGTTGGGCGAAATCCGCGCCATCCTCGATAAGTGTCAGGTCGCGTGACTGCAGACCGCGATCAAGGATGGCCTGCGTGAACACTCCTGTTCCTGGGCCAAGCTCCAGCACGGGTCCGAACGGCGAAATCTCCAATGTCATCAGGCGCGCAAGTGCGGCGCTTGAAGGAGCAATCGCCGCAACGCGGCGAGGATCGGCAAAGAATGAGCGGACGAAGCGAAGATGGTCGGCAAGCACACGGTAACTGAAGCTCATCGCCCCCGGACCTTCCAACGCCAGCTCCAGAAGGCGAACCCTTCTGCGATGACAAGTGCGATCGCGGTCTTGAGTGCCAGAATCGATGCGTTCGCGTCCGTGTCGATGAGCGCGAAGGCATATCCCACGCCTATAAAAAGCCCGTTCCACAATGCAGCGCCCAAGGCCGTCGCGCCTGCGATCTGCCAGAATCTGATATGCAACAATCCCGATATGCGGCGAGATGAGCCGAACGGTGGGGATCAATTGTGCGAGAAACGCGATCGACCGCTGGTTGGAACGCAGCCGATCCTCCCACCGCCGATACTTCTCCGAAGATATCCCGATCAAACGCGCCGAACCTTCGATTAAACGGCGGGAGCGGCGTTCGCCGACCACTCTCCCAAGCGCATACAAGCACAAGCATCCTAGAGTGCTGCCGACCAGGCTTAAAGCCAGGGCGGCAAGCAGGGAGAAACTTCCATCAGCCGCCGCCACGCCTATTACGACGAGCACTGCATACGACGGGAGCACTGGTACGAAGCGCTCCAAGAATGTCGCGATCATCGGTGTCATGACGCCAAAAGCAGCAAGGAGCGGTATCAGCGCGGCGAGTGGATCTGAGGTGAGCAGGTCAGGCATAGCGCCTCCCAATCGGTGGGTAGGCTCCTGTATAGAGGCAGGACGCGCAGGCGGCATCATGCCGCCTGCTGGGGGAAAACGTCCCGCGGCCTTCTTCCACGATGGGGGCTTGGAAGTCGACCGAAGAGGTTGCAATGAAAGGCGCGACAGTTCGCCGTCGCGTGATTGTCTGCCTGATAACCAGCCGAACGGAATTCATCTCTGACCTTGCCCCCGAGTCGAATGGAGAGGCTTGAAGGCGATCGCCACGGGATCGTTGGATGTCTCCGGCTTTTCGTCCGCGGTTTCCCGGGCGAACCCGAGGCGGCGCAGCGACTGCTTGAGGAGCTGTTCCAGATCGTCGACCAAGGTGAAGATGACGGGGATGACGATGAGGCTGAGGAAAGTCGACATCATCAAGCCGCCGATCACCACAATGGCCATCGGTTGGCGAAAGCTTGAATCACCGCCCATTAGGCTGAGCGCTGCTGGCAGCATCCCCGAAGCCATGGCGATGGTGGTCATGACAATCGGTCGCGCGCGCTTGTGGCAGGCATCAATGAGAGCGTCGAATCTGGACATGCCTTGCTGGCGCGACATAATCCCATATTCGATCAGCAGGATTGAGTTCTTCGTCACCACTCCCATGAGCATCAGCAGCCCGATGACGGCCGGCATCGAGAAGCTTGTTCCGGTGACGACAAGCGGCAGCAGCGCACCGCCCAGCGAGAGGGGGAGAGCCATCAGAAGGGTGAGCGGCTGCAGGAAGTCGTGGAAGAGGAGGACGAGGACCGCGTAGATGCAGAAAACTCCAATCGCCATTGCCAGCGCGAAGCTCTGGAACAGCTCCGAACTGCGCTGAAGTTCGCCCTGTGAGACAAGGGTGACGCCCGTCGGCAGGTGTTGGAGCGCCGGCAGTGCCTGTGCCTCACGGTTGACATCACCGAGGATGCGCCCATTGAGCTCGACGGAGAGGGTGACATTGCGCATCCGATCGATACGATCGATTTGGGAAGGGCTGCCGCCGATCCGGATATCGGCAACCGATCCGAGATCGACACTGCCCTTGGTCCCAGCCACCCGCATGTTCTTGATGTCATCGAGCTTTGTCCGTGTCTCGGGGCTGAACCGAACGACGATAGGAACCTGGCGCTGCGGCAGGTTGAGCTTCGGCAAGGCAGAGGAATATTCCCCGTTCGTGGCCACGCGCACCGCTTCGGAGATCGCGCTTGACGTTACCCCGAGGGCCGCCGCACGCGCAAAGTCGGGTGCGATCTGGATTTCGGGCGCCTGCCTCGCGGCGGTAGATGTGACCGCGCCGATGCCTTGGAGCGTGCGAAGCTGTTCCTCTAGGGCCGTGCTCGCAGTCTCAAGTGCGTTTGCATCGTCGCTTGCTAGCGCGATCTCCAGCTTTGTTCCATTAGCGCCGTTGCCGACCTCCACACGCAGGCCGGGGAGAGTCGAGAGGGCCTGCCGGATGTCGTTTTCAATCTCCGACTGCTTTCGATTACGCTCATCGATGGGTTTGAGAACGACAACGATAGTCGCGGAGCCGAGATCGCTCGAGGTGGTGACGTTGGGCCCGCCGCCGTTCGAAGACGCGACCCCCACCGAAGAAAAGACACGCGTGACGTCCTTGAGCTTGCCGACGATATCGGAGGCCTGCCTGGTGGCGGCGTCCGTCTGCTCGATGGTGGCGCCCGGCTGCATGGTCAGCGTGATCTGGGTTCGCGCGTCGTCTGAAGCGGGCAGGAACCCCGATTTGAGGAAGGGAATGGTTGCCAGCGAAAGCGCAACGACGATGGCGGTGAGGGCCACCGTAGTTTTCCTGTGTGTCAGGGCTGCCCTCGCAACGGCCATGTAGGCGCGCATGATGCGCCCATCCTTCTCGTCCGCGGGATGAGCCTTCATGAAATAGGCGGCCATCATCGGCGTCAGGAGGCGCGCTACCACGAGCGAGGCAAGGACTGCAACGGCGGCGGTGATGCCGAACTGCCGGAACACGAGGCCGGGTATTCCGCTCATGAACGCCGTCGGCAGGAATACGGCGACGAGCGTGAAGGTGGTTGCGATGACCGCAAGCCCGATCTCGTTGGCGGCTTCCATTGCCGCGTCGATCGGCCGCTTGCCCATTCGCAGGTGGCGGGCGATGTTCTCGATCTCGACGATGGCGTCATCCACGAGGATGCCGACCACCAGCGACAACGCGAGCAGCGTGACGATGTTCAGGCTGAATCCGGCAAGATACATCACCAGGAAGGTGGGTATAACAGAAAGGGGCAGCGCAACGGCCGACAGGATCGTTGCACGCCAGTCCCGGAGGAAGAACCAGACGACGATGATGGCCAGGATCGCGCCTTCGTACAGCATGCTCATTGAAGTTTCGTAATTGCCGATGATCCGGCCGATCGTGCTGTAGGCCTCGTCGATCTGAACATTGGGATGGCCCGCCGCGAATTGCTTGATCGCCGCGTCAACATCCGCGGCGACGCCGCTGTCCGAAAAGCCGTTCGAACGCTTGATCTCGACCGCGATCACCCGTTGGCCATCGAGATAGGCAATCGAGGACCGCTCGGCGAAGCTGTCCGTGACAGACGCGATGTCGTCGAGGCGAACCTGCTGGCCGTTTGCCATGGGGATCTTGAGCCCCTTCAATGCCTCGACCGATGGCAGGGCGCCGAGCGTGCGCAAGGTCTGACGGGTGCCGCCGATTTCTCCGAGACCGCCTGACGTATCCGCCTGCACGGCCTTTAGTTGCGACGATACGGTGGCCGCGGTGACGCCAAGTGATGCCATCGTCGAAGGATCGAGGTCGACGTGAACCTCACGATCAATTCCGCCGATGCGGTTGACCTGCCCGACACCGGGCACCGACAGCAGCGCCTTGGTCAGATCATTGTCGACGAACCAGGAAAGTTCAGTCTCGTTGAGAGCGGTAGAGCGGATGGCATAGGTGACGAGAGCGGTGCTCTGTACCGTGACCTTCGTGACGCTCGGCGTCTCCATCTGAGGCGGTAGATCGCCATTGGCACTGTCGACGGCGTTCCGGACCTCGTTCAAGGCCGTTTCGCTGTCTTTCTCGAGCTTGAAGGCAACCTTGATGGACACCGTACCGTCGGTGATCGTCGTCGTGACGTGGTCGAGATAGCTGAGCGCGGCAAAACTATCCTCAAGGGGACGGGCGACCTCGGTTTCGAGCTGCGCCGGTGCTGCGCCGTCGAGCGTCGCGGTGACGCTGATGGTCGGGAGGTCCATATCGGGAAAGTTCTGGATCGGCAGTTGCCTGAAGGCCAAAAGCCCCCCCACGGCAAGCATGACAAACAGCAGGATCGCGGGAACGGGGTTGCGGATCGAGAAAGCGGAAAAGTTCATCAGTCGTTCTCCGCAACTTTCACAAGAGCGTTGTCCGACAGGAACGCGCCACCCGCGGTGACGACCTTGGAGGACTGGTCGATGCCGGAGACGATCTCCACTTCGGTGTCGTTACGGCGGCCCGTTTCGACGCGTATACGTCGCACACGCTGATCCGCGCCGGCCGTGAAGAGGTAGCTGATGCCGTCCCGGAACACGATCGCAGTCTCGGGAACGGTCAGGGCCGGGGTGGTCCTGAGTTCTATGGTGCCTGTGACATAAAGACCAACGCGCGGGCGTACGTCCGCGGGAAGCGTGACATAGACGATCGCCCGGCTGGTATCTGTACTCACTGAAGGCGCGACAAGCCTCACCTTGCCCCGAATCGGGAGATCGCCAGGTTCGTTGATCTCGACGTCCAGTCCTTCGGTAATTCGTGGAAGGTAGCGTGCCGAAACTTCGGCTTGCCACTCGACCCTTTGCTGGCGAACCATGCGGAACAGCTCGGTGCCGGCGGAAACAACGGCGCCGAGGTCTGCGGAACGCGAAGTAATAATGCCATCGTCGACGGCGGTGATTGCTGTCTGCGCAAGCCTGATTCTTTCGCTATCGAGCGCCGCCTCCTCGGAGGCCAGACTTGCCGTTGCCGTCTGCTCGTCGGCCAGATATTCGACGATCTTTTCGTCGGAAAGCGCACCTGAAGGGCGGAGCTGCCGTGCCCGGTCGGCATTGGCCTTTGCTTTCGAAAGACTTGCCTTGGCAGTCTCGACGGCGGCCTCCTGCTTGCGAAGATCGGCGAGAACGCTCTCCTGTGAGAGCCGCACGAGCGTCTGTCCCTTGGTGACCACAGCGCCGACATCGACCAGAACATCGGTTATGCGCAGGCCGCTGATTTCAGAGGCGATGATCGCTTCCTGCCAGGGTTTAAGCCACCCGCTTGCCGGAACGGTCTCGGGCCAGTCCCGCTGCACCGGCGTCGTCAGGGAAACGGTGAGAGCAGGTGCGGGGGCTTGTTCTGCCGCGGCATTGCGAAATGGAGACAGGAACGCCACCATAACGAGCGCGGTGGCGAGTGTCACGAATGGCTTTTCCAACGGTCCAATCCTTGCAGTTCCGGCTGAGGGGCGGGGCGGTGCCCACGCGACCGATGCCGCCATGCCTATCAATAGCCCGCTGAACGTTAAGTACGGTCAAGTTAGTGTTAAGCTAGGTAAAGTTGGATGGAGCGCTCACGTTTGTCCTGTAATACAGCCGGCATGGACGCCAGGCGACATGACGGGAAGTGATCAAAAATCCCAACTCGCCGCCGGAGCCCGACCTTCAAGCTTAAGGAGATGCTCCATGAAGATCGCAATCATCGGCGCAACGCGCGGCATTGGTTTGGCCACTGCTAAAACGGCGCTGAAAGACGGCCACGAGGTCACTGCGCTCGCCCGTGAGCCAAGCCGCATGCCGATTAAGCACTCCCGGTTGCGGATCCTACAGGGAGATGCCCAGGAAGCCAACGCGATCACGGGACTCGTGACGGGACAAGACGTCGTCTGCGATTGCCTGGGAACCGCGAATGTAACGCGAACAATAACCATGTTCTCCCGCTGCGCCGAAAACCTTTCGAAAGCTCTTGAGCGGGAACAATTGCTCATCGCCGTCACGGGTATGGGAACCGGCGATAGCAAAGGACACGGGACATGGTTGTACGACCATTTATTCCTGCCGATTGTCCTTCGCAGGATTTACGCCGACAAGGATCGCCAGGAACGCATTATCAAGAACAATATCGCTCGCTGGATCATTGTCCGGCCCGGTTTCTTGACCAATGGTCCGTATATGGGGCGCTATAGGGCGCTGACCGATTTGCGGGGCATCCATGGTGGCAGAATTGCACGCGCCGACGTCGCCGGCTTCATGCTCAACCAAGCCAAGTCGCCTCAATTCATCGGTCAAACGCCTCTGTTGATTTACTGAGGTGTCCGGGGAGTGCAGCCCCGGCTGACGACCGCCGGGCAACCCCGGCGCTTGGGCGTGGCGAGGGAGGGCTGCTCCTGCAAGCAGACCGAAGCTACGCCTTCAGTGCTCGGACATAATGCTTTACACACACACACACACACACACAATCGGTGGTGATTTCCCGCACCTTCTTGCCGATCTACGCCTATTTGTAGCTTTCTATTCTAACTTTCTCTTTCTCAATGCCGCACCCATTAAGGGTTTCAACGACAGATGCGATGAGCCTTCTCGATCCGCACACGTAGAAAATCGCATCATCGCCATAACCTCCCCCTACCTTCTTGACGGTGTCCACGAATGTCTCCGGACGGACCGCGAGATAGTCGGATACAAGCGGCTCCAACTCCTTGCGATAGAGGAAATCGCCCCGTTGGACTTGAACCAGCGCCGTCTGATGGTTCCCTGCTTTGTGCGCCTCCAGAATCATCGAGCGGAATGGGGTCATCCCCACGCCGCCCGCTATGAAAACCAAATTTCCGGTTCGGTGTTCGGGCAATTTGACGTGCGCGCCTGTGCCAAACAAACTGATTGTATCGTCGGGCTGTAGCGCGCTCATCTTTTTCTTGAATTTGCTATTTGATCCCAGATGCATGCTGAACATGAGCTCTGGATCTCCCGGGGCTGAGGCGAAGGACATCTCGCGAACCGAGCCAAGAAAGTCGAGCGGACCACCAACCCTCAAATGGGTGTACTGTCCCGCTCTGTAGTTGACGCCGGGTGCATCGAAGAAAAACGAGAAAACGTCGTCGTACTCGCGTACTTTTTTCATAAAGGTAATCTTCATTGGGTCGGGGCCTGATCATCGAATCCAACCATAACTGCGCTTTCGCGCCACAACTGTTCCCGAGCCCCTCGGCTTCGCGCCAGTTGGGATGGATCGGGAAAGGTCGGCTTGCCCTTGACAAGCGAGACGTAGATCCGGCCCGGCGGCGGGATGACCGCCCCGAGAGCGATCTCGGCCAGCGCTTCGCCTGAGCGTTCGGGCGTACCGATGACGTATTCAGGACGGAAAAGGCCGACCACTCGGAAGACAGTATGCATGAGGAGCATGACGACAGCGCGCATGGCGCGGGGGCTGTCGCGGCCCAGCGACGTGCCACCGGTAAGGCCGGGGCTGAAGGCGATCACCGCGAGCTTACGGGCCCTGACCTCTTCCATGGCAGCGAAGGATTGTGCGGTCAGCAAATTGCACAGCTTGGAAGCTGCATACGCGCGTATGCCCATGCCAAAGCCGCTCTTGTCGGGATGCGCCAGGGCCTGGGGATCGAGAGCCTTGGGAGCGATTGGCGTAACGGCGGGATCGTGCGTTTCGCTAGTGGTGATCACCAGACGGCCTTGATCGGCCATTTGCGGCAGCAGGAGTCGAGCCAGCAGGTAGTGGGCGAGGTGATTGACCGCGAAGGTCAGTTCGTAGCCTTCGACACTCCTGCCTTCGTTCGTCGAGGCCTGCATGCCGGCATTGAGAACCAATATGTCGATGCGGCCACTTTCGAGCCGCGATGTGACAGCCTCAGAAAATTGGCGGACGCTCGTGAGAGATGCGAGATCGAGAGGAATGACCTCCACGCCGGGAGGTACAGCTCGTCCGCTTCCACGGGCACCGACGATGACCCGTGTACCTGGCTGAGCGGCAATCTTCTGAAGCGCATGTAAGCCGAGTCCGGCCGTGACTCCGGTCATGACAACAATACGCTGGGATTTGGCTTGGTTCATGTCAAATATTCCGTTTTTGTTGGTCGGGTTTGGCGGATCGGGATCGAGTCCAGCTCCGGCATGACGAACGCGTCGCGACAATGGATTCGCATGATGGGTTCGCGCCGGACGCGGTCACTTATCCCGTCCCCGAACACGGTCGCGGTTTGGAAAACGCTGGGGCTGGTGTCGCCTGAAGTTCAATGTTGCCCGTCACGTGCAGTCCGGTACGTGGATGGACGCCGGCCGGAAAGGCGACATAAACGATCGCTCGGCTCGTATCGGCGCTGACCGAAGGGCCGACAAGCCTGACCTTGCCTTGGATCCGCTGATCATCGGGGCCGTTGACCACGACGTTCGACCCTTCCGAAATTCGTGGAAGGTAATCTGCCGGAACCTCTGCCTGCCATTCGACACGCTGCTGGCGCACCATGCGGAACAGCTCGGCGCCGGCGGAGACGACGGCACCGAGCTCGGCAGACCGCGAAATTATCAGACCGTCGTCGGCTGCGGTGATGGTCGTCTGCTCGAGCTTGACCCTGTCGTTATCGAAGTCGGCCTTTGCGGCTTTAAGGCTGACAACCGCCGTCTGTTCCGCGGTCACGTATTGCGCGATGTCGTCGGCGGAGCCCGCACCAGAAAGACCTAGTTGCCGCACCTGGTCGACATTTCCTCTTGCCTTCGACAGGTTCGCTTTTGCCGTCGCAATTGCCGCTTCGTGTTTCTGAAGGTCGGCAAGTACGCTCTCCTGCGAAAGCCGCACGAGCGTCTGCCCTTTCGCAACCACGGAGCCGACATCAACCAGGACCTCGGTGATGCGAAGGCCGCCCGTCTCGGAGGCGACAATCGCCTCTTGCCAGGGCTTGAGCCATCCTTCCGCCAAGAGGGTTTCGGGACAATCCTGCTGCGACGGCGCCGTCAGGGACACGGCGAGCGGCGGCGCGGCGGAGTGTTCCATAATGAAGTTGCGGAACGCGAAGAGAAGTGCGGCCGCAACGAATGCAGCGGCGAATGGCATGGACGGCTTTCTCAACGATGCTTTCCTTGGAGTATCCGGCATCGGCGCGGACCTGTCCCGCCCGCGGGCGATGCCATAATGCTTATCAGTAGCCGTCTGAATGTTAAGTGCGGTCAAGTTAGTGTTAAGCTAGGTAAAGTTGGGTGGAGAGTTCCCATTCGTGCTGTATGACGGCGGAGGCGAACAACGGAACCACACGAATGAACAAGGTTCTCCTCATCGACGACGATGTCGAGCTGACGACACTTCTGCAGGAATATCTGGCCGAGGAAGGATATGATGTCGTGACGGACACGGATGGCCGAGCCGCGATTGCGGCTGCCGCCGCCAACACGGTCGACATCATCGTGCTCGACATCATGATGCCCCGGATGAACGGGATCGAGGTCCTGCAGAGAATCCGGAAATTAAGCCAAATCCCGGTGCTGATGCTCACGGCCAGGGGCGATGACATCGACCGGATTTCGGGCCTGAACCTCGGCGCCGACGACTATGTTCCAAAGCCTTGTTCACCGGGCGAACTCGCGGCGCGCGTGCGTGCGATCCTGCGTCGAGCGGGCCAGCCAGCGGCCGGTTCGGCGACCGATACGCTGAGGACGGGACAGCTCGTGATACATCCGGGTAGTCGAACCGCCGAATGGCGCGGAGAACCTTTGGAGCTGACCGGCACCGAGTTCAGGCTGCTCGAAATTCTCGCGCGCAGCGGGGGGCAGCTTTTATCGAAGCAGGATATTTCGAAACTGGCCTTCGGGAAGCCACTCACCCCGTTCGATCGCCGCATCGACGTTCATATCAGCAGCGTGCGTCAGAAGCTGGGGCTCAGAGAGGATGGGCAATCTTGGATCCGGTCCGTTCGCGGCCAAGGCTATCAACTTTTGGTGGATTGAGCATGCCCCGGCTTTTTTGGAAGTTCTTCAGGGTCATCTGGCTGACCATGGCGCTCTCTGTCGCAGCTATTGTCCTTGTCCTGAAGCTGCTGCAGGCGGTTCCCTTTGCCTGGGAAGTCGAGGAGGCGCGGCGGACGTTCGTAGTCAATCTGACTGAGAGCATTCTGGTTCAGGATGGGGAAGACGCGGCCACGCATTTCGTGCGCACAAGCGAGAGGACGCGGCCACTCGGCCTGGCCATCTCGAAAGTCGCGGACGCGGGACCTTGCACCGCGGGAGACAGGCAGAATGGCAGGCTCGTCCTCAAGGATGGGGTTTGCTATCGAATATCTCTATCGGCTCCAACCAGCTTCACTCTTAAGAATCTTGTTCCGTTGATGCCGTGGCTTGCGATACTAATTTCGAGCACGCTGTCAGCGATCGCGCTCGCCCGATATCTCATTCGTCCAGTCGTTCACCTGCGTGACGGCCTGAGCGCGCTTGCCCATGGCCGTTTCGACGTTCGTATCGGAGACAAGATGGCCGGCCGAAAGGACGAGGTCACCGCACTCGCGCACGACTTCGATTCCACGGCAGCGAGACTGCAGGAGCTTCAGGAGGCGCAGCAAAGGCTTTTCCACGACGTCTCCCATGAACTGCGCTCGCCCTTGTCTCGTCTGCAAGCCGCTGTGGGCGTCCTGCGGCAAACACCGGCGAAACTGGGTGGCATGTTGGATCGCATGGATAGGGAGGTTGAACGCCTCGACATGTTGGTGGGCGAAGTTCTGACCCTTGCCAGGCTGACAGCCGGATCCAGCAGCTCGCTGAAAACGCAGTCGCTCGATGTCATCGACCTTCTGAACGAGATCCTCGGCGATGCCGCGTTCGAAGCCCAGGCACGGGGAGTTTCGATCACCACCAGTGTCAACGGCGTTTTCCTGGCGGAGGTGGAGGGGGAGCTGATCTACAGAGCCCTTGAAAACGTCGTTCGCAACGCCGTCAAGTATACGGCGGAGCATTCGCGCATAGCCGTGTCCTGTGCTTCGACGGCCGAGCGCCTGACGATCCTCGTCGTGGATCAGGGGCCGGGAGTGAGACGGGACGAACTTGAGCGGATCTTCCAGCCGTTCTCCCGTGGCAACGACGCCGCCCCGCGAGGTGGCTACGGTCTGGGCCTTGCGATCACCAGACAGGCAATCGAGCGTCATGGCGGGCGGGTATATGCATCACTGCCGGCCGCCGGCGGTCTGGCCATCACCCTCGAAATTCCCCGGAAGTCGACGAAACACGGTTCCTAGTGCGGCCAAGGCTGAGCCCGAGCTGATCAATCGACGCGCCCGAAAGAGGCATCGAAGTGCCCGTCATCTCAGGGCTGCGCAGACGCGTTTGAACCCCACGAAGACTGCGTTCACATTTTACCTAACTTTACAGTGCCTTTACCGCGGTTAACGCTGGCATTGCTAAAGCTGAGTCAAGACAACGGCTCAGAGATCTCACAAATGGACTTTGCCTTCCAACGACCTGGAACACGATTGCGGACAATTCTCTGCTTGATGCTGACATTGTCGCTCTCGTCGTGTGCCAACTTGCCACTGCAGCAAAGAGGGACGCTTGGCTCATACGCTGGTATGGCCCCATCGGGTGGCACGCTCACAAAGGCAAGGCTAAGGGTTGATCCGCCACCCATTCTCGCCGCGAAGACGGTACGCATCGTCCCGACGTCGGCGAACGTCGGCGGCACCAGTGCTTTCAACCCCAAAGATCTGGCGCTCGTCACAAACGCCATCGACCGCACCCTCTGTACCGGTCTCAGTGACCGCTTCAGGATCGTCGCTTCGGACCAGCCGGCTGATCTCACGGTCCATGCGACCGTCACCGACATCGTCGCCACCAACAGGACGGCGGCGGCGACCTCGACCGTCACATCGTTGGGCGCGTCCGTTGCACTCCCGGTCCCAATCCCGCGGATACCTCTCGGCCTTGGCGGCTTATCAGTCGAAGCAGAAGCGATTGGCCAGGACGGGTCGCAGAAGGCGGCGATGCTCTGGTCGCGTGGAGCAAACGTGCTGACGACACCACGGTATTCCAACGTGGGGGATGCCTACTCGCTGTCTTCAGCATTCGGCACCGACTTCAGCCGGATGCTGGTCAAGGGCAAAGACCCGTTCAAAGGAATGCCTGCGATGCCCTCGATGCAGAGTGTCAGGGCCTCGCTTGGCGGCGCTCCGAAATACGTCGCCTGCAAGGCCTTCGGGTCCGCCCCCGGCATCACGGGTGCGGTCGCCGGCCAGCTTGGTCTGCCGCCGGCTTGGAGCGACAAGGGCGCCGCGGGCCGCCAACAACAACAACAGTAAACCCATCCACCGCGACGCGGTCGTGACGCAGTGATGACCGCATTTCAATCAAGGAAGAAAGGACGTCCAAATGAAGACACATGTTAAAATCGCAACGGCGGCGGTCTCAATTCTCGCCGCGAGCACAACGTTTGCCGCGCAGGGGCAGGGTTATCTGCCGCCGCAGAAGGCGGCCGCGATTCTCGCCGATGGTGCTCCTTGGTCGGCCGACGCGCCGAACGGCAGGTCCTTCAAACTCACCCTCAACAAAGACGGCACTGGTAGCATTAAAGGACCTCTAATGTTTGCACTATCCGTCAACTGGAAGTTCAAAGGCGACACCATGTGCCTCAACACTACGATGATGTCGAAGTGCCTGCGATTTCGCGAGGTTCCCGGCGGACTTCAAGGCTGGAATGACGATCAACCCGACTTGAAGCTCAGCCGCCCGGTAAATTAGACCCGAAGGATGGCATCAGGCTGGTACACGTTCCGCCCGATACTCGTGGGTAAGGGACTGAATGCATCCAACAAGGACTCCGGCTGACACCCCGAAGAAGATGTCGCCGCCCGCGTGGGGGCGACATCGAAAATCCACTTCTGAGATCCAATCATGACCAAACGGAACCGCTATGTCACCTTTCCGCCGACCGAAAACTTCGACGGGGTGCGTTTCGCCAATCCGGGGCATCCGGGAACGGATCGCTCTGTGCGGGAACTTTTTCGCTGGCAGAGGGAGCACCGAGTGCCGTGGCCCAAACGCATCGACGTTGTAAGGGCTGTACCAGAACGCCGGGTTTCCGGTCTGCGCGCCACCATGGTCGGGCACGCAACCGTATTGATTCAGGCGGCGGGGCTCAATGTTTTGACCGATCCCGTCTGGTCTGAGCGGGCAGGGCCGTATGGGTATATCGGCCGAAGTCGGACCACTGCGCCCGGCATCGCGTTCGCGGACCTGCCGCCAATCGATGTGGTCCTGCTCTCCCACAATCACTATGACCATCTTGACCTGCCGACTTTGAAACGGCTGCACGAGCGCGATGCTCCTATGATCATCACACCGTTGGGCAACGAGACCATTATCCGCCGGGCTGTCCCCCGTGCCAGGATTGCCACGGGCAATTGGGGCACCCGCTTCCACCTGCCCAACGGCGCCGTCGTGGACATCGTGCCCGCCAATCACTGGTCGGCTCGCGGGATCGGCGACCGCCGCATGGCCTTGTGGGGCGGCTTCATGCTGAGGACCAATGCAGGACTCGTCTACTTCGCCGGCGATACCGGATATGGCACTGGTGCAATCTTCAAGGCCATGCGCGCGACCCATGGCCGACCTGATCTCGCCCTGATCCCGATCGGAGCCTATGCGCCTCGCTGGTTCATGGCGGCTCAGCATGTCGACCCGAAGGAAGCGGTGTTGATCATGCGCTCGCTGGACGCGCGCAAGGCTCTCGGTATCCACTGGGGCACGTTTCGGCTGACCGACGAGCCCTGGGATGAGCCGCCCCGGTTGCTTGCCGAAGCTCTTGCGTCGCATGGCATGAACCGAACCTGCTTCGAGGCTTTCCGACCTGGACAAGTTGTGGATGTCGATCCGCGACAGGATTCGGATGCCGGATCTCCCGACTGACCGATCGTCATGGATTAATGGGCGCTCTTCGTGGGCACCCGGTGCCGATCATGCTGCTGCAAGCCAAGTGCGCCTTGTCCCTTGGCCCGCGTTCCTCTGTGGAGAAGGAAATCAAATATGTCAGACGCGCAAAACACCGTTCATTGGACATCCACGAAGTTCAGCGAGACACTGATGATGGATGCTCTGCTGAAACACATCCTTGGGCTCATGCAATACGGCATGTCTGACCTCGGCGAAGTTTTCGAAGTCATCGGGCAGTTGAAGCCAAACGACGAAGAGCGCTGGATCAATGCATGGAGCGCAGTAGCACTCCGTCTCCAAAACCTGGCCGAAATGGCCGATCGCGCGGATAAACGGCTGACCGCCTCTTCCACATATCTCCGCGCGGCGACCTACTGGCGCGCCTCGCTGATGTACTTCAGTCATCCCGAAGATTCGCGCATTGGCGAGTACGCACGCGCCAGTTCGAGGTGCTACCAGCGATATCTTGACCTTTCTGGCTATCCGGGAAGGTATGTGGGGATCCCGTATGAGGACACATTCCTCTCGGGACATTTCTTCAGATCTCCTGTTGCTGGAGAAAGCGCTCCGCTACTCATTATCACGCCGGGTCGCGACACCTGGGCTGACGATACGGTTTGGGTTTACGATGCTGCTCTGCGGCGTGGAATACACTGCCTGATCTATGACGGCCCAGGCCAGGGTCTGGCATTGAGGCTCAACAATCTTTATTTCCGACCCGACTGGGAGAACGTCATAAAACCTGTCGTCGATTTCGCACTTGAAATTCCCGGAGTCGATCCGTCGAGGATTGGTCTTATGGGCTTGAGTTTCGGCGCGTTCCTTTCCGTGCGAGCCGCTGCCTTCGAAAAGCGCCTCAAGGTATGCATCGCCGACCCCGGATCCCTGAGTTGGGCAGAGGGTATTCTAAACCACTTCCCAGCCCCCATCCGTCAGGTGCTCGTCGGAGACGGTCCTGACGTTCTTCGGGAGGCATTTACCTGGACCGCTCAGCACACGTCGCTGAAGTGGCTCGTCAGAGATTATGCCTGGAAGCACGGGGTACGGGAGCAGGACGTGTTCAAAGCTCTCCTGGCCTATGACAACACACCCGTAATTGATCAAATCGAATGCGAAACGCTCGTCATGGATGGCACGGAGGAAATGGCAAGGGGCCAGGCGAAAAGGCTCTTCGATGCTCTCAAATGTCCGAAGCACTACATCCTATTTGACGCGGATTCGACAGCACAAGCTCATTGCCAGATCGGAGCCTATTCCACGGCTTCTGCAACCTTGTTCGACTGGCTTGAGGGGCGCCTCTGAGATCACGACCTCGGATCGCTTGCGTGCGGAAAAATCGGTGCCTATCGCGAGCGCGGAGCGCAGGTTCCTGATCGAGGCCGCCGAACGGTCCGGGTAATCGGCGTTGCCGAAAATCTCTTAGACCGTATCGAGAGAAGGTGTTCCTTTCGTCGATTCCCCGAATGGCATGACGGGGAGCCGACGAAGGAACGGAAGTTCAGCATCCCGTCATGCCGCATGATGCTTGCCTGACTCTATTGCCTCACAAACTCAAAACGACCTTGCCCGGAATTCGCGTTCCGCATTCAATCGCTGTGATCGCGGATACTGCATCGGCAAACGGGACTACGAGGCCAACAGTTGGCCGCAACACACCTTCACTCGCGAGGTCTGCGATTGCTGACAGACGCTTGATCCCCATAGTCGCGAACGCGAGCTTGTAACGTCTGGAGAGCATACCACGCGTTACTCTTCGGAGGGTCGGATTGATGTCGACGAAAACGCCGCCCTTCTTCAGCATCGAGAGGCCGTGACCGACATCCAATGTCCCAAGTGTGTCGAATACGGCGTCGAACTTGCCCTTCTGAGCCTGCAGTCGACTATCGGCGTAGGAGAAGACGGAATCCAGGCCGGCTGCTTTCGCGGTTTCCAAAGAAGCAGTCCCGCATGCGCCGCTGACTTTCACGCCACGAGCGAGGGCCAACTGCACGGCAGACGCCCCTACTGCACCGGTGCAACCGTTGATGAAGAGATGCGATCCTCGCGAGGTTTTGGCTTTGTCGAATATTGCAGCCCATGCTGTCATCACTGGGATGGGCAGGCACGCAGCCTCCTGGAACGAAAGGGACGCGGGTTTTTTCGCCACCAAATGAGAATCCAGGACAACTTCTTCAGCGAACGCACCAGATTCCTTGAAGTCCATCGTTCCGAAAACTTCATCACCTACATTGATGTCCCTCACATCACTGCCGACAGCGGCAACAACGCCAGCGAAATCTGTTCCCATACCTTTAGGAAACGTGCGGCTGATGAACAGTTTCATCGCGCCTTGGCGAAGCTTCCAGTCAAAGGGGTTTATCGCTGCGGCGCTTACGACGACACGCACTTGCTTCGGGCCGAGCTGAGGCAGCTTGGATTCGCCGATATACATCCCCGTGGGTCCGCCGTAGCGGTCATATTGCACTCTTTTCATATTTGGTCTCGTTCTCGATCCGAAGTTCTTGCCGTTCGTAGCGTTGCTCCCATCCGGCAGCCGTTCCCTCAAGGGATGAGAGAGCGCTGCATTGCCTAAACTCGCCGTAGCTGATTTACCCGCACATGGAGTTTCATCGAGCTTGAATGTAGTGCAAACGCATGCATACTCATAGCCGAATACTCTCACGAGAGCAATAGGAGGTGTTATGTCATCGATCAGGCTTTTCATTCTGTCGTCCTTCGCCGAGCTTGGCCCGATGCATGGTCATCGCCTGAGGCAGGAGGCCGAACGCAAGCGCGTGCCGTTTTGGACAGACATACCGGTGGGCGCGGTTTACGGTGCGATGAACCGTCTCGCCGCTGAGGGTTTGTTGCGCGAAGCAGGACGCGAGCAGGAGGGTAATCGCCCCACCAGGCAACTCTACGAAATCACCGAGGACGGAAGACACGCATTGGCGCGTCTTCGGCACGACGGCCTGACTGAAATCTGGTTTAAGTATGATCCGTTCGACCTTGCGCTTACTCGTGTGGATCCAGCGAAGCTCGATGAGCTTCCTGCGCTATTGGCGGACCGGCTTGCAAGGATGAAGGCGCAGCTCGAAGAGAGGCGGCGTATGATCGAGCAAGCGCTACCGTTTATCGGAGTGGCCGAGGAGTGGGCGGTTCGTCATACAGCGCACCGGATGGAAGCGGAGGTCCAATATCTTACCGATCTCATCACGGCGCTCCCAAACCTCATTGCCGACGAGAGGAATCCTCGGCCGCGAAAGGAAAAGCCCTAGAGGAGAGCCGCTCGCCACGATCTTCTAACAGCGATCTCGATGGTCAATTGGAAATACCCCCATACGCAGCATTTTCTGCGAAGCAAGCAGTGTGGCCACCGGCCACACCACCCGCTAGTTAGAGATATAACACCTCATGGGTCAGGCGAGCTCGGCTAGGTCTTCCTGTGTTAAGACGATGTCGCCGGCGGCCGTGTTTTCTTCTAGGTGGGCAATCGATCCCGTTCCGGGAATTGCGATCGCCACCGGGGAAAGCGCCAGAAGCCAGGCCAAGGCGATCTGGTTGCTGGTTGCTCCGTGTCGACTCGCAATCCTGGCTAGGCGTCCATTGTCGATGTTCGCAATTCCTCCACCGAGAGGGAAGAAGGGGCTGAATGCGATATTCTCGTCCTGGCAAATGGCCAACAGTGCGGTGTCTCCGCGCTTGGCAATGTGAAAGTTGTTCTGCACTGCCACGACCGGTGCGATTGCGCGCGCTTCGGCAAGGTGGTCACTGTCGATATTGCTGAGGCCCAGGTGACGGATCAGGCCCTCCTCGCGCAGCGCCGCGAGCGCCTCGAAACGTTCGGCAAGGGACTGGCCATGGGGCGGAGCCATTTCACCGATTCGGAGATAGACCAGATCGAGCCGATCCAGGCCGAGGTCCTCGAGGTTTTCCTCAATCAGGCGGCGCATATCGGCGCCTGTCGCTGTCCGATGGTTGCCTTCCGAATCAAAAACATGCCCTACTTTGGTCGCGATCACGAGGTCTGCGGGGTAGGGATACAGCGCCTCGTGTATCAACCGGTTCGCGCGAACAGTTTTGTCGCCGCTATGATAGAAGGCTGCCGTATCGACAAGGTTAATTCCCAGCTCGACCGCCCGCCGCAGGACTGCGCGACCCGTCTCGGGATCTCTCGCAGGGCCGCGAAATCCGTTGGCAGAAAGACGCATAGCGCCGAACGCAACCCGGTTGACGGGCATGTCTCCGCCAATGAGAAATTCCCTTGTTTTTCTTGATGACATAACGTGCGCTCCAGGATTTCGGCAACCTTCAGCCCACTCGCGGATATCGATTGGCCAGGCATCCGGGGCAATGCCGCTTCCCTCCAATCTCGGTCCGGAAGCAAGGTTGATGCCCGCAATACCCATACAGGATTACTCTCGCGTGATCAATCCGATCCTTAACCTACTAGGCTTAACCTGCGACACCAATCGCCGTCGGGAGGTGGAGCGCTTCGTCCGAATCCTTGCGGACGATAGACCGTCGCACTGACGATCTACATGTAAATGGGAGTGGGATTGGCCACGAACAGGATGGTCGCCGCGAGGGGCGACGAAGCTATATTGGAGTGACGCATGCCCGAACGTCTTGGTCTACTGCTTCTCCTTCTGATCGCATGGGGATCGATGTCAATTCCGGCGGAAGCCGAGCAACTGCTTGGCCGCGCGTCGGTTATCGACGGCGACACCATCGAGATCGCCGCCCGGCGGATCAGGCTGAATGGCGTAGATGCGCCGGAGAGTTGGCAGGTATGCCAGGACTCCGCCAGGAAGCCCTACCGTTGTGGCAAGGAAGCGGCTTTCGCCTTAGATGACTTCCTGGCGAAATCGCGCCCGACCCGTTGTCAGGCGCGGAACACGGACAGATACCGCCGCGTCGTTGCCGACTGCGTCAGAGCGGACGGGACCAGCGTGAATTCGTGGATGGTCCGACAGGGTTGGGCGGTCGACTGGGTGCGATATTCGAAAGGCGCTTTCAGAGCAGATCAGATTGCTGCCGAATCCGCACATGCCGGCATCTGGCGCGGGACGTTCGAACTTCCGTGCGAAGCAAGGGCGTCGCGATCAAAGCGAAAGGCAGCCTGCTGAGGCACTGACTCCGCTTCCGAAGCGCCGCAGCCTCACGAAACGCGTTCGCTAGGCTGGCTAAAGAAAGTTCGCCTGCAATGTCTCCCCTTCCGTGGAGACGACGCTGGAGCCGTACGCTTCACGAGACGTAATCATTATCGCGTCGTTCGCCGCCGGGCGCGCAAGGTGCCGTGCGTCTTCCCATGGTGCGGACAGCCAGATATCTGTCTCCTCCTTGGTCAGCAGCAGCACGGGCATCGCCTTTTCATGGATCGGCCTGACGACATCATTCGGGTCGGTAGTCAGGAATCCATAGAGGTCGTCAGTTGTCAGCCCGTCTTTGACTTTGCGGACGCTCTTCCACTGCGGTACGTGGATTCCGGCAAAAAACATGAGCGGTTTGCTTTCGTCTCGGCCGAACCATGCGTTCGGAATTTTGCCGCCGGGTTCTTGGCTGGCGGGATCGGGCTCCGCAAACGACGTCACCGGGACGATGCACCTGTGCCCCACATCGAACCACCGCTTCCAGTGCGGCAGATCGAGCTTCCGTACGTTGGTGACGCCTCGGTCTGGCTCCATCCGGATGAGTTCGTCGAGGTCGACCGCTTCGCCCTTTGCCCTCCGCTTGGCCGCGCGGTCCTCGGCTGCCTTTTTCTGAACGAACAGGGGGGAGGGCAGGCCCCATCGACCGTGGACGAGCAGCTTGCGGCCATCGGGCGTGTTTCGAACGATTGGACCCATCTGATCCGGGTTCATCTGGTAGGCAGGCATCAGGTTGATCATGCTCTCTGCATCGATCGCCCTTTCCTGACCCAGTCCTTGTCTTCCATGCGATAGAGATTGCACACGTCAGCCACTCCGCGGTCGTTCCGGATGGCAACGTAGCCGCCCCGTCGATGACTGCCAACTGCGCCTCCAGCGAAATCTTGAAACTAGATGCCCCGACCTCCATCTCGTCTTCTATTGGAGGTTACGATGCCAAAACGTCCAGAACACGTGGTGGCAATTCCGACTACTGAGATCATAGCTCCGCCGCGGTTTTCCTGCCGGGGAGCAGTCGTGTGTGATTGCTGTCGCCAATCGAGGAGCAAGGACGAATTCGATGAAGATGCATTAGGCAGCTGCGCCGAATGTCTTGGATCCGACGCTGTCCTGATTGATCTCGTAGCTCGGTTTCAGGAAAGCTAGCGAGCAGCTCCGTTGGCTGCGGGTTGGGAGACTTGCGGGGGACCCATCAACTCCGTTTCCCCATATTTTTTAAAGAAAAGTCGCTGACTTACACGCTTTGCCTACGTCTCTGATTCATCGGGAGAATCTTAGGCTTCACTGAAATTGTGAGACGATATTCCTATTTCGGCCCATCTTGACGTCGCCCTCGCAAAGGAACATACGGAGAACATCTGCATTAACACGGCGTAAAGCCGTCCCTTTTCATCGCGATTTCGGAAGGATTCGCAAACGATGTCGGCTGCCCGCGAGCAAGTCCTCGCTGACCTGCGCGAACGCATCGCTGCTCTTAGCGGCGGCACAGCGAAGCGAGTGGGTTGCCTGTCCTTCGGTGTGCCCGAGATCGACGCCGTGCTCCCGGGAGGTGGCCTCGCTCACGGCGCACTGCATGAATTCGCGGGAGGCGGCTCGGGAACCGTGGACGGTTCCGCCGCAGCCCTCTTCGCTGCAGGAGTAGCGGCTCGCACGAAGGGACAGATCGTCTGGTGCCTCACGAGACCCGACCTTTTTATGCCAGCGCTGGCGCAGGCGGGTCTTCATCCGAAGCGGGTCGTATTCGTCGAAGGCGACAAGGAGGAGGACGTACTCGCGAGCATGGAGGAATGTCTTTCCTACGGCGGTCTGGGTGCGGTCGTTGGGGAACTCGTTCGCCTCCCGATGACGGCTTCGCGTCGTCTGCAGCTCGCGGCGGAGAAGACTGGCACGATGGCGATCGCGGTAAGACGCTGGCGGCGACAAACGGAGGCGAATGATTTCGGCCAACCGACCGCGTCGACCACGAGATGGCGGGTCAGTGTGCTGCCGTCAGAGGATCTCCCGGTTCCCGGCGTGGGAAGGGCAAGGTGGCTGCTTGAATTGATGAGATCGCGTGCGGGCGAGTGTGCTGAGTTTGAAATTGGAGCCTGCGATGACAAGGGTCGTATCCATCTATCTCCCGGATCTGGCGACCGATCGAATACGTCGCGCCGATCCCTCTATTCCGCCTGAGCAGGCAATCGCGGTCATCGCGAAGTCCGGCTCCAAGCGCTGGGTTGCCGCGGCGGATGATGCCGCGAGGAAGGTCGGAGTGCGGACAGGGATGGCTGCGGCGAAGGCTCAGGCGATGTTCCGCAACCTGATGCTGGTCGATGCGGATCCTGCCGCCGATGCTGCTGCGCTTGAACGAATTGCGCTGTGGGCGCTGACAGTCTATTCGCCAATTGTCGCCGTCGACGGGATCGATGGCATCGTCATGGACACGGAAGGCGCCGACCACCTGAAGGGTGGGGAGAAGCCGATGCTCAGCCGCGTCGCCAACCAGTTCCGCGCGAAGGGGCTGACTGCTCGTGTCGCCGTGGCGGATACCTGGGGAGCGGCTCACGCCTGCGCCCGTGCGATCAACCGCGAGACTGTCAACGTACCCCGTGGCGAGACTGCCAGGGCGGTCGAGCGGCTTCCGATCGCATTGCTCCGACTCCCGGAGAAGATCGTCAGCGATCTGCGGACGCTTGGCTTCCGAGCGATCGGCGAGCTTGCGAACACGGCCCGCGCTCCACTCGCGCTTCGATTTGGCCCGGAGATCGGGCGGCGGCTCGACCAGATGTTTGGCCGCCTTTCCGAACCCATCGATCCCATTCGCGATCCTGAACAGGTGGAGGTCTCCCGAGCTTTTGCAGAGCCGATCGGAGCGGCTGAGACCATCAACAAGTATGTCGGACATCTTGTCGTCCAGCTCGTCGCAGAACTGCAGAAGAAGGATCTCGGTGTCCGCCGCACCGATCTCGTTGTCGAGAAGGTCGACGGCACCCGACAGGCGATCCGTGCCGGCACCGCCAAGCCCGCGCGCGATGTCGCATGGCTGACGAAGCTGTTCAGGGATCGCACCGAGAAGATCGAGCCGGGCTTCGGTATTGAGAGGCTGACGCTCATTGCCATTCTTTCGGAGCCGCTTGAGGAGGAGCAGAAATCGTCTTCGCTGGTCGACGAGGATATGACCGACATCACCCCGCTGATCGACATACTGGGCAACCGCGGCCAGCGGGTCTACCGGGTCACACCCTTGGCATCGGATGTCCCGGAACGCAGCGTCGCCCGGGTAGCTCCAGCGGCTGCCGACATCGAGGAGAGCTGGAGTCATCATTGGCGGAGACCCGTCCGGCTGCTCGACCGCCCGGACCAAATCACCGCCATTGCCCTTCTGCCCGACCATCCGCCCCGAAGCATCACGTGGCGGGGCAAGACGCACAAGGTGAAGCGCGCAGATGGCCCGGAGCGCGTGTTCGGAGAATGGTGGAGGCGCGACAGCGAGCTCGACGCCGTCCGCGATTATTTTGTTATCGAGAACGAGCTTGGCGAGCGCTATTGGGTGTTCCGCTCCGGCGACGGCATCGATCCAGAGACTGGTTCCCACAAGTGGTTCATTCACGGGATCTTCGCATGAAGTACGCCGAGCTCCAGGTCACGACCCATTTCAGCTTCCTTCGGGGCGCAAGCAGCGCCGATGAGTTGTTCGCGACCGCCAAGGAGCTTGGGATTGATGCCCTAGGGGTCGTCGACCGCAACAGCCTCGCAGGGATCGTGCGCGCCCTGGAAGCGTCGCGCGCAACGGGCGTCCGACTTGTAGTCGGGTGTCGGTTGGATTTGCAGGACGGGATGTCGATCCTCGTCTTCCCGACGAACAGGGCGGCGTACTCGCGACTGACGCGCCTCATCACGCTCGGCAAGGGCAGAGGCGGGAAGAATAACTGCATCCTTCACCTCGATGACGTTGGCCTGTACGCGCACGGCCTCATCGGGATCCTGGTGCCGGATCTCCCGGACGAGATCTGTGCAGTCCAGCTCAGGAAGATGTCGGAGATCTTCGGCAATCGGGCCTACGTCTCGCTCGCGCTCCGCCGCCGGCCAAACGATCAATTGCGTCTGCATGAGATTTCGAACCTCGCCTCGAAGTTCAAGGTTCGCACCGTCGTCACCAATGACGTGTTGTTTCACGAACCCAGGCGCCGTCAGCTTCAGGATGTCGTCACCTGCATCCGCAACAACACGACAATTGACGAGGTAGGTTTCGAGCGTGAGCGCCATGCAGACCGATACCTCAAGCCACCGGAGGAGATGGAGCGCCTGTTCCCGCGCTACCCGGAAGCGCTTGCCCGCACCATGGAGATCGTCGAACGCTGCAAGTTCTCGCTTGAGGAACTGACCTATCAGTACCCGGAGGAAGCGATTGTCCCCGGCATGACTGCCCAGCAGTCGCTCGAGCACTATGTCCGCGCATGCATTCCGGATCGATATCCGGAAGGCCTGCCACGGAAGGTGCTCCGGGCGGTCAAGCATGAACTCGATCTGATCAAGGAGATGAAATACGCGCCATACTTCCTGACGGTCTTCTCGATCGTGAAGTTCGCCCGCTCGGAGGGTATTCTGTGCCAGGGGCGGGGATCGGCCGCGAACTCTGCCATCTGCTACATCCTCGGCATCACCAGCATCGACCCGGAGACGAATGACCTGCTGTTCGAGCGCTTCGTCTCGAGAGAGCGAGACGAGCCGCCTGACATCGACGTGGACTTCGAGCACGAACGCCGCGAGCAGGTCATACAGTGGATCTACAAGACCTACGGCAAGGACAAGGCCGCCCTCTGCTCGACGGTAACCCGCTACCGGGCAAAAGGTGCGATCAGGGACGTTGGCAAAGCCCTGGGTCTGCCCGAGGACGTGATCAAGGCTCTGTCATCCGGGATGTGGTCGTGGTCGGAAGAACTGCCTGACCGGAACATCAGGGAACTCAATCTCAATCCCAACGACCGCCGTCTGGCGCTCACGCTGAAGCTCGCCCGGCAGCTCATGGGTGCCCCCCGCCATCTTGGACAGCACCCTGGCGGCTTCGTCCTCACCCATGACCGACTAGACAACCTCGTTCCCATCGAACCCGCCACGATGAAGGATCGACAGATCATCGAGTGGGACAAGGACGACGTGGAGGCGCTCAAGTTCATGAAGGTGGACGTGCTCGCGCTCGGGATGCTGACGTGCATGAACAAGGCATTCGACCTGATCCGCGAACACAAGGATGAGGATCTCGACCTTGCGAAGATCCCTCAGGAGGATCCGGCGACATATGCGATGATCCGCAAGGCCGATACGCTGGGAACCTTCCAGATCGAGAGCCGGGCGCAGATGTCCATGCTGCCGCGCCTGAAGCCTCAGACCTTCTATGACCTCGTCATCCAGGTCGCGATTGTCCGGCCTGGCCCGATACAAGGAAATATGGTGCATCCCTATCTTCGTCGGCGCGAGGGCAAGGAGAAGCCTGAATATCCGACACCGGAACTGGAAGAGGTTCTCGGGCGAACGCTAGGGGTCCCGCTTTTTCAGGAATCCGCGATGAAGGTCGCAATGGTCTGCGCCGGCTTCACGGGTGGCGAGGCCGACCAGCTCCGTAAGTCGATGGCCACCTTCAAGTTCACAGGCGGGGTGAGCCGCTTCAAGGACAAGCTCGTTTCCGGGATGATCAAAAACGGCTACTCGGCCGAGTTCGCCGAGCGTACATTCAGCCAGCTCGAAGGATTCGGTTCCTACGGTTTTCCGGAAAGCCACGCAGCTTCCTTCGCGCTCATCGCCTACGCGTCAAACTATATCAAACGCCACTACCCGGATGCGTTCTGCGCCGCGCTCCTGAACTCGCAGCCGATGGGTTTCTATGCGCCGGCGCAAATCGTAGGCGACGCGAGGAACCACGGTGTCGAAATTCGCCCCGTGTGCATCAATCATTCGCGCTGGGACTGCACGCTCGAGCGCATCGGCGATGGCGACCATCATGCCGTCCGGCTGGGCATGCGGATGGTCAAGGGACTGGCGGTCGCCGATGCGGCGCGGATCGTGGCGGCCCGCATGAACCGAGCGTTCGAAAGTGTCGATGATGTCTGGCGGCGGTCGAGCGTGCCCATTGAATCTTTGAACCAGCTCGCGGAGGCGGACGCGTTCCTGCCATCAATGAAGCTTCAGCGGCGCGAGGCAATCTGGGCCATCAAAGCGCTCCGTGACGAGCCCCTGCCGCTGTTTGCTGCCGCTGCCGAGCGCGAGGCAAGGGTGATCCCCGAACAACAGGAGCCGGAAGTCAATCTACGGCAGATGACCGAAGGGCACAACGTTGTCCAAGACTACAGCCACGTCGGCCTAACCCTACGCGAGCATCCGATCACGTTCCTTCGCCGCGACCTGCAGCAACGAAACATCGTCACCTGCTCAGAGGCCATGAACGCGCCGGATGGTCGCTGGTTGATGACGGCGGGACTCGTCCTGGTGAGACAGATGCCAGGATCGGCAAAGGGGGTCATGTTCATCACCATCGAGGACGAGACGGGGCCTGCAAACTTGGTGGTGTGGCCTTCCCTGTTCGAAAGGCGCCGCCGCATCGTGCTGGGATCATCCATGATGGCCATCAATGGCCGGATTCAGCGAGAAGGGGATGTCGTGCACCTCGTCGCGCACCAGCTCTTCGACCTCTCTGGCGATCTGTCGAGTCTGGCCGACCGCGACAGCGAATTCAAGTTGCCGACGGGCAGGGGAGACGAGTTCGCGCATGGCTCGCCGGGCAGTCCAGATTCACGGGACAGGCCGAAGCCAGTGCCGCAGCAGCCGCGAGATATCTTTGTCAGAGATCTGCATATCGACACGCTGAAGGTGAAGGGCAGGGATTTCCATTAGGCAGCTTGGCGCCAACGAGGGGACGTTGGCCGTACTTGGCGCACTGCCCGAACTCGGGCCGTCTGCGGCCTGGCAGCTTTCGGCCGCCGAGGAACGATCGTGCCGCTTACACCGGGCCGGCGCAGGCCCCAATGCGTGCTCTCCAGTGTCAAGCTGGGACCAAGCCACGCACGATACGGAACATCATAGGAAATGACCGGGGTCCATCGGGCAATCCAACCAGATACCCAGCACGAACATGCTGTTCGATCGAACCGCGGGCGTCGTCAGAAAGTGCCATCAATGTGCTTGTGGTGCTGCCTGGGCCGGCGGTGAAGGTGGCCCAATAGTCCGCGAAGGACGCATACTCGCAATCCACGACAATAGGAATCTCGGTCACGTCAACGAGGCCGATCTTCCGCCACAACGTCGCCTGACCATCCGGCCAGAAGAGCTGGCGCCCCGCCCGCATGGATCTCAGCCTTGCGAAGTCGGTCTCAAGCACGGCGCCGGTGTTAATGACGAGGTCGAAGGCGGGCATGCCACCAAAGAACTGAGTAACAGCGGACGCGACCACGCCGCCTGGACGGGTCACGCGCTTCATCTCGGCAACTACCTGTTCAATTTCCGGGATAACGTCCAAGGCCAAGGTGGAAACTGCCGCATCGAAAGAATTGGCGTCGAACCGCAGTTGCCGGACATCGCCATGTTCATATGCGATATTGGGGTGGGATCGTCGACGACGAGCTCCTTCCAGGTATCCCTCCGATGCGTCAACACCGATCACATGCGCTCCCGCCTCGGCCAGTGCTTTCGACAACACTCCCGTCCCACATGCTACATCGAGCACGCGATCGCCCCGAGCAACATTGGCGCGGCTGAGAAATGGGCTTGCCAGATGTTCGCTCCAGCGCCCTATGAATGTCTCGTAGACGTCGGGATCAGCCCAATTATATCGTAGTTCTGCTGTTTCCATGGCTCGCCATCCTCCCTCCGCCAAGAATGGACCGTCTCACGGCCATTCAGGTCGCGCGTATCGCCGTCACACCAGCTCCTAACAGCATCGTTCTGCTTTCCGAGCACACCATATCGCAACGTGGGTGGCAATCAACGTTCCTTACCAAGTACGGTACCCAGCGGTCATTCGCCGAGGCGGCGACCATCAATCCTACCGCAGCAGGCCTTCGCTTCCAAACTCGTCCCAACCGCTCAACCCAGTCGCAGCATCGTCAGCGTTCGGATCAGGCGCTTTGACTTTCTCCTTTCTCTTCAGCGAACGCGTCAGCTTCGCCTGGTGCGCAGCACGCCTCCGGTTTTCTGCCTTCGCCGCCGCGTCTTCCTCGCGCCATTCCTCCACGGCACCGCGATCGAGCAGGTCTTCGACAACCCGCGGATCGAATACGTGGAAGGTGATCCGCCGCGCTCGGCCCTGAAGCCTGACGGTTCGAGTTCCAGCGCTTGGGAGCCGGCCGTCCTCCAACCACCGCTTCCTCTCAGAAGCCGTAATCCCCAGAATGTCCTCAATCTCGCGAGGGATGATGGGAAGGCCTGAGATCTCCCGGAGCGCGTCGGACACCATCGACGAGGTCGCGCGGAACGCAGTCTTGGAAATCTCTGGCATGACGAGGGTAAGCCCGCTCGACTGCATATCCAGCGACTTCCTGACTGCGGGAGGCAGGCGAGAACGGATTTCCTGCAGGATTCCCTTCACCCTTACAGCCGATCCGAGCGTCGCCTCCACGGGAAGTGACCACTCCCTGATCAGCTCGGGATCATCGCCTTCCTTCGTTTTCGTCTTCGTCCGGGGCATAGGCGAGCAGATGGGATTGGAAGGAGCGCGCGTCAATGGGCTGCCGGTTGGCGAACTCCAAGTAATCTGGAGAGGAACTCCGGCACCTCTGATCGGACATTTCTTTGTTGACGTCCCCCACGATTGCGAACCACCATCAATTGCCAGTTCATTGCCAGAGCACACAAATGCAACCATGAAAGGATTCACATGTTCGAAGGTCTGGACTCCAAAGAGTTGCAACGACGCGAGAATGAAATTTTCTTCAAGGCGATGGAGCGGAAGTGGACTCTGGACGCCGCCGGTGTCTCGCCATCGGAGGACAAGCTTTTTTGCCTTTGGAAATGGCAGTTGAGCGAGATCGAAGCCGCTAAGGCCAACGCATCGAGCTGAGTGTGACCACAGCGGTTCTTCGGATTGCCCGCGCAATGCGATTGGAAGAGGGGCGCGGGCGGGGTGATCAGTGCCGAGTATCGAGAAGGGGCAGCTCGTCGTCGAAATTCCCGTTGCTCGCGGCATCGTAGGTGTTCACGCTTCGACCACCGCCCCGGGTGCCGAACGCCGTTAACTGCACCATGATGGCGCGTGCGCGTTCGACCGCAGCCTCCTCGTCGATGTAGGCGGCATCGGCTACATGAACGGTAACCGCATCGCCATCGTCTCCAAGGAAGTCGACGCGCCAGCCTCCGTTCTCGTGGGCAACTTTGGTGTTCGTCAGATGCATGAGATCATCCTGCCTTCCGACCTTTGAGATCGGCTTCGAGGCTCTTCCGGAGAGCGTCCATGATGTTGACGACGTTTGACGAGGGGGCGATCCCAGGCGCCTTGCCCTTGACCGCCTTCTTCGGCTTCAGCGCCTTCCTCTTTTCGTCGATGAGCTTGAGCAGGCTGGTCTGGATCGGATCGCTGGCCATCTCCGGCGACCAGTGAGCCGACTTCCGCTTGATGAGCTTCTCGACGAGAGGAACGAGGTCGGGATCCGCATCTTCGTCTATATCCTCGAAGTACGAATCCTCTGGCCGCACCTCGTCGCCGAACCGCAGGCTCCAAAGAACAATTCCTTCGTCGCGGGGTTCCAGGATGACGGCGCGTTCGCGGCGGCCCATCACCAGTTTCGAGACGCCGAACACCTGGTCCGCCTTCATGGCATCACGGATGACGGCGAATGCCTCGTTGCCAACCGGGTCGTCAGGCATAAGGTAATGGGGCTTCTCGAGATAGGTCCACTCGATGGAGTCCGCCGGCACGAACTTCTCGATGTCGATCGTCTTCACGGTGTCCAGCGCGACCCGGTCGAGATCATCTTCGGTCAGGATGACATAGTCATTCTCGCCACGCGCGTAACCCTTGGCCTCGTTTTCGTCCTTGACCGGCTTCCCAGTCACGGAGTCGACATACCGCGAAACCACGCGGTTCCCGGTCGCCTTATTCAGCGTATGGAAGCGAACCTTCTCGGATTCCGACGTCGCCGGTGTCATCGCAACGGGGCATGTGACGAGCGATAGCTTCAGATACCCTTTCCAATAATAGGGAGCCATAGCCGCGATCTCCTGTTAGCTTGCTTTGCGACGCGGAGCAGCTCCGGAAGAGGCGGCTTTCGAGGCCACTCCGCGCGCAGCGCGCTCCCGACCATTGCCTTTGTTGGCATTGGCGGCAGTGCGTTTCGGTTTGTTGCCTCCGGCCGCGCCAGCCTTGAGAAGCCCGGCACTCTCGCGAAGGGCGGCCAGCAGATCGTTCGGTTTCGAGACCTCGACCTTCCTCGGCCTCGGAAGCGCTTTGCCTTCCAGCTTCGCCTTCACGAGCTCCGCCAGGGCGGCTTCGTACCGGTCGTCGAATGTCGCCGGATCGAACTCTCCTCTCTTCGTCGAAATGATGTGCTTCGCAAGGTCGAGCATCTCGCCTTCGATATTCAGCTTCGGCATCTCCTCGAAAGCCTTTTTCGAGGAGCGGACTTCGTAGTCGTAGTTGAGCGTAGTGGCGATCAAGCCCCTGCCGTGCGGGCGTATGAGCACCGTCCGGACTCGCCGGAAGAGAACGGCACGCGCAATTGCGGCGACCTTGGACCTTTTCATGGCCTCGCGGAGGGCAACGAAGGCGTCAGCGTTCATCTTGTCCGGTGTTAGGTAGTATGGCTTGTCGAAATAGATGTCGTCGATCTCGCTGCAGGGGATGAACGCCTGCACTTCAAGCGTTTTGTTGCTTTCCGGAATCGTCGCGGCCACTTCCTCGGGGTCGATGATGATGTATTGGCCGTCATCTATCTCGAAGCCTTTCGTCTGGGCATCCCGCTCCACGCGCTCTTCGGTCTCGCTATCGATGAAGACGCGATTGACCCGGTTGCCTGTCTTCGCGTTGATGGTGTTGAATGTGATGCGCTCGGACGTGCTGGCGGCTGTGTAGAGCGCCACGCCACAGCTTACCTCCCCAAACCGTAAGAAGCCCTTCCACTGCGCGCGATGTCCCGATGCCATGGACGCATCCTCCGAATCACTAAGTCGCGACTCAAAGACGTGCGAAGGTGATTCGTTCCGACTCGAAACGAATCATTTTTCAATGCCTTAGGGAATCGTCCTCAGAATTAGATTCAGATTCTTTTCAGGGTTGCGGCGGCTGACTTTTGGTCCTGTTCTGCGGGAAGTCTCCCGCCCGTCATGGAGAATCCGATCCAGCGCCAGTGTGCCCAGGCATCTTTTTGGAATCCCACGCGTTCTTCCTCTTCCAATCAATGGAGGATCTCATGACCAAGCGTGAAATGATCGACACCGGAAGCGACAAGCGCTACGTTCGTCGCGACGAGAAGGGGCAATTCAACGAGAGCGTCGGTGTCGGCCGCTCGCTCTCTGCCGACAAGCGTCACAAGGCGAAGCATGATGCGAAGCCCGGCGAGGGCGACAAGGGTGATCACCGCCCGAAGCATTGAGGCCGAACATGGTAGAGGACATCACCGCGCACCGATGTCCATGCACTTTAGGATCTCCTCGCGGACAATCCGGCTCGGCGGAGACGAGCGCCTGCAGAACAGGGAACGAGACGCGCCGTTTCGCCAGAAGATCCTCGGATCCCCTTCAGCGTCTTCCGATAGCGGACAAAGGTCGAGAGCTCGGACATCGAAGGTTGCACGACACCCGTGGGAATTCCTGCGCCTCGGAGAGCGCTGTTGACGACGGTCGCGGGAATTTTCTTTCGGAGAAGTCCGGATACTGTCTGCTATGAGTGTCTTCAGTGGACCAATCACTAGCGTGCAGCCTTTCCGAAAGGGCAGGGATCTGAAAGCACAGGGACTTTCCGGATCCAGTCGGGCTGACCACGAGGACAGACTTCCCGGCGAGTGCTGCCAGGACGATCGGGAGTTGCCCTCCAGCCAGCGGGAAGCCGCATCACCCAGCGTTCGATCGCGCGCCTCGCCAGTCCTCCAACGAGATTGGGATGATGGGCGGCGCGGAAGCCGTCACAAAAGTCACCAGGTCGAAAGCTCGTCGGATCCGCCCATGGGAGGTGGTGCACGTTGGATCTCGTGCGACTTCAGCTTCGTCGCGCAGGATGCGCATGGTCAATTCAGGGCAACGTCATGAAGATCGGGCAATGGTCACTCGGCTCTACCTCGGAAAATGTGAGGACCGACCCGTCCTCGAACTTGTTTGGTTTCCCTTCGCACGTTTTCAGGTAGTCGGTCGCAAGCTCCGTCGTCTTGGCCTCGCTTCCCATCGCATACTGTTCGCTCGAGATCGGCGTCTGCTGCGCGGGGCCGCTCACAAGGAAATAGTCGATCTTGCTGTTGGACTTCGGACTGTAGGGGAGTGGCCTTCCGCCTGCGGCCGCTATTTCAGGAAACTTCTGGTTTGCGGCAGCAATGATCGCGCTTCCGCGGTTGGGAAATGACGCCCAGCATTGCCTAGCTGTGGGAAAAAACTGAACTCCCGGATCGACGGCTCGGAACTTTGCCGCCACATGGTCGCCTGAATCCAGAAGCTGTCTGTTGAAATCACCGGCGACGATCACCTGCTTGCCGGCTGCACGCTCTGTTCGTATCCATTCAGATAGGATGTCTGCTTGTTTCATGAGCGTCGCGCAGTCATCGGCCTGATCACGTTCGTTTTCGTTGTCGTTGCGCTTACAGGAGGCCTTGAGGTGTACGGAAACGACGACGACTTTCGTGTTGCCGCGTTGAAGCTCTACTCCGACCCCTCCGCGGACGGGTCGTGGTGTTTCGTTGGCGCATTCGCTCGTATGCATCACCGAAAGCTGAGGCACCTGGACCTCTGCGAGTTGGCCAAGCGATTTCTTGTATGCGATCGCTGTGAAGATGTCGTCGACATCCTCGTTGCAATGCGCGCTGTTGGTCATGCAGCGCTCTTCGAAGACGATGTTATAGCTGTCCCCCACCACTGCTCGCGCACTGCCCATGCTGCCCATTTCCTGCAGCGTTATGATGTCCGGTTCTAGCTTCGCGAAGATGTCGCGGATATGTTGATATTCCGCCTCATCTCTTGCATGACCGCGAAGTGGAACTCCGGGTTTGCTCGCGAGGTTGCCGATGTTCCAGCTTGCAAGCTTCAGCTCCTCGGCCCTTGCATCGAAGGCCGCCAAAGCGGCGATTGCCGCGATCGCATATAAAAGATTTGATCTCATTCCCATTCCCCCACGAGATGCGATATTCAAGCACAATTCGCGCAAACGGCGAGACGCAGTTTCAGCTTCGGCAGTGCAGCTCAGTGGCCCTGCTGAAATGTCACTCGTCCGACTTCGACTGCGTTGGAGGCGCGTCTGAAGCTGCGGATTGCCCCTGCGATGTCGAGATTTCTTCTCCGAGCCTCGTCGGCCGTGGAGCCGGGGACGGCTCTCTCTATCTCGCGAAGGTTGTCTTCCGAGACTGCTCCGTTCTCGCAGGCACCCGGCGAGCCGTTCCAGATTTTCTTTGCTAACGGACTTCTGACAGCCGTGGTGATCGCTCCGGCAACAACGTCATCTCTGGTTACCAGCTTTTCCTTCATCAGAGTCCATATGGCTTCGCCGAGGATGACGCCTGACTCATCGAAGTCAATGTCGCTGACCGCAACATATATTTGGTCCTTTCGCCCATCCACCAGACAATGATGTGCGGTAAATATCCAATCGTGGACCATGTAGGCTGGCGCGTATCCCCATGGGTTGAGCCCCCCGAAGACCTGGACTGCCCGGGGCACGGATCCTCCATCCGTATACATGACACCGGGAACGATAGGATTCCCTTTGCCGCCCGGCCTGACAAACGTAAGGCGGTCGTGAGGATCAGGGACGAAAACAAACTTTCCATCGCCAGATGAGCCACCACGACCGACCCACATAACGATCAAGGTGCCGGAGAACGACCCAGGTTGTAGTTTTTCGAAATCGATACTGGTGCAGCTTGCGGCGGCCGCGATCAAAATGAGAGCGCTCGCCAAGCGGCGACGCTTCCGCCCATGGAAATGGCGACCGAGCGAGTAGATCATCTCAGGGCGCCTGGCATATTTGAGCGAGGCCGGCCTTGGTTGCAGCCTGAGAGAACTCATCAAACTGAAAGTGAAATTCACCCGGGATACGGAGGCGGTAGGTCCCAAATTTAAAGTACGGACCTGAAAGAGGCAGAGGAGTATTTTTCTTTAGGGTTGCACCGATGTTGCCTTTCACGGATACGATCTTCTGGCCGTTCGCCCAGACATCGATTTCGGCGGCCCGACGTGGTCCATATTCGTTGTCGGTGCGGCCTGGCTTCACGCGATAGATCATGTCGACCCAGCCCATGCGCGGATCGGGCAGCGGGCGGTTCGCTTCTGGAACGATCTCGATGTCCGCCTTGCCGATGTACTTTTCGGGTTCGGCGACGAACGCGAGCGACCGAAACTGGGAGACCAGGTCTCCATCGCCGGAGAGCCCGAGGGCCTGCGACAGAGTCTTGGCGTCTGTATCCTTCGCCTCCGGCCCCATGCTCTGCATTAAATTCGGGCTGAAGAATTGCTTCGAGACTTCCGGAGCGTTCCTGCTGATCAGGTCGAGCGACTGCAGGGACTTGATCGCGTTCACGTTTTGCTCGTTGAACTCGAGATTTCCCAGAAGGTTCTGCGCGGTGAGAAGCGCGTCCGGATCTCCCTCCGCCTTGGCGACCACACGTCGGACATCGTTGTCCTGAACGGTGATATGGAAGACGCCGTTGTCGAATCGCTGGGCGATCATTGGGCTACCGTCTCCTGGACCCTTCCATTGTCCGATGACGGATCTTGCGCTGCCCTTGGATGGCACGTCCCCTGTGATCCTGAAACTGAACGAGTACCACACCTCGTCACCGAAGGTCGGCCACGACTTCTTGACCGTTCGCAGTTCCGCCCTCTGGCAATCGTCCTCGCATTCGAGGCCGTCGTCGCCTTCTTTCGTGACTATGTCGATGGCAGCGCTCCCGCAGCGACCGGGTTTGGTGAACTCGATCTGGTGCGAGAGAACCTGCTGCGTCGTCCATTTTGAGACATCCAGTTTCGAGCCATCAAAATGGTCGTCTAGTCCAGCAGCAGACGCCGCGCCGCTTGACGTGATTATCACTGCAAAAAGGACTGATCTCATCTGCATCCCCCCAGCTCAATGAGATGAAGAACTACTACCATGTTCACTCTAAGTTGTGTATCTCGCCCGCAGACTTTTTTCGGGCGAAAGCAACCGCTAGCTGCCGCGTGCCCCCCGAGCCTTGCGTCGAACGACAATCGAACGACCGGATGTCGGCAGCGCTCCTGGAGGCAGCCGATCTCGTCCGGACTCTGTGGGTTGCCCTCTACAGCGGCGTCCGGATCAGCACGATCTTCGGGAACTAGACGGGCAGGTTGCAATACCTTCACCCAGGCTGTCCGGCTCTTTAGCGTGCCGCCGACTGCGCCAGCCCCCATACACAGCTTTGTCCCATATCCTTGTTGAGCCGCCCCGCGGCGGCCTTGATGGACGAGGGCGGCCACCTTGCTTCCTCCGGTAATCCAAGGATGCTATCGTGTGCCACCTCAGCCATCATTCATGCAGCGTAAGAGGGAACGCCATGACTGCGGCACGGCCAATCGGTTCGGGAATCCCGCGTATCGGCATACTGCTCGCAGGTGACCGATCATATCCGAGCTTCGCCGCCTTCCGCGATGGCCTGAGCGCGCTAGGGTATATCGACGGTCAAATGATCGAAATGGAAGCACGTTTTGCGGAAGGCCTATTTGATCGCCTCCCAGGCTTCGCCGAGGAGTTGATTGCTCTCGGGGTAGACGTCATCGCCGTGATCGGCGCAGTGACGTTCCAGGCCGTCCGTCGCGCAACTTCGGATATCCCTATTGTCTTCGCGGTCGTGCTCGATCCCGTCGCCGCCGGTCTGGTGACCGATGCGGATCGGCCGGGCGGAAACGCCACAGGCGCAACCAACTACGACCCGGAACAGGCGAAAAAACAAATCAGAATCCTCAAGCAAACCGTGCCTGGCCTCTCCCGGCTGGCGATCCTCGGGGATGCAGGCGTGCCGGACACGCTGCCGAACCTCTATATGGCGGAAGCCAGGGCTGCGGGATTGTCTCCCCAGATGGTACTGCTGAAGGGATCCGAAGACATCGAGGAAGCCTTCGCGACTTTCACCGGCCAGCAGGCAGACGCCCTGCTGTCGCTCGAAGTGCCGCGCACCAGCACTTATGGCGCGAGGATCATCGAAGGGGCGGTATCCGCACGGCTGCCGACGATGTTCGGCAGAGACCTCGCCCGCTACGAGCCGGTGCTCGCCTACGGCACGAGCCTCGCAGCCGCAGCGCGGCAGATGGCCCGGATGGTGGATCGCGTACTCAAAGGAGCAAGGCCGGGCGACATGCCCATCGAATGGGTCAAACAACCCGAGCTGATCGTCAACCTCAGCGCTGCCCGAAAGATTGGCATTCCCATTCCGCCGGAGCTGCTCGCAATCGCGGATGAGGTCATCGAGTAATAACCGGCGGTCAGCTCCTCCTGCGAGCTGCCGGATCGGAGATTGCCGCCTTTCGGCAGGCGGGGCAGGATCTTCGGCATTGAACCGACGACGCCACCAACGCTTGCGGCGACTCGGTCCCATCGCTACCTTGAAGGTGCTCCCGCCATAGCGCGCCGTTGCAATGAGCTGCCTTCACGCTCAGCGACCCTCCGTGGAGCATATTTCTCCGGAATATACGAGGAACTGACGATGCTCGCTGAACGAGACAACATAGCCGAAACAAATCCCGTGGACGCAGCGATGGCATGGCACGGCGGCGACCCACGAGCCACCATCGAAGCCCTTCTTCAAGATCGTATCCGGCTCCAGGAGCAACTTGCCACCGCGAAGGCCTGCATGGGAAAAGGCTATACCCGCGGATGGATGCCCGGCGCCGATTTCGAGCACTGATGGTTCACACCCCAGAAAGCAGTGTCCCATCATTCGTCGCCGAACTTGTAAGGGCCGCGAACGAAATCGAACGGCTGACGCCTTCAGAAGTTCGGAAACTGCTGTTCCGCGCGATAACGACAGTGGGCGATCTCCGGGAGCGGTCGGAATCCCCGCGAGCGGGACCGGACACGACGCAATCGTCGGCCTCAACGCGGTTGCAGATCACATAGAGCGACAATCGAATGAGCAGATGTCCGCAGCGCTCCTCGAGGCTGCCGATCTCGTTCGAACCCTATGGGTTGTCCTCGACAGCGGCGTCGAGATCACCACGATCTTCAGGAATTAGGCGCCTATTCGTTCGGCAAGGCGGGCAATCGGATCCAGTCCACAAGAGACCCCGCCGACCATTAAGCAAAGTTGCAAGATCAGGTTGAAATCGAGACCTCGAAGGCTCTACTTTCCGACGGGTCTGGGGAGCTCGCATGTCTGTCATCTGCCGCGTAATCATCGCCGCTGGCCTATCGATGGCCGTCGCTTCGCAATCCTTTGCCGACGAACCCACGTCCTCGGGAACGGGTTTCGCGGTCACAGCGGACGGATGGATTCTGACCAACGCCCATGTGGTGCAGGATTGCGGACGTATCGAGGTGAAGGGAAAGGGCGATGGCGCGGATCCGCGCATCGATGAGACCAATGATCTGGCGATCGTGAAGATCACGGCCGGCGAGCCACTAAAGCCGCTGGCATTCCGAAAGTCTGCAACAAGGCTCGGCGAGGACATCGTTGCCGTGGGATACCCCCTGGCAACGTTGCTCGCGGATTCTGTGAAGATCACCACGGGCAACGTGAACGCACTCGCGGGGATCCGCAACGACACCAGATACATCCAGATCTCGACACCAATCCAGCCAGGCAACTCAGGTGGCCCTGTGGTGGACCGCAACGGATTCCTTCTTGGGATCACGAGCGCGACATTGTCCAAGAAGATCGCAGACGATATCGGTATCACTGCTCAGAACGTGAATTTCGCGATCCGCGCGTCGGTTGCCGAGTTGTTCCTGCAGTCTCAGAGTGTCGTTGATCAAGCCGCTGATACAACTGAGAATGCGACAGCCTTGTCGACAGCCGATATTGCTGATCGCGTCACGCCGTCGGTCTTCCAGATCTTATGCTATCCCAAGGCCGACGCGCGCGTAGCCTTCACACCTCAGACGCCCAATTCTCTCCAGACCCAGCCTCCGGCAAACTCTGTCAACCTGCCCTCGGCCGATGCGGCTGCCGCTCGCGCGTCGCTCGAAGTTCCTCGGGCTCGGAGCGGCTTCGTGCGTCACCCCAAGGGAATAGCGCCGATCAAATCTGCGGCCGACGGGGATGCGAAGACGATCGGAGAGGCGCGAAACGGAAGTCCCGTGGAGGTCACTGAACTATTAGGCGACTGGTATCGCGTCACCGTCGGAGGATTCAGTGGGTATATGCACTACTCGTGGGTGCGCGTGAACGAATTCGAGGAACCTGCTGGCGACGGACGCTTCGTGCAGGTCAAATCTTTCCGGACACTCGAAGACGCCCGCTCGTTCATGAAGGCCTCGTCGGTTCCGCTCGCGGCACATCTGGCAGCGAACGGCTGGATCGCCGTGACACTGCATGACGTCTATGGCGAGCAGGAAGCGAAGGACCTGTCAAATGCCCTCAAAACCCACGGGCTCATCGCGAAGGATGCCATGGTGACTTTCGGAAATACCTACGTCAGGAAGGTCTGCTGCGATTGACATCAATGAGAGGACTGACGAGGTGCGAGTGGGTGTGCCACATGGTTCGCGACATCGATGAGGTCCGCCGGACACTGAGCTGGACAAGGTCGCGAGCGTCCCCGATCACTCCTTCGCCTCCGAGAGGTGTTGAAGTGGAGGGCGCGTTGAAGGGAGCTTGCGGCACGAGCTTGTTTTTGGGCGCCGCAGCCATCTTTCTATCGATAGCAATGGCGGCACAAGCTGCGAACACTCCCTGCAGTGGCAGGAAGGGCGGTATCGCAGGATGTCAGGGTGACACCTTCATTTGCAATGATGGGTCGGTCTCCGCGAGCAAGCGATCATGCTCAGCGTACATGCGAGGCGCCGTTGGCGTTCTGGGTGGCAGCACATCACACATGTCTCCCGTCGTCGGCGCGGATTGTTCCTGTCGATCCGGAGCATATTGCACAGGTTCGAGGGGAGGTCGGTATTGCATGACCGACGGAGGGCAGAAGAGCTACCTGCGAAAGTGATTGTGCGTTTTGGCCGAAGTGAGGAGGAGCTGAGGTTGAGAGCGGTTCTGGGAATCGACGCCGCTTGGACGGAGCACGAACCGAGCGGGGTGGCCTTGATTGTCGATCTTGGCTCCGGCTGGCGGCTCGTCGAAGCGGCCAGCTCCTACACTGCCTTCGTCTCTCACAAAGATGCTGATCCTATTGTTCGCCATCGAGGCTCGCTTCCGGACGCGCAGTCATTGCTCGCGGCAGCGCACGGAAAACTCGGCGGGACTGTCGACTTGGTTGCGATCGACATGCCTCTGTCATTGACCCCAATAATCGGCCGCCGCGCGTCGGACAACTTGATCTCCTCTGAATACGGCGCCAGGCATGCGAGCACGCACACGCCCAGCGTTACGCGCCCGGGAAAGCTTAGTGATGAGCTCAGGGTCAGGTTCGAAGCTGCCGGATATCCGCTCGCGGTATCCGACCCGAGCGGCCAGGCGCTGCTCGAGGTCTATCCGCATCCCGCCCTGATCGAATTGGCTTCGGCCGATCGCCGGCTGCCGTACAAGCATTCCAAAAGCCGCAAGTACTGGCCGGGCGAAGGCCCTGCTGCCCGGAGGGAAAACCTACTCGAGACCTGGAGGCGAATCCTCACGCTGCTGGATGCTAGAATCCAAGGCGTGGGGGATGCCTTGTCGCTACCGGCTTCGGATGCACGTGGTTTCGAAATGAAGGCATTCGAGGATGCGCTCGATGCCGTCGTCTGCGCCTGGGTTGGAGCCTGTGTCATGGATGGACGGGCGAGGGCATATGGGGACGGGGCGTCGGCGATCTGGGTGCCCCTGCCTGATTGAGACCAGCGACTATCCTTCGCTCCATGAATATTGAGCCGAAATTCACAAAATCTGCAATCCGAATTGTTGACAATCTCGTTCGGCCATTTCAGTTTTTACGCGACATGAAAAATCGTGAGAAAAATGGATAGTAAGCGCGAGAAATTCGTTAAGTTGGCAGAGGGCAGGACACAAGCTGCTCTCGATGCCATCCGCAAGATCGGCAACCTTTCAAACCGTCGGGCCTACGAGTTCGATGACGGTGATGTGAAAAAGATCGTCAAGGCACTCCGGGACGCCGCGTCTGAACTCGAACGCAAGTTCGGAACCTCCGGCGCGTCCGAGAAGGACGTTTTCAAACTGTAGGATTCAGAATGAGCTATGAGCGCCTGACGATCGAAGACGATAGGTTCCTGATCAATCGGATGATCGGGCAGGCTCCGCGTCACACGGTTGTCCGGGAATTCTTCATGAACGCCCAGGAGAGCGCTTCGCTTGCTCCGGACGGGCGGCGCATCGTCCGCATTTATCCCACGCTCATTGACGGCGTCCGAAAACTCACATTCTGGAATACCGGACCCGGCATGAGTGCGACCGAACTAAGGACGGCGACGAATATATCGGCTTCCATTAACAAGCAGATGTCGCTGAAGGGCAATTTCGGGATCGGGGCTAAGGTATCCGGCCTCACAGTTTCTCCTGCTGGCATACGCTACCGCTCGTGCAAGAACGGTCTCGTCCACCAGGTTACGATCGGATACGACGACGAAGCAGAGACGTTCGTCCGGTTCACCTATGACATCGAAGGAAGACAGGAAGCCGTCTTCGATGTCGGCTATACGCTGCGCCACACTATGGACCTGTCCTCCGACTGGACTGAGGTCGTCCTCATCGGTGAAGACGACGATCATGACACGGTATCTGAACCCGTCGGGAAGGGGATCAGGGTCGATCGGAGCTACGTCGCCACGCAAATCTTCCGGCGTTTCGCAGAGTTCCGCCCCGGCGTGAAGGTTGTAATCGACGTGTCGATGACGAAAGGCGGCGGCAAGGACGAGACGGGAAGGACAAGGACTCTCAAAACGTTACAAGAGGTTGTTCCAGCACTTCCGAAAGCGGAATTCGTGCCGTGCCCCGAAACCGGGATCAGTATCCAATACATCCATGATCCAAAGCACCAGAGTTACAGCCATTCAATCAGCGCCTTGAATAACCCTACGACGTCTTCGACGACGTTCTGCGCTCTCGTGCATAGGGGAGAGCGCTACGACTTCCGCACTGGCAAGAAATGGTCTGCGGTAGCGCCAAACTACGGAATTCCCTTCGGCTCGACCGTTCTTACCGTTGAGATCTATCTTCCCGACGACGACGCGCTCCCCAACCAATACCGCGATGCGCTCATGACGGTCGATGAGCGGAATCCCATTTCCACGGACGACTACGCGGGCAGGGTGCGTGAGCTCATGCCTGAATGGGTGAAGGATGTGATCCGCGAAGCTCACCCGCCGCGCGACGAAAACCTCGATGATCTTCAGAAGGATCTTCAGAAACTTCTGGACGAATTCCGTCTTCCGACGACCACGTACGTCAAGTCGCTGAAAGCTCCGGATCGCACGGACGATAGTGATCTCGGCCTCGATGAAGCACGGTCGGCAGCCGTTGAATCCATCGATGACGAAGAGGATCGATTCCTGCGCGGCGAAAGGAACGGCGGGCAGCGCGCGACAGAGAAGAAAGTTCGCAAGGCGCCCGAGGGAGCCAAGCTCTCGAGGGAGGCGCAGGCCCTGGAGAGAGCGCCGACCATCGAAATCCTGGATGACCCGACAGAGATCGACGAAAAGCAAATGAAGGGGCGAGCCGGACGCTACTACAAGGATGCCCAGACCTTGTTCATTAACGGCCTCTATTCCGCAGTCGAGCGCATGACGGCGGAGCTCGAAGTCTTTTTCGCTGGTCAGTTGGAAGCCGAGGAATTGAGGAGGATCATTCTAAGGGCGGCGCAGCGTTCGATGGCTTTCCGCGTAGGCAAAGCGACCTGTTTCGCGATCAGCAAACGGCTTGTCGAAGGATGGTCGCTCGAGGACCTTGATCGGGCTACCTCGCCGGAATCGCTTTCTCTCGCTGCCGACGACTATCGGCAGAGTATGATGGCCGCGCGGAAATGGATTAGTGCCGAACTCAAGATCCAGGGTCTCGCCCCGGAAGAGATTGAGGCGGTCTGAATGAAATCATGACCTCGGATTCATGCACTTGCCTTGCTGCTCGGGCCATTGGCACGAAATCAACGGGCCTATGTCCGCATTGGGGCACCGATCCAATCTACGCGACCATTCGGCAGTCACTAAATAATCGCCCAAGTTGCTTTCTCGCTACTGGACCATCGACCCAACTTTATGCATCAGTTGCACCCATGGGGAATGAGGTGAATTCATGCAAGCTGGCAATACACATGCAGCGGAAAGTTCCGAGCAATCGATCTTCGACAGCAATCTCTCAGTAGAGGCAAAGATTGAACGAGCACGAACAGAGCTGCTCGACCTATCAGCAAGAAACAGACTCCTGAACGTTCCCCGATTCTCCAAAAGCGCCAAGACGATCGACATCGTGGACGAGAAATCAGCCGAGATCTTTCGGGTGCTTGTCACTGAAGGCAAGTCCATGACTTTTTTGGCTGGAGCCAAGGGAAGGGATCCGAAGGACGGCGAGGACGCCGAAGACCTGATTGAGCTTGCGCTGCCCGATGACGACGACCGCGATGAGAGCGGCCGTCTGACACGGCATTCGGATACTAAGCTTCAAACCAAGATGACCCCGAATGCGCTTCAGAAGCGGTTGCTGGATCTCTACTTCGATGCCCGCACTCTGGAAGAAGAGCAAGGCGTCAACATCCTATTCCTCGGGCTCGGCACGCTAAAGTGGATCGACCCCCAGAACGCGGAAAACATCCGTTATGCGCCCCTCGTTCTCGTACCAGTCTCGCTTATGCGCGGCAGCGCGGCTGAACGCTTTAAACTGAAGGCACGTCCTGAGGACTTTGCATCCAACCTGTCGTTGGAGGCGTTTCTCGACCGGGTTCACAAGATTCGGATGCCTGACTTCGAGGCAACCGACGAATTCTCCTTCGAGTCCTACGCGAGTCAGGTGGCAGCGGCTGTGTCCGTGAAGCCGGACTGGTCCGTCCAGCCGGATGACATCGTTCTCGGCTTTTTCAGCTTCGCGAAATTCCTTATGTACCGCGATCTCGACCCGGCACTTTGGCCGGCGGACGGGAAATTCACCGAGCGTCCTCTGATCACCGGGCTTGTGTCGAATGGTTTCGAACGCGGCGACGCTATTCTCGACGATGATACGAAGATTGACCTACATATCTCCCCCAGGGAGATGACGCACATCGTCGATGCAGACAGTTCGCAAGCGGTGGCTATCCACGAGGTCCGCCGCGGGCGCGACCTTGTCATCCAAGGGCCACCCGGCACGGGAAAGTCGCAGACGATCGCGAACATCATTGCCGCAGCGGTCGCGGACGGGAAAACAGTCCTGTTCATGGCCGAGAAAATGGCCGCTCTCGAGGTCGTAAAGCGACGGCTCGATCAGGCAAGCGTTGGCGACGCGTGCCTTGAACTTCACTCCAGCAAAGCGAACAAACGTGCGCTTCTCGCCGAACTGCAGCACGTATGGGAGCTGGGTGCCCCCAAAGGCGAGGCCGCCGAGGCCCACGACCGCCGTCTGCTGGAAACAAGAGATAGCCTGAATGCGCATCCGGATCGGATGCACCAGATTTACCATCCCTACGACCTCACGCCCTACCAGGTGATCGGTCACCTGACGCGCCTGCGTAGGATGGGCCTGCAGCCATCGGATATCGAACTTCCAGCGGCTGTCGGTTGGAGCCCGGAGGCAAAGGATCAAATAGTCACCATCCTTTCTGAACTGGCGCAGCGAATTGACGATATCGGTCTGCCTTCGAAACATGCCTGGCATGGTGTCGGCCTTACAGGCATTACCCCCCTCGACCTCGAGAGACTTACGACACGCTTGACCGATGCTTCCGGGTCGTTGGCTGACCTCGGGAACTCGATGAGGGATGTGACAGACGCCCTCCAGCGCGAGCCTGCGGATTCCATCACGTCCTTCGAGGAAGTTCGGGTGCTGGCAGAGCGTCTCGCGACATGCCCTCCCGACATATCGTCTGAAGCTTTGGCTAATTCGGCATGGGAGACCTCTCCGCAGCAGATCGCGAGCGTCATCCGTGACGGAGCGGAGTTCCTTCGCCTGTCCGAGCAAGTGCGCGCTCGGTTTAACGACGCTGCGTGGGGAGCGGAGACATTGCCTCTCGTGACCACGCTCCGGCGGCTGCCTGCCACGTTTTCTCAATCAGGCCATCAGACCATCGAGCAGCTCGACACCTTGTTGCCGAGGTTCCTGAACGCCGCCGGATCGCTCAAGCAGATGCTCGGTGTGAACGCGTCCGCGACTCTTGGCTCCATCGGCAGGCTGTTGACCATCGGCGAGAGAGTGGCTGACGCACCCGATGCGAGCCCTGACGCATTCGTCGCGGCAATCTGGGAACGTGGCCTGGATCAAGCCAGTGATCTCGCTGAGGCCGTGTCGACGTATCGCCAGATGAAAGCGGAACTGACTGGCAAGGTAAGCGACCAAGCCTGGGACATGGATCTGACGGCTGCGCGAACGGCTGTGGCCGTCCATGGCCAGCGTGTCCTCAAGTTCCTGAGTGGCGATTGGCGGAGGTCCAAGGCTCTTCTGCGCACTGTCATGTCGGAAACCAACCCAAGCGAAATGGTCCGGCTACTCGATCTCTTGCACAAGGGCAAAGCGGCGCGCGCGGCGATCAAGGACGGCGATAGCCTGGGCCGCGGTGCGTTCGGCGCCGACTGGCGGGGCGAAAAGTCCGATCCTCAGCCGCTCGAGAACCTCGTACTGTGGATGCGCAGCCTTCGCGGGGTAGGGGCCGAAGCAAGGCAAATCGCCAGCAGATTGACAGACAAGGGATCGGTGGCGACACGGTGCGAGCAAGTGAGAGCGCTGCTCGAGGATACCCGGAAGCTGATGTTCTCGCTTTGGAGTGACCTCGGCGACGGCACGCCCCAGCTCTTCCAAGCTGCCGCTGGACCGGACGAGGCTGTGCTGACGCAGGCTTCAGCCGTGCTCAAGGAAATTGCGACGGCCGACCGTGCGATCGCGGCGTTGACGAACGCTGTTCCCGAGAACAACGCCGCCCGGATAGCGGCACTCGAGCTTCTGGCAGCCGCGCAGGCCCGCAAGAGCGCAGTCGAGAACTCCGGTGAGCTAGGGGTTGCGGCATTCGCCAACCTTTGGAAGGGCGCGGCCTCCGACTGGATGAAGCTTGCTGCCGTCTTCGACTGGCTGTCACGCAATGGTGATGTTCGACTACTGGCCTCCCGGGTAACCGACAGATCCGATATCGCGACCAAAGCACAGGCTGCGGCATCGCACGGCGAACGGTTTGCCGCCGAGTTCGAAGTCATCCTGAAATTCCTGCAAGCGGATATTGCCGCGCTCTTCGGGGCGAGCAATGTCGCCCAGGCCTCACTCACGTCGATCGGCGAAAGGCTCTCCCGGTGGATCGAGAGCGACGAGCAGCTTTCGAAGTATGCTGCCTACAACGGACGCGCCAACGACGCCCGAAATCTCGGCGTCGGTCTGGTCGTCGAACGCCTTCAGGACGGCCGGGTCGCTACAGCCGATGTCATCCCGTACTTTGAGATGGCTTTTTACGAGGCGATATTGCGCCATCAGCATTCGCAGGATCCGGATCTCGCGAGATTCGACGGCGAAGTCCACAGCAGGCTGGTTGGCGAATTCGCATCGCTCGACCGGAACCGCATGCGGATTTCTCGACTTGAAGTCGTGAAGGCACATCACAGGAACATCCCGGCGGTCAGCGGCCTCGGTCCTGTCGGGATCCTTCGAGGAGAAATGGCCCGGCGCCGTAACCACATGCCAATCCGGCAACTCATGCAGAAGGCTTCGCTCGCCATTCAGGCATTGAAGCCAGTCTTCATGATGAGCCCGCTGTCGATCGCCCAGTTCCTGCCGCCTGGTGTCTTGGAATTCGACTTGCTCGTGATGGACGAAGCCAGTCAGATCCAGCCCGTGGATGCGCTGGGTGCGGTCGCTCGCGCAAAGCAGGTCGTGGTCGTCGGCGACGAGAGACAGCTACCACCGACGAAATTTTTCTCGAAGATGACGTCCGGAACGTCGGACGACGATGACGACGGCGGCGCGCAGGTCTCCGATATTGAGAGCATTCTTGGTCTCTTCTCTGCCCGCGGTCTACCTGAGAAGATGCTTCGCTGGCATTACCGCAGCCGCCACCAGTCACTCATTGCGGTCTCCAATACCCAGTTTTACGACAGCAAGTTGTTCATCGTTCCCAGTCCTTACACCAAGGAAGCCGGGATGGGACTGCGGTTCAACCACATTCCAGACGGGACGTTCGAAGACGGAGTGAATAAGGTGGAGGCGAAGGCGGTTGCCGAAGCCATCATCCGGCATGCGCTTAACTCACCCGGCCTTTCCCTGGGCGTCGCGGCTTTCTCGATCAAGCAACGGCGGGAGATCCAGGACCAGCTCGAACTTCTACGGCGGCTGAACCCGCAGACGGAAGAGTTCTTCCATTCGCATCCTCACGAACCGTTCTTCATCAAGAACCTGGAAAACGTGCAGGGCGACGAGCGCGATGTCATTCTGATCTCGGTAGCATACGCCAAGGGGCCAGGTGGCGCGCCAATGAGCATGCGCTTCGGACCGCTGGGCGCCGAAGGCGGGGAACGCCGCCTGAACGTCCTCATCAGCCGCGCAAAACGCCGCTGCGAAGTCTACGCCTCAATCACAGACGATGACATCGATCTTGAGCGCGGCAAGGGGAAGGGCGTCATCGCTTTCAAGCTGTTCCTGCACTACGCGCGGACAGGGCGTCTGTCGATGAATCAGCGCACCGACCGCCAGATGGACAGCGTCTTCGAAGAACAGATCATGGCAGCTCTTCAGGAGAGGGGATATCAGGTTCATCCGCAGGTCGGGATCGCAGGGTTCTTCATCGATCTCGCCGTTGCCGACGAGGCGGTCCCCGGCCGTTATCTGCTTGGTATCGAGTGCGATGGTGCCGAATACCATTCGTCCCGCTCCGCGCGCGACCGCGATCGGTTGCGCCAGGCTGTCCTCGAGGATCATGGCTGGAACATCCATCGCGTATGGAGCACGGACTGGTTCCAACGCCCGAAGGCTGAACTCGATCGTCTCATAGCAGCAATCGAACAGGCAAAGGCCAATGCGCTATCTGGGGATCATGCCACACAGGTTGCAACAAGAGCGGTTCCGGTCGAAGTCGTCACGATCGAGCGGGCGGATGTCAGTGAGATCGGTCTGCAGCAGGTCTCCTTTGAGACCACGACGCCTCTCTACGAGGAAGTATCGCTCACACCTAACACCACGACCGAGCTTCACGAAGCGCCTCTTGGAGTACTCGTTGGTTTGATCAAGCAGACGGTCGAGGCAGAAGGCCCGATCCATCGGGACGAGGTGATCACGCGCATCCGTACAGCGTGGGGACTGCAGCGCGCAGGCAACCGGATCGATTCACATGTCGGCAACGCCATCCATACGGCGGTCAACGCGGCGCACGTCTATAGAACCGGTGACTTCCTGCTGTGGCCTGGCGCCGAAATCCGCGTTCGGGACCGAACCGCTGTCGCGTCGCCGAGCCTGCGCCGGATTGAGATGATCCCGCCGATGGAAATCGATCAGGGCCTGACGTCCCTCATTGCAACGAGCTTGGGTGCCACCGAGAACGAGGCCGTCAACGCCGTCGCGCGCGGCCTTGGGTTCAAGGCGACCAGTAGCCAGTTGCGTGACCTTATCGTTGCTCGGATTAAGGCATTGAAGTCCGATGGAGAGCTCGCGGTCCGAGATGGCATGCTGGTCGCCGGAAATGCCGCGCCCGCTCAGTGATGAGGTCATCCGTTCGACTGATTCCCGTCCGAATGCGGGCACCTCGGCGTCTAAGGGACTTATTTCCTGCGGCGTTGGCGATCGTGCTTGTCTCAGCGGCCGCGCTGGAAGCTGCCAATCGGCCATGCAGTGGTGCGAAGGGTGGTATCGCAGGCTGCCGGGCGAGACCTTCATCTGCAACGATGGGTCCGTGTCAACCAGCAAGAAATCGTGTTAGGCCTACATGGGAGGAGCCGTCGGGCTCCTCGGCGGAGCGGAAGCAGAGATGTCACCTGCCGTCAGCGGCGAATGTTCCTGCCGCTCGGGAGCATACTGCACGGGTCCACGCGGTGGCCGCTACTGCATTTCCGATAGTGGAAAGAAGAGCTACATGCGGAAATAGTGCGACTGGGCGGCAAAATCTGGATTGATGGCGGAGTCCAAGGCGCCGTGCATTGGTGCTTCGATCCGGACGGAGACAAGCGGCTCGGACATCTGTCCGACCAACCCAGGACCCCGCTCATCCGCAGGAGCGGGGCCTTCCTTTAGCAGCCATCTGGCTTCGCGGCCTGTTCGTCGCCTCCGGTTCGCAGAGACGGATCGCATAAGACCGGACCCTGAAGGCCGCCGGGAATTCCCTTTGGGGGGCGGTCGCGCCAAGCCCAGGCTCCAGCAAGCCCCGTGCTCGGATAGCGAGCTCGTACTTGATCTTCTGTTTCTTTGGAGTCCACATCCGCGTCAAAGTCCCAATCGCTCATCTTCAGGCTTCGTTCAGCGCGAGAGTATCCACGGTAGAAGATTTGCAGGAGCTCGTCCGGATTGTCCTTTTGTCGGGCCTTTTCCGAGTCGTAGTTGTCGAACTCGGCGTCGCTCAGATTCGCACCGTCGAAGTTGAAGCGTGTCAGATCGGCCTTCACGAACTTGGTCCCCGAAAGATCAACATTCTTTGCCGTACCGGAAATCTTCGACTTGAAAACGGTGGCGTGGACGATCCTCGGCAGGTAGTAATTGAAGCCGATCGAATTGTCGACGGCAAGCTGGTTGATCACAATATCTGCGCCGACATTGATGTCCGAATATCCGACCACGCAGTGATCGCAGTCGAGTCCCAATTGTCCCGACAAAGAGGTTCCAAGAACCCATGCCTTTGACAGGAAGATGAAGCATGGTGAGACGTTCGATCCGGACTTTGCCGGCGTCTCGATTTTAGTGTAGTAAAGTTCCGCCTCATTGAACTCCAAAAGACCGCATTGCTTATAGCCGTCCAGGATGGAGACGCTTATGGAGGAGTCACGGAAGAACGCATTGCTCGCATGGAACCGGTATTCCTGGGCGTAACGCGAGGAGGCTCTGTCGAACCCGCTGGCCTCGGGTATCGATGTGTTTATGTGGGTGTCCGCAACGAACGATTTCTGAAAATTGGCCCCCGTGAGCACGCCTTCGAATTCTGAATTAACAATGAAGGCGCCTTCGAGGTTTGCCTTGATCATCTCTGTGGATTTGAACGACGAACCGTCGATAACCGAACCGACGAAAGATGTCTCTGTAAGATCACTGTCGGAAATCTTTGCGCCGTTTATATTTGAACGGTCGGCAATCACGCTTGTCAGGCTAGCGCCTTTCAGTTCGAGGCCGTTCAACGATACGCCCTTCGTCCCGATTTCCGGCACAAGGTACAGGTTGTCGAGCTTGCTCTTTTTGACAAACCATCCGCCTTCGTTCAGGGAGGCAAGTTCGTTGGAGAGTGAAATCCCAGGCCGCGGATTGGAGATGGCGGACCATGCGGAGGTCGCGGCTTGGATCTCTCGATCGCGTTGACCGAACACAAATAGCACCGCTCCGGAAATGATGCTCAGACTAGCAAGGACGTTACAGACTTGAATAGTCTTCTGGAGGGCGCCTTTCCCCCCGGCAATAATTTTCTCGCGCACGAAAGATACCAAAGTGATGGACAACGAGAAGATGCTAGAAGATTCGTCGATAGCAACAATGACGAACCCTCCGATATCCTTAGCTATCCACATCAACTATTAGGCTTCAAGGTGGGGGAACGTGACAACTATGGCCGCGAAGACTTGAAGTGATCGAAGGTCGTTTCGAACTTGCCGATCAGCCGTGCCTCGAGTCTTGTATTAAGTGGCGTGAGGCCCAGTTCGTGATCCTTCCGGTGCGCAGCGAACAAGGTCTTCACATTGGGGGCTTCGGCAGTTCCGACGAAGTATCGATCACCCTTGTAGACGTCATTCAGCAATCCAAGGAATGAGCGCCCCAGGCCAATCCCGATCCCGGAGTTCAGATAGAACTTGCACTCGACCGCAAGCACGAGCTTGCTGCTCCTAGGCTCGACGCTCGAGGTGCGGCAAATGTCGGCCTCGCTCTTGTAGAGCACCGCGACATCGCATTCGTGCGCGATATGCGAGCGACCCGCGACAAAGATGCCCACATGCGCTTCCAGTATCGGTCGCCCGGTGAACTCGATTTCGGCGTGGCAATAGTCGTGAGCGCGCGAGAAGATGTTGGACGGTGACGTTCGGAACCAGAAGCTGGCCGGACGTTTGCCATGCCTGTCTCGGAACCTGATTGTCGCGCCCTCATTGCGGGCAGCTTTAAGCACGAGAGCCCAGATATAAGCTTCGTAGAGGTCATACCCGGCTGACGCACTGTTCAGATTGGCTTTGGGAAGGCCCGCCAGTGCGGCGTCGATTTCGGTCAAGAGGTTGGGACGTATCGGCATCAGACAGCGGCCTCACTTGATTTGGCCAGCTCCGTTCGGATCTCGTTGATGAGGGTCTCCAATGTCGTTGCGTCCATCGAAGTCGTAATCAACTCGCCAGGCGTCACCGTTCGTGTCGGAGCGTTTACGACATCATTGCCAAACCGGATGACGCCATCGAATTCGTCTACGTCCAACTCCTCCAGCGACCTGTTGATCTCGGCCGCCATCCGGGCAGGGGCGACGACAGACGTCTCGACGCCACGGAGCAGAATCTCAAGTTTCTCGCGACCGGAGAATTCCTGCCTTTGAATGAAGTCCGCGCTTGATGTGCTGGCAGATCGGCGACCCGCGACAGGATCGAAGATTTCCCGCTCGCCGGGTACCTTGAGCTTGATTTGGACCGCCTTTCCGGCTTCAATTTCAGCCAGTATGGGGGTCAGATAGTCGTCATCGCCCTGAAGCTCGTCCTGATCTCTTCGCGTGGTCAGGATCGTCACCAGCTCATCGTAAAGCGCATCCACTTCGCCTTCATCCATGCCTATATCGTCTTTTCGTGTGAGTTGCATTTTCTTTGTCGTTTCTATCGCGGCGGGCGAAAACCTCAAGCGGCTTCATCAGGCCGCGCACAGGGAACTTACCAGGAGATTGTACGGTGCTTAGACCGATAACGATTTTTGGCAAAGCGTTGTCGCCATCGATCAGCAGCGCCAAGGTTCGGGAATTTTCTTGTGGCCGACGGTTTTCCCGTGTCGGCGGAGAACTCGCAATCCGATTTCAACTTCTTGCCTGCCGAGCCGACTCCACTTATCCGACAAATTGAGGAATGATCCGAAGGATTCGATGTGACAGACCTAGATCGGACAGAGCTGAAAAGTCTCTATGAAGGCGAGTTTACCTCATATCGAGAGGAGGACTGGGCAAGGGAATGGCGGCGGAAGTATTCCGAGCAGGTTCGCCGGGTACAAGACGCCGATTGGGAAGAGTGGCGCACACCGGCTTTCCAGGAGATGATATGGGACAGCCCCGCGGTGGCGAGCATCGGACCGGGCCAGTCCGTTACGGTCCGCGGAGCATACGAAGATGAGGGGCTCGCAAGACTTTTATTCGACGCTAGAGGCTCCTTAACTGATCTTGCGCTGGAACAGCGTGGTGGGCGCCTTCAAAAGCTATATGATGAAGTAATGACGCGCGTCTTTCCGACGCATTCGAAACGTCGTCCCAGAGCGAGGCTGACGCGGCTTCTGGCTGCCATGTTTCCAGAGGATATGACAAGTATCGCAGATGCAAATCGTATCTGGCGAGTCCAAAGGCGTCTGTCGGCGCCCCGGGTAAGCGGCGATTTCATTGCGCAGCATCCTACGGTACGCTCGGCGCTCCAGGATGCAGTCGGCAAGGCTGAGACACTGGAGCAGAAGGTCGATCAAGCCATCTTCGCCTGGTTCCTTTGGCAGAAGTATTTCGGCAAGCCGGATGAGGGAGCGGTCGTAACGCAGGCTGCCCAGCGCGAAGCGTCCGCCGTGCCCCCGTTCTCCATCCTCCCCGCCAACGCGCAGCGGAGAAGCCTGACCTGCGTCAAGGGCAACATCGAACTTCTCATGGCCATGGTCCGCGAGGCCGAGCATGGTATCAGCCGTCAGGATCTCGTCACCGTCATTTTGACAGAAGCCACGCAGCTCAATGCAGCTTCTGCAGGGAACATCCTATCTCAAGCGATGGGCGGCCTTGGACTCCTGCGCGTAGATGGCAGTGATATCTACAGGCCCACCGACCGGGGCTTGGAGCTTTTGACTGTCGATGATCCGTCTGCAGTTCTTCGTGGCCCGTTGATAGGACGGGTCTTTGGCATGGGGCACCTGCTTCTGATGGTTAGGAGAGAGCCAGGCGTGCTGAAGCCGACGGATGCTGCGAAACGTCTGCAGTCGCACGTGCCCACTTGGAAGTCGACCCAGCCGGGCTCTCACATCTGCACATGGGCGCGGCTCGTGGGCTTGATCGACGTTCAAAATCCCGGAGGGGTCCTGGTCCTTACTGACGACGGAGAGGATTACGCTGCCGCGTTGCCAGAAGACTTCGAAGCTCAGTGGTCTTTCCATTCCGGCGATGAAGCCCTTTCCGGCGCTATGGAGTTTGCAGAAGACAGGCCCACTGTATCTTCAGTCGCCATCAGGCGCTATGACATCGACACGATCGTTGAAGAGGGATGCTTTCTGCCGCCTGACGAAATCCGAGCCGCGCTCGAACTTCTTCGGAGGAAGAAGAATATCATACTCCAGGGGCCGCCTGGCACCGGAAAGACTTGGCTTGCCAAAAGACTCGGCTATTCCCTGATTGGAGCGCGCGATCATCAGAGACTGACAGCAGTGCAGTTTCAACCCACCCTTTCATATGAGGATTTCGTCCGAGGGTGGCGTCCAGATGGAACCAAAGGATTGCAATTGGTCGACGGCGTTTTCCTCGATGCCGTCGCCGCCGCTACCCAGGAACCTCAGACGCCGTACGTGCTTGTTATCGAGGAGATCAATCGCGGCAATCCCGCACAGATATTTGGCGAGATGCTCACCCTCATCGAGGACAGCAAGCGAAATGAAGATGAAGCCCTTCGTCTAGCTTATCCCAGAACTATAGAGGAGCGGAGATACGTTCCGGACAACCTCTATATCATAGGGACGATGAACGTCGCCGACCGATCGCTCGCCCTTGTCGACCTCGCGCTACGGCGCCGCTTTTCATTCGTATCGCTCGCACCACAATTCAATGACGCTTGGAGCAAATGGCTCCTCGACCGCGGGGCACCGGCGAGGCTCGTGTCTCTCATCGGAGAAAGGATGCGGTCACTCAATGCGGCGATTGAAGGCGATCGTGCCCTCGGTAGGCAGTTTCGGGTGGGGCACAGCTTCATGACCCCTCATGCAGCACCAGCAGACGAAGAATCTTGGCGATCCTGGTACCTCGATACCGTGCGCGCCGAACTTGCGCCGCTCCTTGAGGAGTATTGGTTCGATAACGATGAAGCGGCGAGAACCCAAATCAGTCAGCTCTTAGCCATTTGATGATCGGGAAACGTCCGGTGGACACTACGGACCAAAGAACGGCTACCTGGCACAGCCACGTCGGCATTCCGGTTCGCAATCTGTGGACCTTGTTGGTCTACGCGTCCCGACTGGCACGTTTCCTCGATCCCTTCGCGGCGCGGGTCGAAAGCGACGCAGTATTGCCGGATGTGCTCGGGCGGCTACTGACATTCGCAGTGGAGCGTCGGCTCAGGCGAAGTCTTTCACTTGGCTACCAGCGGCGCTCAGAGGAGTTAAGTCGTGTCAGAGGTCGCATCGACTGGATGAAGACAGAAGCCGGCCTTCTTCTAAGCCGGGGGAGGATAGCATGCCGCTTCGAGGAACTAACGACTGACACGCCGAGAAACAGATTAATCCTAGCAGCTCTCGTCCGGGCGCGAACGGCTGTGGAAGACACCGAACTTGCGTTCAGGTGCGGGAGCCTCGCGACCACACTGCTTGATGCCGGAGTCTCACCCAGGCCACCATCGCGCTCGGAATTCTCACGTGAGAGGTTCGGCGGCAATGATGCCGACGACGAACTTGTCGTGCGTGTGTCGGAACTCGTGTTGGATCTGGCGTTGCCGTCGGAGCAAGCTGGTGATGTCAAGATGACGAGACTCGATCACGATGAGCGTCTTCTACGGCAAATCTTCGAGAAAGCTATTGCCGAGTTCTACCGCCATGAATTCCATGGGCGCGATGGATGGAAAGTAAGCAGCCAGACGCAGTTCGCATGGGAAGCAAGGGACGCGACAGATGGCCTCGGCGCCATTCTGCCGAAAATGCATGCCGACGTAGTTCTGCAGCAGGGCATTGCCCGACGTCTTATCCTGGACACCAAGTTCACGGGAATCCTGACCGATCGCGCTCATGGTTCCGAAGGACTCAAAAGCGCGCACCTTTATCAATTATACTCCTATGTCCGCTCTCAGGCCGGCCGGGGCGACGTTGCTGCCGATTGCGCGGAAGGAATTCTCCTGCATCCTTCCCTGGAAAGGCATGTCGACGAAGCTGTTACGATTCAGGGGCATCGGCTTCGCTTCGTCACGATCGATCTCGCGTCCGACCCCGAAAAGTTCCGGCGCGATCTGATCGACATCGTGAAAACACGACGATAGGTTGGGCAGCGATCGTCGTGGAGCGATATGCCGGATTCCTCGCGTCGTCAGATTCGATAGCTATACGGCATGAAATGTCTCGATCCGCGGCAAATGATCGACTGGAAGGAGCGCCATGGGAAACCACGGCGTGATCGGATCTTGTTTCCAGGTTAGCGCGAGATGGCAAGTATTCCCCGTCTTATGGGGCCTTCTTAAGCGGCTTCAAAATGATACTCCGGATGACCTTGAAGTACAGGTTTGACGGGCGCGTACGGTGAATGACAACGGTTCCGCCAACGCTGTCGCGCAACTTCTTCAAGCGATCCATATCAACTTTGCAACGCGGCCCTACGTAAATCATCTTGAGAATCATGTCGGGTCCGAAGTCTTCGAAATAAAGGTCGTTCACCATATCAGGCTCGCCCAACGGGATCAGGCGACGATATTCCTTTTCATACTCCCACGCCTTGAACTTAATGTGGCCGATTTCTTCCAATTCCTGCTCAGTGAGTTCTGCAACACGCTTCTTGTCGTAGCTCGAAAGTCGTGGCCGTGATGTACGATAGTTTACTTTCTTCCAATTTGATTTTTTGACCTCAAAGCCGAGACAGATACCCTTGTGACTGTCTGCATAGTGCCCCCACAATAGAGGCTGCTGCCAGCTCTTGCTCATGCATAGCAGACCAGTACTCTCATCAAGCTTTTCACGAACTTGCTTGACAGTCTTCAGATCATCTGCATTGACGGTCGCGATACCAATGAAATCAAACGGATCATTCAGTTCCCGGAACCGCGCCACCTTGATCCGCCGATCCCGTAGACTTTCAAGCGCATACTGCTCCTTCGTAAAGTAGTACAGCATCATCGTTTTTGATTGTTTGGACATCGCGGCATCCTCAATGCTGTTGCCAGATGGCTCTTGGTTCCTTGCCAGGAGCAGGACCCGGCATGGATGTTGTGTTCTCACCGACTGTTACCGCCACGCGAAGACTCGGATGATGCTCGGTATCATGAACTCAGGCAGGAACGTGCTCGGATATCCGTCCAACAACGCCTGCCAGACCGGACGGCCGAAATAGGATTTCAGCGAACTTCTTTTCGAGCGCGTCGACCCGTCGGCCGTCGGTTCCCATTGGAGAATAGAGGTTGCCTGTGCTCTTCTCGGCGAATGCCTTCAGATAACTTTGCGGAACCCAATGGCAGCGTTTGGTGGTCTGAGCCATGCGTATCACTTGCCAAACAGCCAGCCCAGCAGGCCTCTGCGAGCAGGCTGCCGGCGGACATCCGGCACGACTGGGGGAACTGCGACGCTCGGTGGAGGCGACGCTGGTCTCGTACGCGCGGCTTGGTGTGGCGCCGGGGTTGGCGGCCTTCGACCCACGTCCTGGGGTCTCGAAGGGGCAACCTCGACACGCGCGCGCTGCGGTGTGATGCCGCGCTCAACGAAATCCATGATCGTTGACGGAACCTCCAAGGATTCCTTCGCTCGGGTCAGGGCGACGTACAGGAGGCGCATTTCCGCAAGATCGGGTCCGCTGTTCTTTTTGTCCGTTGGACTGCTTCGTAGGAAGTCGTCCATGAGGCGAACAGACTTCCATTCCCGTCCCTTGGATTTGTGCGCGGTGGATATGATTAGGTCGGCCTTTTCCTCATCTACGGTTCTGTTCAGCGCCCACATCAGTTGCTTCTCGCCGCGCTTCTCGACGAGATTGACGAACATCACCAGATGCGCGCCTTCGTCCGTGCGAGCGAACTCGACCACCTCGTTCCAGGACTTGAAGCCGAAGAATGCGGGGCAAGTCGACGGCTCGTTCTCCTTAAGCGCCTGGACACCGCGAAGCATGTCCATCAGTTCGGACTTGTCGCCGACCAGATGAGGCTTGCGCGCGGTGTCCAGCGCTTCGATCACCGCACTGATTGTGGTCGCGTTCGTTCGGGCGAGAACTGCGACAGGGTTGTTTACAGCGCCGATTTTGCTGACGATGTTGGGATTCCCCCGCACGGGCTGGCTCTCGCAGAGTTTCACCAACATCTTGGTCGCGAGATCGGCGATGGCGTTCCCAAAACGGAATGAGGTCGTCAGGTAGGTGCTGGCGTCCGTCTCGATCGACTCCATGGCATTCACGGCGCCGCGCCATTCGTAGATCTGCTGGTATCGGTCCCCAACGTAGATCAACTGCCCGCGCTGTTTCTGCAGGATGTCGAGGACGACAGGATTGGTGTCCTGGGCCTCGTCCAACATGATGTAGTCCGCAGCGATGATCGGGCGCGAAAGACCCCAGAGCTTCAGGTAGCCGTCGTGACCCAGGGGCAGGGGATCCCGCTCTGAGAGCATCCGGCTCCAGACTTGTCGCGCACCATCGAGCGCGAAACTTGAGACCTCTTGCAGAACATCCTCTGGGGCGGCCCTGAGGGCGCCGAGGGTCGGGACATGCTGCTGGCCAATCTCGTCATCCGCGCTCTGGGCATATCGTCTGATGGTCTCAAGGTAGAGATATCCTTGGGAGTCCGGCGTTACGGGATATTTGTCGCCGAAGCGGCGGCGCTTGATGTCCAGGACTTCCACAAGCTGCTTTGCCGTGCACTTGTTCGTCAGCTTCCCGATATCCTGCTTGTATCCCGCAGGTGCCGCGCGAAATGCCAGGCTGTGTGAGGTCGAGCAGTCGACCGTATCCGGGAACTTCTCGCCAGCGTCTGCGACGATGCTCTTGTTGAACGCGAGATACTGTCCGCGAAGTCCGGTGGCATTGGCGAGGAGCTGGAGCGTGGATGTCTTGCCGGATCCTGCAAACGCATTGATCTTAAGGGATTTGCCTTGCAGGAACGCGTCGAGCGCGGCGGCCTGCTCTTCGGTCGGTTTGTATTTTGGCTTCTTGCGGCTGCCGGGTCTGGTGTGGACGGTCGCGGACTTGCTGCCTGGTCTCCGGGTGCCCGTGGGCTGCTTTGCATCTCCGAAGAGATCTTGTTGCTTCAAGGGTGCCTTCGCCAAGGCCGACTCGACCTTCTTCCTAAGGTCTGGTGTCTTCTGGTTCTTGTTTCGGAAGGAGAGTTCGTGGTCGAGAAGCTTGAGATACTCGGAATCTCTGTCGCGCGCCGCTTTTTTAAAGACCTCCTCCAATTCAACGAATGACTTCGAAATAAAAGGGCGCTGCACGACCGATTGACTCACCTGACAGAAGTGAAGGCACTATCAACTAAGAGATGCATTTATTCAATATTTATTAAGGCGCGTCAGTCCCTAGCGGTCCTTCACCTTTCGACCGCGGCGCGTCGGTCTTTTCTGCGCGGAATCGGCCTCGTTACGCATGATGTGGACCATTCGTGCTGGCCGCGAAGCAAGTGTCGAGGTATCAGTACGCATATCTCCAGGAACCGTCCTGCGCACGAAGGCCGCTGATGAATTACAATGCCAAACAGCACAGTTACGAAGAGATCCGTGAAGCGATCATTGATATCATCACGCGCGCCAGTAATGTACCAGAGCAATGGGCGTCCCTGATCCGGGAACTGGAGATCGAACTCGCGAAGCGCGATGGAGTCGCTTCGTTGGATCTCTCGTCCATATATGGGTCACAGACCATGCATCCCTATGACAGGGAACTGGCACGTGACGCTTTTTGGGATCTTTTCCGACAGGGAATGATCACACTTGGCATCAACGATATGAATGCGGCGTGGCCGTGGTTCAGGTTATCTCATCTCGGTAAAACGGAGTTGCTGGCGCAGAATCCGCTGCGATTTCATGACGCGTCGACGTTCATTGCATTGGTGAAGGGACAGGTGCAGGACATCAGCAGCGAGGCGCTCGGTTATCTGTATGAAGCAGCGGGCGCTTTCTATGCCGATTTGTTGCTGTCTTCGTGCGTGATGATTGGCGTTGCGGCCGAGGCAGAGTTCGTTCGTCTGGTCGATGCCGCCGCGGCTCATCCCACTCATGGCAGCCGGTTCAACGCAGCCCAGAAGGCGGAGTTCATCGGTTCGAAGGTCACAAAATTTCGTCAAGCGTTGGATGCTATGCGACCCGACCTGCCTAAAGCGATCGTAGAGAACCTAGAAGTTCTGATGACGATCCAAGCGGTCATCCGAACAGCACGAAATGAGGCCGGACACCCAGTCGCCACGGTGGTCACTAGGCAGCAGGTCTACGTGTTCCTGCAGCTATTCGTCGACATGGCGCGGCAGATGATGCTCTTGAGGCAAGTCTTGTCCTGACAGCAGAAGGTATTTGACCTAGAACTTGTTGGAACGCCGCCTTATCCGCTCTCGACCCACCGCTCAGGCGAGCCGTAGAGACAATGCTCACTTCGGCGGCCGCCAGCTCCTTACCGGGCGCTTGATTAACGGCGATTGCGAGAGGCTTGCGCCGGCCAATTCACCGTCCAATCATCAATGGACGCGGAGTTTGGACCAAATGAAGTTTGATGAGATGGACCCTAGGAGCCAGAATCAGATTGCTCCGAAAATAGCCATGGGAGCAATCCGAACTGGAAGCCTTCCAGGACTGACGAAGGCTATTGGGATGAAAAACGATCTCGACCAATCAATGGTCATTGAATGGGCCGTGGTTCAGAAGACGGAACTCGATTGGGTGGAGATCGAGAAAACGCATGGAAGAGGCGCCATGCTAAATCTTTCTCACCCCCTGATCAAAAGCATGTCCCGCCAATCAAGGCGGTTCCGGCTGCCAGCCTGCTCCGTTGAGAACGCAAAGCGATATTCGACGGCGATATCTCTCCCTCATGGTCCGGGTTCGGACCATCGGGAACGCCCTGGCTGAAGACTTCAGAAAGAGCCTCGACCGCTGCAGGACTGGGCCACGAGCGTCACGATGGCGAGAAGCAGTGTCAACGCTCGAGGCCGACGACCTTTTCGCGGAAGCCGACATCCGCGAGCTCCTTGGAGGCGAGGGCGACGAATGGGCCGCCACTACCGAGGAGCGTTTCGGTCGCCTGAGTTCCGGCCACGCAATCGTCCTACTTACAATCACCCGGCTCGTAGAACTCGTCGATGAGCGGACGCTTGTGATGATCGACGAACCTGAAGGCCATCTTCATCCTCCGCTTCTTTCGGCATTCATAAGGAGCCTTTCCAGGCTGCTCGTTTCGCGCAATGGGGTCGCCATTGTCGCCACGCATTCTCCTGTCGTCCTTCAGGAGGTGCCGAGATCAAGCGCCTGGAAAATTCGGCGATCGGGCAGGAAATCCGAAGTGGAGCGCCCGACGATCGAAACGTTTGGTGAGAACGTGGGTATTCTGACGCGCGAAGTCTTCAGCCTTGAGGTGACGCGAACAGGATTTCACCGTTTGCTCGTCGAGGCGGTGTTCGACCGCAACCTTAGTTACGAGCAGGCCGTGGCCCGGTTCGGCAATCAATTGGGAACGGAGGCGAGGGCGATCATCAGAGCGTTGGTTCTCGAAAGGGACCGCACGCAGTGAGATCGCTTCCAAGGCCGCCAAGCGCGGCAAAGAACGTGCTGGACGCCTGCGTCAACAGCATCCGCGACGAGAGGCTCAATAAGAACCTCCTGCTCGCCTCTGCATCCATTGTTCTCGCAGAGGCGGAGTATTTCGCCCGAGGACCTGACATGACCCTCTTCTCCATACCCGGATCAGACAGCGTGCCTCCTGCAATGACGACAGCCGACATGAAGCGCGTCTATGCGGGCACGTTCGTGAAGAGCAAGGTGACACGTGGCATGTACGACCTTCTGAAGGCGGCGCCGCGCAATGACATGTGCCCCCTTTGTTCTCAGCGCACCGTATCAACCCTAGACCACTAACTCGCGCAAGCACTTCATCCGGCCTTGACGGTCGTGCCACTGAACCTCGTCCCAGCTTGTGCAGAATGCAACAAGCTGAAGCTCGACTACCAGCCGTCATCGGAGGCCGAGCAGAGCTTCCATCCCTACTTCGACGACTTCGATGACGCACAGTGGTTGGTGGCCCGGGTTATCGAAACGTCGCCAGCCGCTGTCCGCTTCTGGGTTGCTGCCCCCGCGGGGTGGAGTGCCACGAAGGTCTCCCGGGCGGTACGGCACTTCGAGGCTTTTCGCCTTGCATCGCTATACGCCAGCCATGCAGGCGTCGAGATCAGCAACATCCGCTACTCCCTTGAACGCATCGCCGGGAGGGGTACGCCGCATGACGTCCGGCTGGATCTGCATGAGCGGGCGGAGAGTGCGCGACACTCTCAACTCAACTCATGGCAAACGGCAACGTACCAAGCCCTCTCGGCCTCAGACTGGTTCTGCGCCGGTGGCTTCAGGGCGTAGGAATGCGAATTCGGTCCGAGGGAATGCCTGCCTATAGCGCAGCCGTGGCAATTATTTTTCGCACGGCCTGAATGAAGTTGGAGCCCTTGCGGCTTATCGTGAGCGCACAGTGTATGCGATTGCGGACAGTGGTCTCGATGGACTCAAGCGGAAAGCGGAGGACCGCTTCTCATTGCGTTAATCGTGAGAGATTGTCGTTGCAATTCGAGCTTGCGCAGCTCCGCAGTGTTCTGGGTAGTCGAATTTTTTACCTGACACCGCTAGACGAGACCGGGACAGGAGACAACGACCCCGGCCAATCAAGATAGCAAGAGCATCGCATGGACAGATCAGAACTCGAGGCGTACTTCCTTCGAAAGCGCCTTCGGAAAAATGCTTCCAAAGGTAGAAGCTTCAACTTCACCATACAGAGGCAGGAGCAAACCAATTGGTGCTGGGCGGCAGTAAGCGCCACCGTTGTGCAGTACTACCACAATGAAACGTACTGGAAGCAGTGTGACATCGTGGCAGAGGCATTGAAGGAGGACGCATGCTTTGGTGATGCGTCAGCGCCTCATATCAATAGGCAGTGGGAACTGGACAAAGCTTTAAATATTGTCGGTTGCTTGAAGGTGATGACAGATAAGAACGTGCCCGAGGAGGTTGTCTTTCACGAGATCGCCGAAAGACGTCCATTGGGCGCCAGGATCCATTGGAAGGGCGGTGGCGGCCATTTCGTGGTCATCAGAGGCTGATTCATCGGAGAGGACGATGCTTTGTGGTACATAGTTGAAGACCCTGTCAAGAATGGTGGAGGCACAAGGACGATGCCCGCCGCTAAATTTGAGAAGGCTTTCGGGCGGCTGGGACACGGTAGCTGGTCACATTCGTACTTCGTCCGGGATCCGGCAGCGGTTGGAGCATAGAATGTCGATCTTGAAATCCTCATGTCCCGAGGGATGCCTTTCGATCTTTGCCGAGGGGCTGGCAAATGTTCGCATTCTGCCAAGCGATAAGATCACCTTTCCAACCCCGGTGGCCGATGATCCTCTGCCAGTCCATGTTTTCGGTGCGGACCAAGCTGCGGTCGGTGATCTCGAAGATCCGCCGGGACTATATCGATTCTTCTTCCGCGTGGCAGGAAAGGCGATGCTGGCGGATCTGGATTTGGAGCCGGACGGGACGCTGTCCTTCAACTCCTTGCTGGAAGGCGAGGGTGCAGAACTGTTTGACCAGGTTTTCAAGGCCGTGGCCGAATTTGCGACCACCGCTGATGATGACTTTGCTATCAGCATCATCGAGGTTCCTGCACTCTACGAGATTGCACTGCGGCTTCGTGGAAAGAAGGCTGACTTTGTGTTCGAGGTGCTCCGGCGTGGGGAGGCTGGGGAGGGCAAGGCTGTTCCTTACATTCAGTACGTGGCCGAGCTTTCCGACGATGCCTCCCGGAGCTACATCTTCGCCGACGACGCCCAAGGTCCGACCGTTCCCAAAAATGATGGTCCAGTCCGGTAGCCAACCGCATCTCAGGCAGCAGCCAGTTGCGAGACGTGATCGTTGCTCGCATCGAAGCGCTTAAGTCCGATGGCGAGTTGTTGGTTCGAGATGGCATGCTCGTCTCGGGGAATGCGATGGCGTCTGCTCAGTGAGGAAGCCTTTCAATGTGACATGCCGAGGATTCCGTCGAATTCTCGCTGCCCGCCGCTTGCCCACCATGGTAAGATCGAACATGGGCTGGAGGCTTGGGCCGGTACCTGGGGTGGCCCCATCGGAGGTGAACGTCGCGTTCTGGAACGGCCTCGTATATATGGAATCAAGACTGACACGTCCGCACAGGGAGATTGCCGCGCATTCGCGGCGATCGGCTTTGAGGACCGGGGTGCGTAGACGGTCACCGATCAGAAATCGATGCCGTCGAACGATGAAGCCTCGAGCTTCGGCTTCCGCCGGTCTTCCTCTTCCTCGCGATTTCTGATCCCTCTTTCCAGCATGCGTGCAAGCGCCCATGGACTGTCCTCGGCGAAGAGTCCTCCGGACTCAAGTAGGTCACCAAAAAGCTGCAGAGGAACCCAGTCATGAGTTTCGTAGAAACCACTGACGAGGTCTTGGTCAGGGCGGATCCTGGCGATCTCCGTGTCACCCATCTTGAATTGCAACGTTTCGCCCCTTCGGACCCGTATGCCTGCGTTAAGAATCGAGGGCGATTTCCAGAGTTCGCGCTGGATCTTGGTCGCATGGCAGATACTGGTTACCAGCCCCTCTATGTTGAGTGTGTTTCTTATCCCCTGAAAGACGAAGGCTTCGCCATTCCTGAAGAATCCCACTCCGTCTTCGAGACCTCTGACCATAGCTGAGC